>JACMLN010000124.1 GCA_014379585.1 Gloeobacterales cyanobacterium ES-bin-313 | reverse complement strand
TGGGGGACAGAAGCCTGTCCCCCACACCCCCTTGGCAACTTTAGTGGCTTGATACTGAGTGATATTCGGTTGCGCAGGCTGACTGTCACGATGCGGGTGGGTGCGCAATCACCGCAGTTTGTGGACTGGTGGCACGGTAGGTATAACGCTGCGCGTTCCAGGCCCATGGCGAAAACCAGTTCTCGGTGCGGCCGGATACACCATACAGGAGTTTCAATACGCGGAGCAGGAGCGCCAACGGGCAACTCAGGCAGAGCAGCGCGAGGAGAAAGAACGCCAACGAGCGAATCGACTAGCAGAACGCTTGAGAGCTTTGGGCATCGATCCAGAAAACCTCTAAGGCTTTGCCCGTTCGTATTGAGACGGCCAAACAGTGCCCTGGCGAAGGGTGACAGCGGCCATCAACGGCCAGTAGGGATCGCGCAACAGTTGGCGAGCAAGCATCACCAAATCTGCTTGACCTATACGCAGAATGTGATCCGCTTGCTGGGCTGAGGTAATCATGCCGACAGCGCTAGTGGCAATCCCTGCTTCTTTGCGAATGCGCTCAGCGAAACTGGTTTGGTAGCCAGCACCGATAGGAATCTTCGCCCCCGAAACGACGCCCCCCGAAGAAGCATCGATCAGATCGACACCAAGTTCGGCAAGTTGTCTGGAAAGTTCAATGGATTGCTCAATGTCCCAGCCCCCTTCTACCCAGTCTGTAGCGGAGATGCGCACAAACAGTGGATAGCGTTCTGGCCATTGGGCGCGTACTGCCGTCACCACTTCTTTAAGGAGACGAATCCGATTTTCAAAACTGCCGCCGTAGTCATCGGTGCGTTGATTGCTCAGAGGAGAAAGAAATTCGTGGAGCAAATAGCCGTGGGCTGCGTGGACTTCGACCACCTGAAAGCCAGCCGCCAAAGCGCGTTTGGTCGCTTCCACAAAGCTCTGGATTAAGCCTTTCAGTTCGGGAATCTCTAAAGCCCGTGGCTGCGGATAGCTATCCGAAAAAGCAATCGCACTGGGGGCAACAACATCTTCCCATCCACCCAACTCTGGAGTAACGACACCATCGCCTTCCCAAGGCCGCGAAGTACTTGCCTTGCGACCAGCGTGAGCCAATTGAATCGCGGGCACTGCACCTTGTTCAGCGATGAAGTGAGTAATCTGAGCCAATTTTTCGATGTGGCCATCCTGCCAAATCCCCAAATCTTGGGGACTAATCCGACCACGGGCTTCGACGGCTGCTGCTTCCGTCATCACTAGCCCTGCCCCACCAACAGCGCGGGTGCCAAGGTGGACAAGGTGCCAATCTGTGGCGAACCCGTCGGTACTCGAATACTGACACATGGGCGAAACCGCGATCCGGTTGCGCAGTGTCACTCCGCGCACAGTAAATGGCTCAAAGAGATGCATAGATTGTTCCTTTCAGAAAACTTGTTTATCTTGACTTGCAGACGTTACGAATCACTCTAAAGTGCTTGATTGGGCGAACCACTAAAGTAGACCAGTCGTCTCCAGAAAGTCAAGCCCTCTTGAGAGAGGCTCTCACACCCATTCGTCATTGGACTGGGCAACTGAGGCATCGCTAACCCAAACCTCCCCCAACCCGTCTCCAATTCCGCACCACCACGCGTAGCGCCATGAGCCTGGGACGCGCAGCGTCATACCTACCGTGCCACCAGTCCACAGATTTGGGTAGTTGCGCACCCCCCCGCAACGTGAGGCGAAATCTGCGCAACCGAATATCACTCAGTATCAAGCCACTAAAGTTGCCAAGGGGGTGTGGGGGACAGGCTTCTGTCCCCCACGGGGTGGGAGTCCAGAGGGAGGGGCTCGCCCCTTCCCTTTGGTGCCGTTCGCCATATTTATCGCAACCCACCAAAATAGAAATACTGTGTGGTTTCAGTGTGCATTTCCTAGGGTGGGCGTCGGGTGGGCGTAGCATGGTTTGCCCCTACATGCATTGCCGGAAGAAGCGATGTCATCTGTGGCACTCATTCCCCCAAACCATCTCCGACAGCCAAATGGTTTCCATTGGCGTAATTCCAGCCTGTAATCGGTCGTCCTCCGGCGGGTTGAACCGTCGTCAGTTCCAGGGCTTTTTCTCCTGTGGCGACCAAGACACCCTCTTTCGTAAGGCGAAGTACTGTTCCCGGATTACCCGTGAAATCAACAACCTGAGCAGCAAGTACCCGCAAACGGTTCTCCTTGTGAAGCGTATACGTATAGGGATAGAAGGCACGGACTTGGTTGCGAATCTGGCCAGCGCTTTGGCTCCAGTCGATCACATAGCTCTGTTTGTCGATCAGTGGTGCATAGGAACTCTGATCATTTTCTTGAGGTTCAGGAATAATCTGAGCGAACTTGTGGAGGGTTTCCAGCAGCAGATCCGCACCAACTATCGACAACTCCTGGATCAATTGCTCACTGTTGGCATCGTCGGTAATCGGTACTACCGCCTTGAGCAGCATCGCCCCAGTGTCGAGACCCGCATCCATCAACATGGTTGTGATCCCCGTTTCGGTTTCACCGTGGTAGATCGCCCAGTGAATCGGTGCCGCACCGCGATATTTGGGCAGCAGCGAGCCGTGAACATTAATACAGCCCGATTTGGGCATATCGAGTACCGCCTGGGGCAGAATCTGCCCGTAGGCAGCGACCACAAAAAAGCCTGCTTCCAGGGCAGCCAGTTCTGCCAAGGTTTCTGGAGACTTTCGTAAACGTTCTGGTTGGAAAATCTTCAGCCCAGCACTGAGAGCCAACACTTTAACTGGGGGTGGGGTGAGTTTCTGACCACGACCTTGGGGGCGATCGGGCTGGGTGACTACGCCCACAACCTCCATGTCTGGCGCATCCAGCAACTTTTGGAGAGTCGGGACAGCGAATTCGGCGGTTCCAAAGTAGACGATGCGCATCACAAATCCCCAAACAGCATTTCTAGTATGGCTGGCGTGATTGGTTGTCAGGATCTGTACATTTTCGCTATGCTAGTTAAGTTGACCAAAACTCTGCACATCCTAGTTTTCGGGTGCGTTTCGGCGTGTCTCTGGGATGGAAGCAAAACCCGAAGGAGAAAAGCATGACAGTTGTTACACTTCCACAGATGTTGGAGGCCGGTGTTCACTTTGGACACCAGACCCGCCGTTGGAACCCAAAGATGAAGCGCTACATCTTTACGGATCGCAATGGTATTCACATCATTGACTTGACCCAGACTGCTCACATGTTGGATGAGGCTTACAATTATCTGCGCAATGCGTCAGATCAGGGCAAGAAGATCCTATTTGTTGGCACCAAGCGTCAGGCCGCTCCCGTCATCGCCCAAGAAGCGAAGCGCTGCGGAATGTATTGGGTGAACCAGCGTTGGCTGGGGGGTATGTTGACCAACTGGGACACAATTCGTACCAGCGTCGATAAGCTCAAAGACCTCGAAGCGCTAGAACAAAGTGGTGCTCTCGACGTGCTTCCCAAAAAAGAAGCATCGATGAAGCGCAAAGAACTAGAGCGACTGACCAAGTATCTCGGTGGCCTCAAGAATATGCGCCGCAAGCCCGATATTCTGTTGGTTGTCGATCAACGTCGCGAAATGAACGCAGTCATGGAAGCCCGTCGTTCTAATATTCAGATCGTCTCCTTGTTGGATACCAACTGCGATCCAGATCTGACCGACGTCGGCATCCCCGCCAACGACGATGCGATTCGTTCCATTCGTCTTGTGTTGGGCAAGTTGGCCGATGCGATCTACGAAGGTCGCCATGGCCACGTCGATGAGTCCGTCGAAGAGGCTGTGGTTCCGGCTGCTGCTGCTGCTCCTGAAGAGCCTGTAGTACCGACCGAAAAGGGTGAAGTTCTCTTCTCCACCCTGCTTGAAGAAGAAGAAGCGTAACTGGCGAGGAAACAATGGCAGACATTCCAGCAACAATGGTGAAGGAACTGCGCGACAAAGTCGGTGGTCTTCCTTTCAAATCCTGCAAAGATGCCCTGATCGAAGCCGATGGCGATATGGACAAGGCCGTCGAAGTGCTTCGTAAAAAAGGCGAACTCAAGGGAGCCAAGCTCAAGAGCAAGGTTGCCTCCGAGGGTCTGGTCACTTCCTACATCCACACAGGCAGCCGGATCGGCGTTCTCGTCGAAGTCAACTGTCAAACGGATTTCGTCGCCAAGGGCGATGATTTCCACCAGTTGGCCAAGGACATCGCCATGCAGATCGCCGCAAGTCCTAACGTCGAGTTTATTTCCATCGAAGAAATTCCCTTGGAAGTCCGCGAGAACGAACTGGCTGCGGAACTGCAGCGCGAAGATCTCCTCAGCAAGCCTGAGAAGATGCGCGCTCAGATTGCCCAAGGTCGGGTGGATAAGCTTTTCAAGGAGCGCACGCTTCTCGATCAGCCGTTCATCAAGGATCAAACCAAGACCGTTGGCGAACTGATCAACGACAAGATCGCCAAGATCGGCGAAAACATCAAAGTCCGCCGTTTCTCTCGCTTCGTTCTCGGTGAAGGCATCGAGAAAGAAGAAAAGAACTTTGCTGAAGAAGTTGCTGCCCAAACCGGCGGCCTTGCTTAAGCAACTTTTCTGAAAAAAGCTCCCTTGATCTAAAGTCAGGGGAGTTTTTTTGTCGAAAAATAAACCTTAAAACTTTCAAGACAACCTCTCATATCCCTACCCGTGCAAGCCACTGTGTAGTGGTACAAGGAGGATTGCTATGAGTTTTTGGACGGATCCAGTCGCCTTATCGCGTACACAATTTGCCATTACTGCTATCTTTCATATGCTCTGGCCTGTATTGACGACGGGCATGGGGGTTTATCTGGTGATCGTTGAGGGTCTGTGGCTCAAGACCCGCAACCCCGACTATTACTATCACGCCCGTTTCTGGGCCAAACTTTACGTCCTCAACTTTGGGATCGGGGTTGCCACAGGAATTCCGATGGAATTTCAATTCGGAACCAATTGGGCACCTTTCTCGGAGGCTGTCGGCGACTTTTTCGGGAGCATTCTTGGTTTTGAAGCTTCGGTTGCCTTCATGTTGGAAGCCGGATTTTTGGGGATCATGTTATTCGGTTGGCAACGTGTCCCTGCTCCCATTCATTACTTTGCGACGATCATGGTTGCCTTTGGAGCGAATCTTTCTACTGTTTGGATCGTCGATGCGAATTCCTGGTTACAGACCCCGGCTGGGGGAGAATTTATCAATGGCAAATTTGCCGTTCAAGACTTCTTTCAGGCCGTTGCCAATCCCTTTGCGTTCTACAGTATTCTCCATATGTTCTTTGCCACCTTGGAGACATCACTGTTTGTGATCGGTGGCATCAGCGCTTGGTACATCTTGAACCGCCGCCACGAAGCGTTCTTTTTGCAGTCATTTAAGATCGCCCTCGGTGCAGCAGTGGTGGTGGCTCCGATGCAGATTTTTATTGGCCACCTCAGTGGTGAACAAGTCCAGCACTATCAGCCGACCAAACTCGCCGCCATGGAGTCGCTGTGGGAATCCATTCCAGCCGGACAGCCAGCCCCTTGGAGTGTCGTTGCCCTCCCCAACGAAAAAGCGGAGCGCAACGATTGGGAGATTGCAGTGCCTGGTGCTCTGAGCTACATCTTGGAGTTGAAAGGCACCCTTTCTGAACCCCTAAAGGGTCTCAAAGAATATAGGCCAGAAGATCGGCCAAAGATGATCGGCCTCATTTTCTATACGTTTCGGATCATGGTCGGCATCGGTTTTTTCTTTGCCGCACTAATGCTGTTCACGGCTTTGCAGTGGCTACGCGGCAAACTGACGGCTGAAAAAATTGTCCAGCAACGCCTGCTCCTCTACGGTTGGTTGTTCGCCGCGCCCCTAGGCTATCTCGCAGTGGAATGTGGCTGGATCGTGCGCTGTGTTGGGCGGCAACCTTGGGTCGTCTACGGTCAAATTCGCACCGCTGATGTAGTTTCGCCTGTCCCTGCTGGCGATATTCTCGCTTCACTGACAAGCTTTGTCGTCGTCTATTCGATCTTATTGTTTGCAACTCTTTTCTTTGGCAGTCGGATTCTCCAGCAGGGCCCGAACCTCAATCTGCCCCTTCCAGGGATCGACACGACCGGCGTAGATGTCAGTCCAGCGGAACACATTCCTGATAGTCGCCCTGC
>JACMLN010000123.1 GCA_014379585.1 Gloeobacterales cyanobacterium ES-bin-313 | reverse complement strand
TTCAGTTTATAGCGAATAATTGGTTGAGTACAGCGGTTGAAATCGGTAATGATCGGCATAAAGCGCCCCGAGCTTCCTTCGATATAATCCTTTTGAATAGCAACCATGTCTTCATTCAGGTGGAGTGTTCCGTATTCACAACTGCTTCCTAAAAATCCTTCTGTACATTGATAGACTTGGTGAACGGTTTGATTGAAGTGCTTTCGGATAGCTGCCTCATCAACTGGATCTAACACCTCTGCAACCGAAATGATTTTCACAGGTGAGATGTGCAATTTTCCAGTGGACTGGGCTTCAGCCAACAGTCGTAAAACCGAAGGTTGACAGACGAGAACAGTTGGCTGGTAATGATTAAGACGCTGAACATGATCTCCCATGGCGCTAAGCAGATCAAAGTATTGAAACTCAATTGATCTACTTTTCACATTCTCGTAGAGGTTACTATTGGCACGGAGAAAGAAAGCTATGCGATGCTTTTTGGTAAATGACAAAGGGAATGCTTTTGCAAAAATAGCTCCAACCCAAAAACACTGTTCAAACTCGCTCACGACAAATAAGCCTCGACCTCCTGTTGTGCCAGAAGAAAGTCCAACCGTATAATTTTTTATTTTCGGAGAAAAATCGCGAGAGATTTCAGATTGAATAGCAATGTTAAATGCTTCGGCTTTTGAGATCCCAGCCGTATTTAAATCATCAAAGTTATCCATCATCAGGCGCTTGTCGATCGTTGGAAACTTCTGCCAGTCTTGAATTGACATTCCCTGAATATAGTTTTGATAGAATTTCGATTTTGGTAGGGTTTTCTTTAAGAAGTTTTGAACTTGTCTGTCTTGCCATTTGAGAAGCGCGTCTCTGGATTTGAATCGGTTCTTCTGCTTAATAGAGGCATAACTTACGAAGATCGAGAGAAGTCGTTGCAAGGCATTCATGCCAAGACTCCACTTGCCAAGTCCTGATACTGCTCATTGCAATGGGTCGGTACAACAATAACTTCTGGGTGCAATCGATGGAATTGATAAATTTTTTGCAACGTGTCCTGATATTCTTTGTAATTCGAAGTAATCAATTGCGTTATGGGGTGAGGATATCGAAGTTCTTTGTATGCTCTGCTCACCCAACAAGCATCTGCAATCAGAAAATAACGTTTTTGATCTTCCGCTGTGATAAATAGTCCCAATTGTCCAACCACGTGTCCAGGCAAATCGACAAGATAGCAAGATCCGTCTTTGAAAATATCGTAGCCGGATTGAAAAGGTGCATAGCTTGAATCTAGAGCAACTTGGCTTTGATTTTCAACATAGAGAGCCCGCACTTCAAAATCATTGGGGATCAATCCAGCAAGGAATCCTGCTTTCACTGCATTCAGCCCTCGACGTGGTTTTACAGATTCGTAGCCCGCCCGCGAACAGATAAACTTTGTATTCGGAAAATCTTTTAATCCACCCACATGATCTGCATGAAAGTGGGAGGTAATAATGTATTTTACATCTGCTGGATCTATGCCTAAATCTTTCAATTGAACAGCGGCATTATCCCTCGCTTCATATACCACTGGCGTAATCATGGCGTACAGGCGTGCCGGGAAGTTGCGTGTCTCCTCAAAGAATCGCGCGGAATATCCCGTGTCATACAAGATAATACCAATTCTAGGATGGGTAATGACAGCGAAAACAGCAGGAAATGCGATCGACTTCCAACTTCCTCCTCTCATCACGATGGCCTCGCGGTGCGTACTGTACCCACCACTGAAAAACTGAATTTTCACGTCCATGATTGGCTTGCTCCTGAATCCACCATTGAGCAGATCGTTCTAGTCCCCTTCTACACTAATCCGAGACATACATCGCTGTGATGCCTGGAGGCATAGCCTCAAGGAGTATCAGTGAACCAGATGTTTTCCCCTACACGAAATCTTTTTGAAAAAATATGGACTAGTTTGGACGGCGATTACGCTTGTATCTATAAGAGGCATCCCTAGCCAAGGGAACCGGAAACCTCCCTTCCTGACCCATAGTTCTTTCGAGCATCTATCCATCCCTTCAACGACGAATGATCATGAACAAAATCACCAACGCCAAAATTGCTTTTCTTTATCCGAGAAGCAGCTACCGTGGCCCTTCCACTCCCGAAGCGCTTGCTTTCAACAGGAGCTTGCAAGACTTCACCCATCACGTGAGCTATATCTGCGCTCTAGAAACAGGGGGCAATCTGTCTCCTGAGGAAGCTTTTCAGGGACTTGAAAGCCTCTGGTTGCAGTTCGAACGCAAGCGGCCACAAATCTAAACTTGAGCAAAATCCTGCCTGTTCTTCGATCCAGCACCATTTTAGGGCAGGCAGATTTGCATATACGAATACAGGATCACTCAAGACGCAAGAATCTCAGGCGTGGTCAACTTTATAGTTATGTGAAAATAATTTGCCATGCAGTTCTTCCCAAGCGTATCCTCTGCTAGACGTTCCATAGTTTCTGGAACTATCTTTGATGACTGAACTAAAAGATAATCGCTAACTGCTGTCCGCTGCTGCACACATCTCATGCCTTTTTAGTTGGGCAATTGTCTCTATCGTTGACACTCCCCGACCCTCGTCATGCAAAGTGACTGGGGCTACCAAGCTCCCGGTTATTTCTCGTGCTTGCCAACTCTACTGAAAATCTTCGTCCATATTTGCGGCAATGCGTTCAAGACGCGCTTTAAGCGTGTCTAACTCTGCTACACGTTCAAACTTTTGCAATTCACCAACAAAATCGGCGACACCCTGAAACTTGCGATACACCGAAGCGAACCGGACATAAGCGACTTCGTTAAGCGGTTTGAGACGACCAAGCACCATATCGCCAATTTCGTAGCTATTCACTTCTCGACTCACCCGCTGCTGCAACTCAGCTTCAACATCATCGACGAGTTGCTCGATTCGACTTTGAGAAATATCCGTTTTTTCGCAGGCAATCGTCATCCCGCGCAGCACTTTCGTGCGATCAAAGTTTTCGCGGCGACCATCGCGCTTGATTACAATCGTAGGTACAAACTCAATACGCTCGTAGGTCGTAAACCGGCGCCTGCAGCGCTTGCACTCTCTGCGGCGGCGCACACTGACGCCTTCCTCGGCCAACCTGGATTCGAGGACGCGGTTATCGGACCATGCGCAAAAAGGGCAGTTCATGATTACCATCCATTAAAGCAGCTTTGCGTTGCTTACAGCTTAAGAGGGGGCAAGTTGTTGTAGAAGTTTACACCATTTTGCGGCAAGATCGGCTTCTGTAAAAGGAATAGAAATCTGGCGGTTCGAATCTAGTTGTAGGCGCAGGTCAACGCGTTTCGACTTTTCGGGGGGGCTTTCGGGGTCAAAGACTTTGCCATTGCTCGCAACTTGAATCGCGCGCACCTCTTTTAGAGAGACTTCCTGAAGATCCGTAGGCCCCTTGCGGGTTGGTCGGCCCCAAACGAGACGATCTTCTTGGCGTGCTAAGACAGCCAAAATATCGTACTTGGCATTTTGGAAGCCCTCAGCCCAAACACTGTAGGCTTGGACTTTTTGATACTCATTCCATCCTGCCCAACCCATATAAGAAAAGAAAGCGAGCAGTGGAAGCCAGATAAGCGCGTGAATCATGTTAGTTCATCCCCCTGTCTTTGTATTTTACTGTCTGTTATGTGCCTCAGCGAGCGGTGGTATCCTACGATGGGGGCTGTATAAAGATTTTCATGCAATGAAAGCAAACTGGTTTTTTCTCGGACTTTTAAGCTTAGTACCGATTTCAGTGGCTGCTGAGGTTTTGCATTGGAACCCAATTGTCATCTTTTTCACTTCTGTCCTGGCAATTATGCCCTTAGCCAAATTTATGGGACAGGCGACTGAAGAAATTGCGGTTGTCAGCGGACCCACCATCGGTGGACTCTTGAGTGCCACATTCGGTAACGCAGCAGAGTTAATTATTGCTCTCGTTGCGCTAAATGCTGGTCTTACGGAAGTAGTCAAAGCGAGTATTACTGGCTCAATCATTGGCAATGTTTTGCTTGTGATGGGCTTTGCTGCCACTTTCGGTGGGCTTAAGTATAAAGAGCAAGAATTTCAGCCTGTCGTCGCAAGACTCAACTCTTCGCTGATGATTTTGGCTGTCTTTGCCTTGTTAATGCCTGCGGCTGTCCACTTCACGACACCGAACTATACTCCCGGCTCGATGAACAACCTCTCTATTGCCGTGGCGATTGTCCTGATCATCGTCTATGTTTTGAGCTTGTTTTTCTCGTTGAAAACCCATAGCTATCTCTACGAATTGATTGACGGTGAAGAAGCAGAAGAGCACCCAAAAGAGAAAGTCAATCTCCCATTAGCGATCGCTATTCTGCTTGGCTGTACTGCATTGATCGCTCTAGAATCCGAATTCTTAGTCGGTGCAATCGGTGAGACGACCCAAGCCCTCGGTCTGACACCCCTGTTTGTTGGAGTGATCTTGGTGCCCCTCGTCGGCAATGCGGCTGAACATGCCACAGCTGTCACAGTGGCCATGAAAAATAAGATGGATCTCTCCTTGGCGATTGCCATTGGATCGAGTCTCCAAATTGCACTGTTTGTTGCCCCGCTACTGGTCTTGATCGGTTGGGCAATTGGCAAACCGATGGATCTCGATTTCAACCCTTTTGAAGTGATCGCTGTCGTCCTCTCCGTTGCCGCCGTGAATTCGATCGCCAACGATGGCCGGACAAATTGGTTAGAAGGGGTTCAACTGTTGGCTGCTTATTTGATTGTTTCCATCGCTTTTTTCTTCCACCCATAGGTTTATGGATCTTCACCACATCCGGATTGTGCTTGTCGAGCCAGCTGGGGCACTCAATCTTGGCTCGATTGCCCGTAGTATGAAAAATTTTGGTCTTTCACAGCTTTGGCTTGTGGCACCACGCTGTTCTGTAGACGATCCAGATGCCCAACGTATGGCCGTTCATGCCCAAGATATTCTTACATCCGCTGTAGTCTGTTCAGATCTTGCCGTTGCCCTGGCAGATTGCGAGCGGGTTGCTGGCACTACGGCTCGTGAACGCAAAGTCAGTACGCCGTTTCAAGGAGCCGATGCCGTTGCCCCTTGGCTTTTGGGCACTACTGCCGAAGTCGCCTATATTTTTGGCCCAGAAGATCGCGGATTAAACAATGCTGAATTGTCCGTCTGCCAGCGCCATGTCCAGATCCCAACCAATCCGGCCTACAGTTCTCTGAATCTTGCCCAAGCTGTCACTCTTTGTGCCTACGAGTTGTTTACCTGTCAGCCCACACCCACTACGGCTAAAGCTGCCTCTCAGCCTGCCAACGCTGAATTGGAAGGCTTCTACACCCATCTTGAGCAGACTTTGCTCACTATTGGCTATTTGCAACCCCATACAGCTTCGAGCAAACTCCAAAAATTTCGTCGTCTTTTTAATCGCGCTGAGTTGACCACCGAAGAAATTACTCTTCTGCGCGGCGTGCTTCGGCAACTTGCCTGGGCCACTTCCCAGAAGACCTAAGCATAATTACTCACTGGACAAATAGCTAACTAAGCATAATTACTCAGTCAATGTTGCGCGATTGGTGCAATTGAATGACAGCGGAAAAATTTGGGATAAATCCTTTGTAAACGAACATTACACTTTAGTGCGTAATTTATGAGGGGCATCTAATCTGATGGGTAAGAAACGCCCAACCGAGGTTCCCATGCTGTCGCCAATCACAACCGAGTCATACATCAGCTCTTCAGCTACAGTTCAAGAACACCCTGCTTGCGAGTTGTTTCCAGCTTCCTATGCCACTGGTCGTGTATTTGCCTTCGGTGTTGGCCTCGGGTTTGTGAGTTTGTTCTTGGACGGCATGGGTTCTGCCCCCCTTGGCTGGGCTGGCCTCGCGCTCAGCGCCCTGGTACTTCTTTATGCTGGTGGACGGGTCGTCCGCAACTAAAAATAATATTTTCTTAGCATGAAAGACCTTGGGGAACCTGAGGTCTTTTTTCGCAGGCATAGTTTTTTGAGGCCGGTCAATCGCTCCTTGTCTCATCTTCAAGATCTTGGGAGTCTTCATAGCTATCGCCAGGTAAGTCATCACCCACAGAGTGGACGTGATCCTCGATTGTGACGTGACCGTCTTCATCTGTGATCACAGTGAAATAATCATCTTCTTGACTATGTCTTTCAAAAGTAATGTTGTAGGAAACTTCCGGGTCACAATCGAGAGAGCCTGTTTCGTCATGACTGACTGTGAGATTCTCTGCTTCTTCGGGGCTATAGCTTTTGCGTAACACGGCATTCCCCGAATCGTCGGCCACAGTTAAAGTCACACCGCCTCCACTGCCTTGATTGGGTTCGATACGGATGTGCTCACCTGCACCTCCAACCACGACAATCTTGCCGTCACGGGTTTCTCTAGCCATCGTTTTCCTCCAAGATCACGGCTCCCCTCTAGGGGCGATGCGGGAATTGCCAAGAGGTGCAAACAGAATAGTACCCATAGCCCGAAACGATGAGGTATGCTTTGGGCGGAAATACTCATCAATAACGATTTATGGATAATCAAAATTCTCCCCGCACCTACACCCGCAGGCAGGCTTCCAAGCCTTTAGAAGAATGTCTTACTCGCCAACAGGGGGCTCCAATTCAGCCCAAGCTTCCCACTCGTCCTAAGCGTTCCTCTTCCTTGGCTTTGCGCTGGGGAGTGATTGCCCTCGCTGCCTTTACAGGCATGGGTTCTGGTGTCGGTGTCATGGCTTTGTTCATGCCCAGAAAACCAATGGCACCGGCGACAGCGATCGCGACTGAGCCAAAAACTGTCGTCATTCCTGCCCACCCAGAAGCACTGATTCCAGTGGCAGACAACCGGAAGTTGATTGCCTCTGTGCTCCAAGAGGGTGGTAAGCAAGATCCTTTCGCACCGCCTCCACAAGTTGTAGCAACTGTATTCCCACCCGCCCCCGCGATTATGGGCGCAGTGCCTCCGGCTCCTTTACCGACATCTCCTGTCCTGCAACCTGTCACAGTTGTTCAAGGGCAACCAACGACCCGTATTTTGCCACCTCCTGCCGCTATCGCCTCGATGCTTCCAAGCCAGCAGACCATTCAAGATCTGCCTGCCCAGCAGAAGATACAAGATCTGCCTGCACCCCAAGCAGTAACTACACCGAAGACTCCTTCACTCCTCGATACACAAGCTGCCCCTCAGACAACGGTTTCCCTCTCTGTGGCAACCAATAAGGTACCTACGCTGGTTGATGCCGCAGATCTAAACGTTGCGGTTCTGCCAGAGGCTCCTCAGCCAGTCGTTCAAGCAGCGGAAAGTATGGGCTTGAAATTATTGGGAGTTGCCACTTCTGGCGACAACCGGATCGCCCTGATTCGCACCAGTCCCGAAGCGACACCTTTCTCAGCAAGTGTTGGCGATGTCGTCGGCGGCTGGAAAGTCAAAACCATCGACGAAAACCAAGTCATCATCGTCCAAGGCGACCAGCAACAGATCCTCAAAATCGGTGGCTAGCATTTTTGCTTCTGCCCTTTTAATCGCTGGGTTAACAGCAGGCAAACTTGAACACATCAGTCTTGTTCCTCTACCTGCCAAGACCCAGGTTGTTCCTGCGCAAGTACGGCCTGGAAGTACTTTGCAGGTCTTTACAGACGGCCAATCCAAGGTTCTGTATCAAGAGCATACCTACCCCAGTTACGCGATCTACGATGGGCGTTGGCGTGCTTTAATTCCCCTCTCAGCGCTGGATCGCCCTGGCTCTTTTCCGCTCACCGTCGAATCCAATAGTGACCGCCAAGTCGAAACCCTGAAAGTGCTGCCCCGCAAATTTCCGATGCAGCATATTTCTTTGGGACCAGCCCAAGCGGAACTTAAAGAGACTCCCAAGGAACTCAAAGCGATCCGGGAAGCCCTCGACACGGAAACTCCCGATCAGTTGTGGAGAATGCCTTTCCACACACCCCTAGATGGCCACGTCACCACCGCCTACGGTTTGCGCCGTACCTACAATGGTGTCCTCGCCAAAGATTACTACCACCGGGGCTACGATATCTCCGCACCCCGAGGCAACCCGATCCTCGCGCCATCCCCCGGCAAAGTCGTGATGATCGGTTCTGTTGCCCAAGGATTTCGCGTTCACGGCAATACTCTCGTCATCGATCACGGCCAGGGAGTTGTCTCGATCTACATTCATCTCCTCCGTCCCCTCGTCAAAGTCGGTGACACCGTCAAACTTGGCCAACAGATCGCCCTCGTCGGCAGCACAGGACGTGCCAGCGGCCCCCACCTCCATTGGGGTCTCTACGTCCACGGCATCTCTGTAGACCCAGGAGACTGGCTCAAAAACCGCCCCATCCCTGGAAGTCAACCACCTTCTGCTGCCCGCCGTAAACCAGCCCTAGCAAAAACCATTGCCAACATCAACAAAGCGTCTTTACAAACGAAAGTTCTTGCCAAACGCAACATAACAGCGGCGAAAACGATTGCCAAGGCCAGTGAAGCAAGCACAGAGCAACCCAAAAAACGCAAAAAGCATAGACGTGCAGAAGCCCTAGCAGCCCTGACAATCACCTCCAAAACAGAATTTCCCGAAACGCATGCAAAACATAAAAGCCATCGAACATCCTTGGGCAAACTGGCAAAGGCTTCTGTCAAAAAGCGCAAACGCAAACATAGCCACACTACTCTGGCGAAGACCTAACACCTATTGATCTTGGGTAGCTCAATTCGCGTGAATGCCCCGATAATATGGACATGCAAATTTCTGTCTTCCACACGCCTGAACTGGTTCCCACAGAAGGGTTGCCCGATTGTGCCATCGCCATCGATGTCCTTCGCGCCACATCCACAATGGCTACAGCCCTTGCCAATGGCGCAGCCGCAGTCCATGTCCACGCCGATCTCGCATCCCTTAATACAGCAAGTGATGGGTGGCCTGCCGAAAAAGTAGTACGCGGCGGCGAACGCAACGGTAAGCAGGTGGAAGGGTTTGATTTTGGTAATTCCCCTTTTTACTGCACTGCCGAGAATGTCGGGGGTAAGCAGGTGTTCATGAGCACCACCAACGGCACCCGCACTTTGCAGCGCATTCAGGCGTGCCCAACGGTACTTACTGCTGCCTTTGTGAATGTTGGGTTTGTGGCTGATTTCGTTCGTATACAGGATTTTGCCACGGTTTGGCTGGTCGGTTCGGGGTGGCAGGGAAGTTATTCCCTCGAAGACACAGCCTGCGCTGGAGCCTTAGTCGCTTTGCTCGGTGGAGCCGCTAACGACGAAGCGGTTGCCGCTTCAGCCCTCTATACAACCTGGCAACAGGATCTTCTGGGACTGCTCAAAAAAGCGAGCCATGGTCAGCGACTTCTCAATCTCAACTGCCTCGAAGATCTAAAATATTGTTCTGAAATCGATACGGTTCGCGCCGTGCCCCTTCAACAGGAGCCAGGAATTCTTATTCAGGGATTGAAATGAGTATCGTCGTCGGCCTAATTGCCCTGATTGCCAGTCTCTCCGGAATCGGTGGCTATTATGCTGACAACCTCGTGCGGGATTTGGTGCGCTCTCAACTGAGTGGAGCTGAACGCCTCGAAGTTAGGATTGAAGCCATTCCAAATTACAAGCTGGTCTCTGGCGAAATTGACCGTCTGCGTTTGGCTGGGCGAGGACTCTATTTGCGTCCTGACTTGCGGGTTGCTCGCCTAGATGTTGAAACTGATGGAATCCTCGTCGATCTCGGCAGTACCCCACGACTGCGCCGCCCACTTCAGGCCGCTGTTAACCTCGAACTCACCGAGGCAGATCTCAATCGCGCCCTCAACACCCCTGAGATTCTCAAAAGCCTCCAAGGCTTAAAAGCCGAATTGCCCGGTGGTGTCGGTGGTTCGGGTCAACCGGAAGTCCTCAACTTCACCGACCCCCACATCACTTTGATCGGTGAAAACCAAGTGATTGTCCAATCTGTGGTTCGGGTCGAAGGCAAGACCAAGACCTTGCTCGTCACTTTTCGCTCAGGCTTGGCCGTTGATCGTTACACACGCTTACGCCTGGTCAATCCAGTTTTCACCCTTGATGAAGTACCAGTGCCGCCAGAAATCGCTGATGTCTTTTTAAGTGGCATCAATCAGGTTGTTGATCTCGAACCGCTAGCAAAGCAGGGTATCGATGCCCGGATTTTAGAACTGGAAGTTGCTCCTGGCCAATTGAACTTTGTCGGTTTCGCCCGCATCGAAAAAATTCCAGGGACTATTCGTTAAGACTTTCTCAGGTGTATCACTAAAACTGGGGGTTTTGACCCAGGGACTTGCGATTCTCAGACACTATATGTAGAATCACTTCAACCCACCTGGGACATTTGCCCACTATGCACCTTAAGTGCCTAGAAATTGAGCGCTTCAAGTCCTTTGGACCCTACACGCGCATCCCGCTACTCGAAGGCTTCACGGTCGTCTCGGGACCGAATGGCTCCGGCAAATCCAATATTATCGATGCGCTGCTCTTCGCCCTGGGCTTATCGACATCGCGGGGGATGCGCGCCGAAAAGCTCTCGGATCTGATTCACCAGGGCGTGACCCACGGCGAAGCCTCCGTAACAGCCACCTTTCACTTGGATGAAGGCGGGGATTTGGCCGTCTGTCGGCGCTTGCGGGTGAATGGCAACAATTCCACTAGCACCTACTACTTGGATGGTGCAGTCTGCACCCTGAGCGATCTCCACGAACGCCTGGGTACCCACCATATTTATCCCGAAGGCTACAACGTTGTCCTGCAAGGGGACGTGACCGGGATTATCACTATGCCTTCGCGGGAACGCCGCGAAATTATCGACGAATTGGCTGGTGTGGCCGAATTTGACCGCAAGATCGATGCGGCGCGCCGAGAGTTGGGAGACGTCGAACAATGTTCTGAGCGCATTCAAGTCGTGCTCGTCGAACTCAAAGAACAGATGGATCGCCTCCAAAAAGAGCGCACCAAAGCGGAAGAGTACCGTCAACTGCGTACTGAACTTCAACAACTCGCGATCTGGGAACAGGTGTTGCAGGTGCAAGATTTGCTCAATCAGATCAAAAATCTTCGCTTCGAAAAACAAGTTGGTGAGGGGAGTTTAGAAGAACTGCGGGTGCGCTCAGAACTGTTGGGTGAAGAACTCGAAAAAGCAGAGGATGCCCTCGACACGGCGAATACCCGGGTGAAGGCGATGGGTGAAACCGAACAAGTGGCACTGCGTTCCCAGATTGCCGAACTTGAAGCCCGTCGTCAGCAAAGTCATCGCGCTTTGGCCGAGATCGATCAACAACAGCAGCAAGCCCGCGCCCGTCAGCAATCTGTTGAAGCCGAGATGGCCGAACTGAGCCTGCGCCTCGGCAGTTTCAAAGAACGCCAGGAGGCGATGGAGAAACTGATTCAGCAGTGGACGGAACGCCTCAGTTGTGATCGCGAAAACTTAGAAACGGCGCGCAGCGAACTCGAAGGACTCTCAGCCGCATCCCAACGCTGGGTCGAAGAGCAAGCACAACTACGCCGCCAACTCGAAAGCCTGCAGCACACCTACGAACCCAAGCAACGCCAGTTTCAGCGCCTCGAAGATCGCCTGCAACAAGAAACCCCCGAACGCCTTTTGGTCGAAATTGCCCAACTGCAAGGCAATCAAGAAAAATTGGCCATCGAACTGCAAACTGCCGAGCAGCAAGCCCAGACAGCGCGTCAGGCTGTTGAGAAAGTGCGGAGCGAACTGGAAGCGGAGCGGGCTGAAATTCTCGTCGATAAAACGACCCAACGTCGTCTCGAAAAAGAACGCCATGAGAAAGGCAGAGAACTAGACCGCTACGAAGCCCAACGCCATGCCTACCGCGAAGCCGAAGGCAGTCGGGCCACCCAAGAAGTTTTGGCCGCCAAGTTGCCAGGGGTCTTTGGCCTGATTAGCCAACTCGGTAAAGTTGAACCCGCCTATCAAACTGCCCTCGAAATTGCGGCTGGGGGACGGCTCAACAATATTGTGGTTTCCGACGATCAAGTTGCCGCCCAGGCCATTGAGCTTTTGAAACAGCGCCGTGCCGGACGTGCGACCTTCTTGCCTTTGAATAAACTCAAACCCCAGCGCTATCTAGAAACCCTGCGGGCGGACGGCGCAGTCGGCTACGCCATCGAACTGATCGACTTCGAAAGTCGCTTTGAAAACGCCTTTGGTCAAGTGTTCGGCGACACGGTGATCTTCAAGAGCATGGAACAGGCTCGTCGCCAAATTGGCAGTTACCGAATGGTGACACTCGCTGGGGAACTGCTCGAAAAGTCTGGGGCAATGACCGGGGGGAGCCAAGATCAGCGCCGAGGCAGTGGTTTCGCTACGAGTGAACCCCCAGAACTACTTGAAGCCCAAAAGCGACTCGCAGATCTCGACACGTTACTGCGCGCTCTAGCGGATCGCATCGACAAACGGGAGCAACGGATTGCCCAGTTGCAGTCCCAAGTTGATGGGTTACAACGTCTCCAGATGCAAACAGAGAGTCGATTCGAGCAACTTCGCCGCGAACAGCAGCAGTCGGTCGAACGCCTCCAAACCGCCCAAACCCAGCTTTCTTCCGAGTCCGAAACCCGCGCAGCATCCGAGGCCGAGAAGCAGAGCCTTGCGTCCGAACTTGTTCCGCTTCAGGCTGAACTGGAAACCCTGCGTGGCCAACTGGTGACGCTCGAATCCTCCAGCACCCACCCCCTGTGGCAAGCTTCCCAACAGCGTCTACGGGAACTCGAAACCGAGGTACGCCGCTGCGAAGTGCAACAGCGCAACAGTGAAAGTGATCTCCAAAAGCTGCGCCTTGAAGAGCAACTCTGCCAGGAGAAGCGCCAAAACCTCGTTGCTCGTACCCTGGAGTGGGAACAACAAAAAATTGAATACTCCGAGCGCCAAGATACGCTTCGCCTCGAAATTGCTGGTGCGGATACTGCTTTGACGCAACTCGGCGAACAGATGGCTCAGATCGAGGTGCGACTCGAAGCGAGCAAGCGCGAGCGCGACAATCTCGAAAAGCAGATGCGCCAGCTTCAAAATCAAAAGCGCCAGTACGATCTTCAGCGAGAACAAGAACTGCTGCGCCAAGAGCAACGGATTCAGAGCCTTGCCACCCTCGAACAACGCCTCGAAGAAATCGGTGCTTCCGAAGTCGAAGTCGAAATTCCAGCAGATTTGACCTTAGAGCAAGTCCAACAGCAACGCCAACGCAAACAGCGCCGCCTTGAATCCCTCGAACCTGTCAATATGCTGGCCATCGAGGAGTACGAGCGCACGGGTCTACGCCTCAACGAACTGAGCGAAAAGATCGCCACCCTTGAGCACGAACGCACAACGTTACTGTTGCGCATCGAAGACTTTGATACCCTCAAGCGCGATGCTTTTATGCAGGCATTCAACGCCGTCAACACCCACTTTCAATCGATCTTTGCGGAACTGTCCGATGGGGACGGCCACCTCGCCCTCGAAGATCCAGAAAATCCTTTTGCGGCTGGCCTCACCCTGATTGCCCATCCACGGGGCAAAAAAGTACGCCGCCTCGAATCCATGTCCGGGGGCGAAAAATCCTTGACTGCCCTCAGTTTCATTTTTGCCCTCCAGCGCTATCGGCCTTCGCCTTTCTACGCTTTTGACGAAGTCGATATGTTTCTAGACGGCTCTAACGTCGAACGCCTCGCCCGAATGCTCCGCCACGAAGCCGACCACGCCCAATTTCTTGTTGTCTCCCTGCGGCGACCAATGATCGAGCGCTCCGACCGAGTGATCGGTGTCACCCTCGCCCGTGCTGGACATTCTCAAGTGCTTGGTGTGCAGTTACAGCAGGTAGAGGCGGTCGCCTCCCAAGCCAGTTAGCCTCGCTAGTCACAAAAATACAGCATGTAGGGGCGCAGGATGCTGCGCCTCAGGTGGAACGGGCACTTTCAAATTGCACTGCCCAGTCCAGCAAATATTGATTGACAATTTCTGGGCGTTCATCGTGGGGACAGTGACCAGCTTCTAGAAGTTTGAGTTGGGCAGCAGGATAGGCTTTCACGAAGCGCTCCGCCCGTGTCACGGTCATCCAAGGATCGAATTGCCCCCAGAGCAATAACAGAGGCAGTTTGAGTTGATTGAGAAGTTCATCGACGTAGCGTCCCTGGGGAGAAGATTGGAAAACAGAACCGAATACTTCGACAGCGCCAAGGTCGCAGGAAGGCCGATAGATGTCTTCGACGAGTTGATCGGTGACTGCACTGTGATCTTTGTAGACCTTCAGCAAGACATTGCGAATCGTCGATTTTTGACGGAAATATTGAAACAACAGCCAACTCGCCCAACTCTGTTGAAAAACGCCCATGGCCGTGTCATTGAAAAGCTTTTGAATGCCTTCGGGCTTTTTGCCGTCGTAAAAAGGGCCAGCACCGTTGAGCAATACAAGTCCTTTCACCCACTCGGGATGATCAGCGGCGAGTACCAGAGCTGCGTAGCCCCCAAGAGAATTACCGGCGGCAACCACAGGTTGACCGACAATTTCTTCGCAGAAGTCCCGAAACTGATCGCGCCAGAGTTCCCCAGAGTAAGCCACGTTGGGCTTAGCAGAACGCCCAAATCCGAGCATGTCGATGGCGTAGACAGGGCGATGTTCGGCAAGAGGAGCGATATTTTTGCGCCAGTGATCGGTGGAAGCACCAAACCCGTGGATTAGCAACAACGGCACCCCTGGCTTGTCTAGGCCAGCAGCAACGTAGTGAACGCTGTGGCCACGCCACTGCCAAAATGTGAGAGCAGATTGCGAAAGAGTCGTCGTCATATTAACTATTGTAACGCCGGAATTTAGGCGTAGCCGTTCTCGCGCAAAAAAGCGAGGGAAAGCGTCTCTTTGCTCTGGCTGCCCAAGCTCAAAAGTTTCTCGACGTACTTGCCGAGCAGATCAGCTTCGAGGTTGACTGGGGTGCCAGCCCGGAGTGCGCCCAGGGTCGTTTGGTCGAAACTGTGGGGAATGACAGCGATCCGAAACCAGTGATTTTTGCAGGCTGCCACCGTCAGACTGACTCCGTTGATCGCAATACTGCCTTTCTCAACGATGTAGCGGCTTACCTCTGCAGGTACTTCAAAGTCCATCTCCCAAGAGGTGCCACTTTGGGTACTTTTCACGCAGCGTCCCACCCCATCGATATGACCAGAGACGAAGTGCCCCCCGATCTTCCCACCGGCTCTTAGAGCACTTTCTAAGTTCACCGATGCACCCGGTAAACGATGTTCCAAGGTTGTTCGCCGAATCGTTTCCGGCGAAAGCCCTACGGTGAATGTGCTGCTATCGAAGCGTTCCACGGTCAAGCAGATGCCATCGACACTGATGCTGTCGCCAATGGCCACATCTGCCAAAATTCGGCGGGCATGCACTGTCAGTTGGGTTTCACTCAAAGTAACAATCGTCCCGATCTCTTCAACAATGCCTGTGAACATTGGGATTTCCAAACAAAAAAATTGACAATGGTTGACAGGTTGCGATCAAGCCTAACTACCGAACTTTTCCCGCCACCCCTGCACTTCTTGCTCCTCGATCCGGCGGAAAAGCAGAGGAGGCACTTCAAAACTGTGACCCGCTTTGAGTTCTGTGAGATCAATGGTTGTAGGCCAAGGTCTTGAGCGTTCCGTGTCGCTCAGATGCAGTGCGTTTGCGATCGACTCAGATGTGAAGGGGATGAACGGGGCGGAAATCCGGGCGTAGAGGTCGATCAAGTTGATGCAGGTGCGCACCACCTGAGCCGCCGCTGCACGATCGGTTTTGATCAACGTCCAGGGTGCTCCAGCATCGATGTACTGGTTGCCCACTGTCCAAAGCGTGTAGAGATCGTCGATTGCTTTACGAAATTCCATATTTTCAAGGGATTCCGCAATCCGCGTCACCAGAGACTCGCACTGACTGCGCAGCTTTGCTTCTGCCTCTCCTGGCTCCCCACCCTCAGGCAGGGCAGGGCCAAAGTTCTTGGTCACAAATGTAAGAGTGCGGTTCACAAAGTTACCGAGGGTACCGACGAGATCTTTGTTGATTCGGGTCTGCAAAAGCTCCCAGGAAAACGCTGAATCGTTGGTCTCCGGAGCCATGGTCATCAGGGTGTAGCGCCAATAGTCTGCTGGAAGCAAGTCAATGGCTTGATCTAAGAAAACCCCACGTCCTTGACTGGTGGAGAACTTGCCTCCGTAGTAGTTCAGCCAGTTGAAACCCTTGATGTAATCAGCTTGTTTCCAGGCTTCCCCCGTGCCCAGGATCATCGCAGGCCACATGACAGTGTGAAAAGGCAAGTTGTCCTTGGCCATGAACTGGCTGTAGCGCACGTCTTCGCTCAACCACCAGGCTTTCCATTCTTCCGAATCGCCATGCGCTACTGCCCAATCTTTTGTGGCAGAAATGTAGCCAATCGGTGCATCGAACCAGACATAAAACACTTTGCCCTCGAAACCAGGGCGGGGAACGCTGACCCCCCAAACTAGATCGCGGGTAATACCGCGATCCTGCAGACCTTCGTTGAGCCACTTCAGGGCGATGGATTTACTGAGAGGTGGCCATTCTGCATGTCCTTCCACCCAACTGCGCACGACATCGCTGAGGAGCGGTAGGCGCAGAAACAAGTGCTTGCTTTCGCGGATTTCGAGGCGCTCGCTGTTAGAAATCGCCGAGCGTGGCGAGAGCAAGTCCGTCGGATCGAGCACTCGTGTGCAGTTCTCGCACTGATCTCCACGGGCTGCTGTGTATCCGCAGTGGGGGCAGGTGCCGATCACGTAGCGATCCGGCAAGAAACGCGCATCTTCGAGGGAGTACATCTGCCGAATACTGCGCTCTTCGATATAGCCATTTTGATCGAGGCGCGTGTAGAAATGTTGGGTCAATTCTTTGTTTGCATCAGAAGAAGTGCGCCCAAAGTGATCGAAGGAGAGTCCAAAGCGTGCATAAATCTCCGCCTGCAATTGGTGCTGACGCTCACAGTAGGCTTCGACGCTGAGATCCGCCGCTAGGGCAGCGAGTTCCGCTGGGGTACCATGTTCGTCGGTGGCGCAAATATAGAGGACTTCTTTTTGGTTGAGGCGCAAAAACCGTGCATAAATATCCGCAGGAAGCATTGAGCCAACCAGGTTGCCCAGATGTTTGATGCCATTAATATAGGGTAGAGCACTGGTAATTAAGTATTTCATTCTTGAATTGCTCTTGACAGAAATTTAGGCGGTTTCTCCATCCTAACTTACGCCCTGAATGCAAGAATGGCTTAAGAATGCAGTAGCATCTTAAAAACCGTTATCCAAACTCTATGTTGATTCCAGCCCATTTATTTCTCTTAGAAGCCCAGGATTCTTATCAGCTTGAAGTTGCTCTCGAACCTGTCGAACCCCATATTTATCGTGTTCAGCAGATCAAACGCGATCTAGCTCGCGAGCGCGCGCAAATTCCCGCACCCAAAGTTTCTGTCGCCGACGAATCCACACCGAGACCACCTTCGCTATATCGCCCACGATCTGCACAGAATCGCCCTCAGCGGGTGATGAACAATCAAGCGGAACCCGCCGAACAACCTTCCCAGCCTTTTTAAAGATGACCGAAAAGTTATTGTTCGTGTGCATGGGCAACATCTGCCGCTCGCCAACAGCAGAAGGGATCATGGTGCATCTCCTGCAAGAAGCTGGACTTGAAAGCCAATTCGAATGCGACTCCGCTGGCACGACTGGGCATCACGTCGGCAGCCCTCCAGATCGGCGCATGCAGGCATCTGCCCAGGCTGCTGGAATCACGCTTAGAGGCCGCTCCCGCAAGTTTGTCGTGGCTGACTTTGAGCGATTTGACCGCATCCTTGCCATGGATCGGGACAATTACGAGGATATGCTTGCCCTCGATCCGGCAGGTCGCTACGCCCATAAAGTGAAAATGATCTGCGATTACTGCACCGAGCACACCGATAAAGAAGTGCCTGATCCTTACTACGGCGGCGATGCAGGTTTTCGCTACGTGATCGCCCTGTTAAAAGATGCCTGCAGTGGCCTTTTGGAGACGCTCCGTGTGGAATCAAGTCGCTGAAGCGATTGCCACATCCCTCGGCAAAACCTTCACCATTGCCAGTCAACGCTCCTTAAGTGGTGGCAGTATCAACCAGACATTTATGATTTCTGGCGATGGCCAGCGCTATTTTGTCAAAGCAAACAACGATCCCATTGCCGAAGCGATGTTCAAAGCCGAACAGTTGGGTCTTGAAGAATTGCAGAGCACAAAATCTATCCGCATTCCCCAACCGATCTGTTCAGGCAAAGTTGAAAATACCGCTTTTTTGGTACTCGAATGGTTGCCCCTCGGCAGTAGCGGCAACTGGGAAGCCATGGGTCAAGCCCTCGCCACGCTTCATCGTACCGAAAGCAAAAAAGGCTTCGGTTGGCACCGCTCGAACACCATTGGTTCCACCCCACAGCACAACCCTTGGACAGAGGATTGGCCTGTTTTCTTTGGCGAGCATCGCCTCGGTTTTCAACTGCGTCTTGCTGAGGAAAAGGGGTATCGAATTGTTGATGGTGAAAGACTCCTGGAAATGCTCCCAAAGCTGTTAGATCACAATCCGAAACCTTCCCTTCTCCACGGCGATCTTTGGTCTGGAAACGCTGGCTTTGCCGATGGAGAACCAAGCATTTTCGATCCAGCCATTTACTATGGAGACCGAGAAACAGATTTGGCGATGACCGAACTCTTCGGTGGTTTCCCAGCCGCTTTCTATACCGGATACCAAAGCATCTATCCGCTGGATTCGGGTTACGAAGATCGGAAAGCTATTTATAACCTCTACCACATCCTGAATCATCTCAATTTGTTCGGTGGCGGTTATCTCTCTCAAGCAAACCGAATGATTCAGCAAATCCTCCATTTTTAAATACTTAAACCTTTCAAGGTTCATCCAGGCAGCGACAACTTGACTCAGATATACTACGCAGTGTATCTGGATTCTCAGGACGGCCAAAGTAGAATCCAGAAGTGGCAATAGTGGATAAGATACAGTTTTGATGTTCAGAGTGTGGTGGATATGACTGACTGACTTGAAGATGCAACTGCTAGGTTGCAAACCTTGCCAGAAAGCGAACAAGACGCAATCGCCTCGATCGTTCTGGAAGAGATTGAGGATAAGCGATGCTGGGATTTAGCCTTTGCCCATTTTCCAGATGTCCTTGCAAAACTTGCAGTCTCAGCAATGGTTGAGCATTACGCAGGCAAAACCCAAGAACTCGATCCAGAAAAACTGTGAAATCCCGCACTACCAGACAGTTTCGCAAATCACTTACTAACTTGCTAGAACAAGTTCAAGAGCAGACACGCATGGCATACCGTAGGCGGTGACACAGTAATAAGGAACTGTTAGCATCAGTTTTTAACGATAGAGATGCTTACATGACTCACTGGATGATGTTTTATGCTGATCGATGTTTTTTAGCATCAGTCAAAAAAGTGTTGGATGCGCCAATTCTCGAAGACTACCCAGACGGTGAAAAAGTACTGCAAGTCAATGAGAGCCGCATGAGTGACTGTGCCATTGGCGTTATTGCTTGTCAGGCTGCACTCGAAGCAATTACAAACTCGTATTTCCTTATTGGATCACCAGAGCACAATAAATATGATGCTCTCAGTATAAGGAAAAAATTAGAGACCGCAGCGCAGCTATCAGGGAAGAGCCTTGTCTGGAATTTGCCGCCTTGGACAGATGTAGGTAAGTTAATTGCGGTTAGAAATAGGCTTATACATTACCAGGATCCAAGCGTAGCATTAGTAGGAAGTGAGGGGTGGGCTAGCAATCCTTATCCAGAGTTTATACCGCAACAGGAACTTACATATAAATGGCTTGAGCGATACTATCAAGCAGTTCGGCAAGCGGCACTAAAAGTTGCTGAATGGCGAGGGATTGATGGATACAATATCGAGTTTCTGAAAACAGAGGATTACAAAATCATCATGTACGAATAAGAGCAGTCAACCCGTCATCAGCCATCAGGATGAGCGTTCTGCTGTGCATCAACCTCATCGTCTAAGCACCACTCGGCACATCGAGGTAAAGCGCGGGCAAACCAATATTGCTCTACAGGCTGGCCAATAAGAGGGGGATAATCATCCTTACCATCGGGGGATCTTTCCTTCAGCAAACGCTTAAGCCGCTCGTCGAGAGGAAAAAGCTGTTCCCGCAATTTGGGCAGATCGCGCTCGTCAAGGTACTCGGTGATAATTTCAAGAGCATAGCGACAGGATATGTTGTTCCAGTATTCCAAATCCATGACAAAGAAGGCGTACAAGTTCTTGTGTCTCAGTGGCGATCCACTCTGCACTCTTCTCATCCATCGGTCAACTTTCTCGATGTACTGTATATTCTTTTTGTATCTCTCGATCAGATAGTCAACGCCACCTTTTCGTAAACAATCTTGAAAATGATCTGCCCAGTCATTGAATCTTAGGTAAAGCTCTTCAGCAACCTCAAACGGGAGGTTGGTACCTGGAAACATACGAGTTCTGACCGAAGTCAGGTGTGAGCAATCCCTACCATTGTATTACGAAGTGCATCTAATTTATCGGGACAGCCAAGGCAAAATCCAGAAATGGATATAAGGATCGGGTGGTTGCGGATATAGCGTTTAGCCTCCATAATATTACACATGAGCACAATACCAGAAACACGTTTTGATCCATCAGCGCTGTCTGATGAAGATAAGCAACAGTTGCAAAAGGCATTGCAGTTAGATGTCTTGCCTGTACTTCTAAGTAAGGGCGGCGATGTTATTGAGTTGCCAAAGTCAGTGAACGACTTATTCAGTGAGATTCTCCAAGCAATCCGGCGCAAGGAAACGGTCTTCCTCATCCATGAGGATGAGGCACTCACTACCCAAGCAGCAGCGGACTACCTAGGTGTTTCGCGGCAGTTCTTTGTTCGCCTTTTAGAAGATCGGAAACTTCCTTTCCATCGCGTTGGAACACATCGCCGAGTTCTCTTCAAGGATCTTGTCATTTATCGTCAGACTCGAAGTCAAGAACGACGCACGAAGCTTGACCAAATGACAGATGCGCTAGTGGAGGCAGATCTTGATGCCCAATACATAGATCTCACTCGCCCCGACTCGGAGAGTGCATGAGGGCGGATTACTCAGTGGTTCTCGATGCAAATGTCCTCGCCGAGTCTTCTCTTTCAGATTTGTTCCTTCGCCTAGCAGAAGAATCACGCCTACTTGCACCCAAATGGACGGACGAGATTTGGGAGGAGACAGAACGGACAATGCTTAACGTTTTGAAGTGGCCGCAGAGTACCGTTACTTCTCGCATAAAGGCAGCAAAGGAAGCATTTCCTGAAGCAATGATCACTGATTATGCGTTCTACATCTCTAGATGTACAAACGATCCAAAAGATCGACATATTCTCGCGGCTGCAATTCGAGGTCAAGTCGAGACGATTGTAACGATGAACATTCGCCACTTCAAAACCACTGATTTAGAAATCTGGGGAGTAAGCGCTGCTCACCCCGATGCATATCTGAAAGTACTGTACGACCTTGATGAGGCAGTTGTGATTCAAGTACTCAACGACATGGCAAATCGTCGCCGAAAGCCAATCGAGCAGATGCTTTCGCGGTTAAGTGCCCCTGCACCAGAGTTTGTGAAGAAAGTAGGTAACAGCTTACAGTTGAGCATCCCACCATACGATCCTAGTCGCTATCGCAATTCATAATGACGCATTTCAGCACAGTAGATCGGGGACGCGCAACTGACTTCGATAACATTGAGGATTTCGTTGCCTCTGCTATTTTTCCAGCCTTCGACCATCCAGACTTAACCGATGAGCAACGCGCAGCCAATGAGCGCGTCGTTCGTATTTCCCGTGAGGCGTGTGAAAGTGCGATTGAAAAAGAATGGCGCTGTATTTTCGTCGCCCGTGGTGAAGAGAATCAATTGGCTGGATTTGTGATCGTGGATGAAACCAATCCAGAATCACCAGAAATTGATTGGTTGATTGTTGGCCCGAAGTATCACGGAACGGGACTCGCTCAGGCACTCATGACTCAGGCATTGGAGCACATTGGTTCAACACGGGAAGTGCATCTCACCGTGATCCACTACAACGCACGGGCAATCCGGTTTTACGAAAAGTGTGGCTTCCGCGATGCAGGTTTAGCAGCGACCGCACACAAAATACCCCACAGATTAATGCTTAGGGCAGCTACAGTTCTTTGAAAAGTTATCAGCCCAAAGTTTACGGCAATTCCACAGAATCTGGCTTGGCAATATGGGGCAATCCCCAGCCCAACTTCTCGCGCAGCAAAGCAAAAAACTCTGGGGGTTGCAGTCGAATCAGACGAGTACGGAAGCGGGAACGGCGAATTCGCACTTGATCGCCATGCTTGATATAGCAACCTGAATTGCCGTCCAAGGTCAAAATCAAGTGGTTGTGATTCGTCGGTGGATGCAGCACCAATGATTCTGTGTCGGCAAAGACCAGTCCACGGGAAGCCAATGAGTGGGGACAGATCGGAATCAATTGGAGTACTTGCACATCGGGGGTGACAACGGGGCCACCCGCTGAAAGGGCGTAGGCTGTTGAACCTGTCGGTGTGGCGACGATCACACCATCGGCAGCAATATCGACGGCGTTGTGGCGACCAATGGTGATCTCAAAGTGGCACATTCCCGAAAGTGGTTCTTTATGCAATACGGCTTCGTTCAGTGCCAGAGCTTCCCAAATCAGACGCTCTTCTCGGAAGACTTTGACTTCCAACATCGAGCGGTCTTCGAGCAAGAACTGACCCCGAATCGCTGCTTCCACTGCCGGAGTGACCTGATTCAGATAGCCTTCGGTCAAAAAACCCATGTGCCCCGTGTTGATCGTCAACAGCGGGATGTCGAAAGGGGCAACTTGACGGGCAGCCGCTAAGACGGTTCCGTCGCCTCCCAAGACAATGGCGAATTGCATTGCCTCATCGAAGCCCTCTGCTGCAAGTTGCTCGATGGGCGTATGGCAGACAGGGCTGTTGACATTTGGGAAGCCGAGAATGCCACCCCAACCTGTTGCTTTGTAGACCCGTGCTCCAGCCGCGATGAGCTTTTCTGTGAGTTCATCGGCGACCCGCATCGCCACAGGCTTGAGGTCGTTGTAGATGATTCCCGCTTTGAGCACACCCATAATTATCCTGGCTCGCCAGCGTGATAGGAACTGCGCACCAGTGGTCCTGAACGGACATGAGCAAAGCCAAGTTCGCGGGCAACTGCCCCCAAGTGGTCGAACTCGGCTGGAGTCCAGTAGCGAATCACAGGCAAGTGCTCCCGCGAGGGTTGCAGGTATTGACCAAGGGTAATTCGGTCACAACCGACAGAACGCAGATCCCGCAAGGTTTCGATCACTTCTGCTTCTGTTTCACCGTGGCCGAGCATGATGCCAGACTTTGTCCAGATTGTCGGATCGAGCGCTTTGACAGTGGCTAAGACTTCCAGGCTGCGTTCATAATTTGCAGCACGGCGAGCGTACTTTTGCAGGCGATACACTGTTTCAATATTGTGGTTGTAGCAGACGGGTTGGGCTTCGACGACGCGGGCGATGCAGTCTCGTTCTCCACGAAAATCTGGGGTCAAGACTTCAATCGAGACTTCTTCAACCCGTTCTCGAATTGCGTCCATGGTCTGGGCGAACCAACCAGCACCTTGATCCGCAAGGTCATCGCGGGCAACAGAAGTGAGGACGACGTAGCGCAGTCCCAAAAGAAACACAGACTCCGCCACTTTTTGGGGTTCTTCTGGATCGAGGGGGAGGGCTTTGCCGCTCGTCACCTGACAAAAACCACAGGCACGGGTGCACACCGGCCCCATCAACAAAAATGTGGCAGTTTTCTGGGCGTAACACTCAGCCCGATTTGGACAGCGCCCTTCTTCACAGATCGTATGGATGCCACGCTTTTTGATGATCTGCTCGACGGTCGAAACTTGGGATGCGGTGCCAATCGAGCGGCGTACCCAGTCAGGAAGGCGAGTTGTTGTCATGAGCCAATAATGCCTGTTAGAGGAGAACTTGCACTAGCATACGCTTTGATTGGAATTGCACCTGATTGAGCAGCAGAACGCCCTGCTTGACAGGCAAGTCCCATGGCGTAACCCATAGCAACAGGATCTTGCGCTTGGGCAATGGCTGTGTTGACTAGAAGGGCAGCGGCTCCCATCTCCATGGCACGGCAGGCTTCAGAAGGCAGGCGAATACCAGCATCGACGACCACGGGCACGGGGGACTCTGCGATGATCATTTGGATCGCCGCCGCATTTTGTAGACCTTGGCCAGAACCGATGGGCGAACCAAGGGGCATCACCGTGGCACAGCCCATTTCCCAGAGTCGTCGAGCCAGATGAAAATCGGCATTGATGTAGGGCAGCACTGTAAAACCCAGTTTGATCAGCGCTTCTGCCGCTTCGCAGGTGCCAATTGGATCGGGAAGCAAATATTTGGTTTCGGGAATAACTTCGAGTTTGACCCAGTTGTTGTCTTCTTGACCGACCATCTTGGCCAACTCACGACCAAATTTGGCGAAACGCACTGCTTCTTCAGCATTTGTGGCTCCGGCTGTATTCGGCAGCATCCAGAATTTATTCCAGTCGAGGGCTTCACCCAGTCCACCATGCCCGGGAACACTTGTTTGAACCCGCCGAACAGCAACAGTGACGATCTCAGATCCAGACGCAGTAATCGCTTCGCCCATCACCGAAAAATCTTTATACTTTCCAGTCCCAGTCATCAGGCGAGAGCGAAATTGTCGGCCTGCAATTTCAAGCAGATCAGTCATAACCGGACTCCACAGTCTCCTCCTGCTCAATGCCATCCTCGGCAAGATCTAAGGCGTAGACCTGAGTGCCCACCAGCAGTCGGGTAATCCCTTTGCGCAGCAGATAAGGACGGGTGGAATTGAGCAGATGCACAGGCAGACGCAGCGGGCGGTGGTAGTTGCTCGAATAGCGGCGGGCAAGGCGGTGATTCTCGAAGATCGGCAAAGTCACTGCTTCACGTTCAGTATCAGGAATCGCACCGATATTATTAAAATCGCCAAGGGGACGGGTCAGTAGCTCAGAAGCACGGTCTACCATTACCCAACACGTCCGGGGAAATTCCGCTGAACTGAAGGGCAAAACTTCGACAGGGACTGCCGACTCGACACTCGCTATTTCTGGTTCTAGAGCGCTACCGTCATCCTCTTCGACATCATCGAAATCCTCGTCATCATCGAAGTCTTCGGCAGCAAACTGCCCCGGCGAAGCCGCAAACTCAGCTTCTAATTCTGCTAGGGGTGCGGCCAGACGCTCTTGAGATTCTGATGGCGGTGGAGAAGCAACCCGTTCAGACTTTTTGAGGATTCGACTGCGAACCGGTTGCTCTGATGTTGGTGTTTCTTCAATGACAACTGGTGCATCCTCTACTTCAGCCTCAAAAATCGCCTCGATCACAGCAGCAGCAGGGACTTCGACGACGGCAGGAGTTTCAGCAATCGCAGGAGTTTCAGCAATCGCAGGGGTTTCAGCAATCGCAGGAGTTTCAGCAATTGCAGGAGTTTCAGCAATTACTGGGACTTCTACAACTGTCTCTTCAACCACCACGGGTATTTCTGGCACTGCACCTGCAGAACGACGGCGGCGGCGTGGAATCGGGATCTCAAGGGGTTCAAGAATGACGACTCCATTCGTCTGTGCCACTGGAGCCTCTTGAGTGACTCCAGGAAGGTCTTCAGAGCTGGTCGGTGCGACGACTTCCTCAATCACTATTGGCAGTTCTTGGGCAGTGGCAGTTTCTACTTCGACTACCACAGAACCTTCAGTGCCTACCGAGAAAACTGCCTCGACCACGCTTGGCGAAGTCTCAGCAACATCTCCAGCACTCTCCACAGGAGACACCAGAGTAACTTCTTCAATGTTCACAGGAACTGCTTCGACGACTACAGGAACTGCTTCTATAGCTTCAGGGATCTGTATTTCAGGGGCAATCGGCTCAGGAATCTCGATCATTTCTGCAACCTGTTCAACAGATGCATTTTCAAAAAGATCGAGGGTACCGGATTCAGAACTCTCTGTTGCTGTCGCCGAGGCAGTCCCAGACTTGCGTCGGTTCGAACTTAAAGTGGTGTACTCTATGTCAGAAAGTTCTGTTTTTAGTAAGCGGCTGATCGTGCTGATACTGACGCTGAACTGTTCAGCGAGCTTTGTCGCTGTGATGTCAGACTCTCTGAAGAGCCGGAGGATTTCTTGCTTTTCGGGATCTGTGAGTTTCGCTCGGGCCATCGTGCGCCTGAATTGAGGTTTATCGCTTTCCTATGGTGACACACTCTCCTCATTAGAGATCCTTAGCCTCTCGAAACCTGGAAGTAATATGAGTCTGAGGGAATGGGGTAAAACATGACGCAAGAAGGACGCAAGACACGGCAACTGTTGGGAATGCGTGGTGCCGATGTGGGCGAGGAGCGTCCGCTTTGGAAAATCCGCCTCCAACTGATGAAACCCGTGACGTGGATACCACTGATGTGGGGGGTACTGTGCGGTGCCGCTTCCGCCGGACAGTTTCGTTGGAACGGTGGTTTTCAGTGGAATGGCGCTTATTTTTTGGCGGGACTCGGTTGCGCTGTTCTGAGTGGCCCGCTGTTAGCGGGGTTTACTCAGACTCTCAACGATTACTACGACCGTGAGATCGATGCCATCAATGAACCCTATCGACCGATTCCTTCGGGAGCGATTACGATTCCCCAGGTAGTCGCACAGATTTTTGTTCTTTTGGCCTTGGGGTTGGGGTTGGCTGTCGTGCTCGATCTTTGGGCCATGCAGGCATTTCCAGATCGCCATGTGCCTTTTTCTTTGACGGGCATGGCACTCATCGGGGTCTTCCTGGCCTACATCTACTCGGCACCCCCGTTGAAGCTGAAGCAGAATGGCTGGCTGGGCAACTATGCTCTGGGGGCAAGTTATATTGCTTTGCCCTGGTGCGCAGGTCACACCCTGTTTGGAACTTTGAGTCCAACGATTGTGATTTTGACGCTGTTTTATTCCTTTGCAGGCTTGGGGATCGCCATCGTGAACGATTTCAAGAGCGTCGAAGGAGACCGAAAATTGGGTTTGCAATCGTTGCCAGTCGCCTTCGGAATTCAAAAAGCAGCCTGGATCTGTGTATTGATGATCGATGTCTTCCAAGTCGGAATCTTGATCTACTTGGTCGCTACTGGGCGCTACGTCTACGGCGGCATTCTTACCGCTTTGATTTTGCCCCAGATCTTCTTCCAGCGCAGTTTACTGGCCGATCCGATTGCGAACGATGTGCGCTACCAAGCCAGTTCTCAGCCTTTCTTAGTTTTTGGGATGTTGGTGGCTGGCTTGGCACTTGGTCAAGTGTGAATCACCCTTTTCCAAGACTGGAAGCACTTTACGGAATCTGAAGCTCGACTGTTCCATCTTGCGGAAAATGGGCTTCATAGCGGTTATTGCGGGCCAATACGAGGCTCCAATCGGCACGTTGCCCAGAACTCATCTGCAAATCCTGCCAAGGAATCGCCACCTCGATACATTGACCAACGGCAAACCGCGTCAGTGTCGGACGTTCTACCCAATTACCAAACTCTTGGGCTTCTTTAAAAATTGTTTCGCCTTGGGCAAGGTGCAGTTCGATCATGTGCCGGAATCGGTAGTTAAGGGGAGCCTGATCAGGCGTTTCTGCGAGGCAAATTGGGCTAGTGTAGTTGATCGCATTGGGGTAGAACAAGTAAAGCTGGAGGGTTTGGGGCATACCTACCCCTGGATCGACTCGCATATAAAAGTTGACATAGTCGCTGCCATACCAAATGCGCTGAATCGTCGTCGCTTGGTGCATGGTGCCCCGTGCTCCACCCACCTCAAGGTAGCCCGCCCGTGCCCATTCTTCGTCTGCACCGCTCCCGTCGATGGTCGGTTGCATGATGTCACGGGGAACGCGGTTCCCTGGTTGATCGTGACGTTCTAGAGGCTGCAGGAGCGATGCTGGGATTGCCTCCCCTAGGGAGGTGTAGAGGGCTTGGAGATGTTCTCGAAATAGCTGATCGAAAAGCGCATCTTGAGAAGAGGAATGGCCGTAGCCGAACCACCAAAACCAGTCTGAACCTTCAGCGGCCCAGATTGCATCCCAGGAAGCTTGGTTTGCGCGGGGATGGCCTTCGAGCACTTGGCGCGCTTGACAGAGCAATTCCCAGGCGCGATTTTTGATGGGGTCACCGATCCAAGTCGTAAAGTCGCTGTTGATCCAGGAACCGCTGTGGAGTGTCCCAAGTTCGAGTTTTCTTTCTGTGCCAAAGCGCTCGATATACTCGCTGACAGTAACGAGCTTCATATTGCTGTGGCGCGAAAGTAGCGCGTAGAGCGTCTCTAGGAAGGGTTTGCCGTCGCGGTCATAGTATTCCCAACAGTTTTCGCCGTCGAGAGCCACAGTGACCAAGTGGGGGCCAGTGGCCTTGTCTGCAATCAGTTTGCTTTGGATCGCTTCAAATTGTTCGATCAGGTCGTTGGCTGCTTCGGCGGCGGGTCGCTTGGCATAGTCGAAACCGATCAAATCAGAGAGTCGCCGATCTCGAAAGACCATATTCAAAGAGCCGTAGGGCGTGTTAACCGTGTAAGGACGATACAACTGATCGGGTTGTTGAATGTGGCCGTATTCATCCCTCGCAAAGAATGTCCCCAAAGACCAGGCCAGAACCCCTTCATCGGAGACTAACCATTTGAATCCGGCCTTGGCCACCTCCGGCAGAACCAGGGGACTCACCGACTGCTCTGAAGGCCAAAGTCCACGGGGAGCAACGCCAAAGCGCTCTTGATAATTTTCGGTGGCAAGGCGGAGGTGGCTCGTAATGTCTTCTGGCCAGCGAAAGCGTCCACGGGGGAGAGGGAGATGGGGGTGGGCAACGCGAGCACTGTCAGTATCTGCGAGCAAAGGCAAAATTGGGTGGGCATAGGGAGTCGTAATCACCTCGATCTGACCGCTTTCTTGCATCGCCCTGTGCTTGCCAAGAATTTGCGCGAGGATCTCTACTTGCTTTGCGTAGATCGATTGACGGTCTTTGAGAGTAAATCCGCGATCTTTCGCGATCCACTTGCGGATAACCGGGTCTTCTTCCTGGAAGATCGGGTCGAACCAACAGAGGTTGTGCCAGGCGAGCAGGTCGTCGTACTCGGCGCTCCCCCACTTTTCGAGACAACCGACCGTACCAAGCTTTTCTCGCGCTTCGAGCAACTGACGATAGCGTGGATAAGGATAAACCAGGTTCTCCCAGTTGGCATCAAAGAAGCGCTCAATAATAAATTGCTTCTCCGGGAGATTAAGTTTCTTTACAGATTTTAGGGCGACTTCGAGCCAAGGATCCATGGCCCGCCCAGCAATGTAATCCTCGATCTGCAAAATCAGCGACGGAACAAGATTAAAAGTCTGATGCAGTTTGGGATAGCGCTCAAGCAGGAGCGGCAGATCGAGGTAGTCCTTGGTACCGTGCAATCTCACCCAAGGCATCAAGTAGCGGCCTGAGAGGGTACTGCGGTAAAGTGGCTGGTGCTGGTGCCAAATAAAAGCCACATACAGGGGATGAGTGGTCATAGAGCGCTAAGGAAATACGCACCCAGCCTACCCTGGGGATCACTTCTGTGCGCGTTTGCGATTCACCAAATTTGGTCGTTAATATAACGAAGGTAGAAAAAACTATTGGGAACCAGATTCATGAGTACGGAACTTCAGATCAAAGAAACGGCAGAGGAGCTTTTCCGCGCCGCCTATGAAAATCGTTATACCTGGGATGAACAGTTTCCGGGCATCGCCGCAGACTTCACTCTCAAACTGAGTGGCCAGACCCATACAGGCAAGCTCGAAATTCGCAAAGATCTGAGCGTCTCAGTCGAAACGGAAGAGCCAAAAGCGCAAGAATGGCTCACAAATCAGTTGCGTGATGTCGTTACTCACCGCAAGCGTTCTGACTTCGCTTCTGCCCACGGCAAGCACAGTTTTACCATCGACGGCGACATTGACGAAACGGGCGCTGTCCCGATCCTCGTCGGCGGCGATGCCATGGGTTCTCACTATAAAGTTCGGGATCAACAAGTCGTCTACGTGGCTCGCACCATGGGGCCAATGTCCTTCACGATCAACCATCTTGCAAAACTCGATACAGGTAGCGGTTATATCTCAACCGCATACAACGCCGTGTTTAGAAATGCAAGAACAGGCGAGATCACCCGCCAAAGCAAATTTGAAGACAACTTCACCCAACTTGCAGGCTACTGGGTGATGAGCAGCCAAATTGTGCAAAGCCGCGTTGGCGATCAACCGGAAGTGACCGAATTGACCTTTGAAAATCTGCGCACGCTCTAGACAACCGTGAAGCGGCGTAGTGAGCAACTACGCCGCTTCGCTTTCTAACCTTGCAGGATGGGAGGCACAGCTTTTGGAACGCTGGTCACAAGATCAGGGTTGCCCTTCTTGAAGCGAGCATTGATGGCATTGCGAATCACAGGTGGATTGCTTGAGAGTGCTGTGAGAAGTGTTTGAGTGACACTGGCACTCATAGCAGCACGTGGTGCAAACCAGCGGTAGCCTACTCCGATGGAATCGGAAGGATTGGTAACGTAGTGCCAAGCGTAGGGCGGAATATACAGGACATCCCCAGGGTTGAGCAGAACTTCGTACCCATCTAAGTGCTCACAGCCAGGATAGTTCTGTTGATCCGGGTGCTCTGGATTGAGGTGACTAAAGAAGTAAGGGGCTCTGCGTAGCGGTGGGTGAAAAACGCTGTTGTACTCAGGTGGGTAGATCAGCCAATGCTTCTGGCCGTAGACTTGGACAAAAAGATTGCTAGCTGGTGCGTTGTGCAGAGCTGTATTGGTTCCTCCCGCTCCAACAAAAAGTTGGAAAAGGCTCATCACTGAACGCTTTTCTCTAAAGGACTCCAACCACTTGTCATCGAAATCTTTCTGCAGTTCAGGGTGATTGTGCAGCAAGGGACTAAAGCGCCAGTAAAAATCCTTCTCGCCGCTGCGCAGCCTCTTGACCAATTCGCGCAACGAGACGGTCTCGCCAATCGGCTTGAACTTTGCACCGCCAACTTCTTCGACGGACATACTCAAAAGTGTCACTGGGTCGTCGCCGTAACGCTCTGCGAACATTTCCGGAGACCAAGTTTTGCAACAGACCCACTCTTTGGCCGCACCAGTGATCACAACAGGCAGACTGCGCTTCTGGTATTTCTCTTGAAATTCTTGCCGTGAAATCGAATCGACGCGGTCGATGGGGAAAATTTTGCCCTTTGGGCCTTTAGCAAGATTCTCACCTACCCGCTGACGGAGCGTCTTTAGGGAATTTTCAAATAGATAGGTATCATCATTGCGTGGCCCAAAAAGATGGCTGATCATCCAGAGCGCATTGAACTTAATGCGTTCCGATGTGGGGATCGAGCGATGCAGCATGGCCTTTCTCCTGTCTAAGTACGACTAACAGATACCGAGGATCGAGCGTTGCGTTGCCCTGTGAGCACCATGGGAACCCCTCCCGATGGTTTGATACCGCCAAGACCCCGTCTCCCTGGTTGAACGGGTTGATCGCTGACGAGAGAAAGTTCCCAGCGCGAAAGAATCGTCGCCAAGATCAACCGCATCTGCATCTGGGCGAAAGCCGTCCCAATACACATGCGATGGCCACCGCCAAACGGCAAATATTCGTAAATACTAAATTGCCTCTCCAAAAAACGTTCAGGGCGAAATGTTTCGGGATCAGGGTACAGATCGGCACGGCGGTGCGTGAGGTAGATAGCAGGGAAGAAAACAGTGCCCGTTTCGTAGGTCTTGCCCAAGATTTCAATCGGGTTGCGGGCGATGCGCGCTAAGGCAACCAAAGAAACTGGGTAGATGCGCAGGGTCTCTTGGACGACTGCTTGGAGATAGGGAAGTTTTTCGGCTGCAGCCAAATCCTGGGGATCGAACTGGGTAGTCAATTCAGCCATTAACTTTTGGCGCACTTCTGGTTGGCGATGAATAAAGTAGAAGGCCCAAGACAAGGCTGCGTTGGTCGTGGAGTGGCCACTGTGCAGAAGCGTCATCAATTCATCGCGCAGCTCGATGTCGCTCATCGCTTGACCTTCTTCGTCCCTGGCCAGCATCAACAGACTTAAAACGTCGGTGCGCTCTGGGTCGAGATAGGCACGACGATCACGAATTTCTGCGTAGAGCAACTCGTCGATCTGAGCGATCAGATATTGGAATTTGCCCCAAGGACTCCAACGGCCAAGATCAACTTGTAAAAATTTAAAGTAGAGCAGCGCCGAACCAAAGGGAAAACCTTTGCCCTCCATCATGTCGCTAAATAGAACGCGCAATTTCTCGTAACGTGGCCCGTCGTAAATCCCAAACACGGACTGCAAAATCACCCTTAAGGTGACATCTTTAAGCACTTCACTGATGACGCGTGGCTCACCAATCTGCCAAGATTCCATTGCTTGGGTCGCAAGATCTACGATCAGCGTTCTGTAGCTCTGTATCGACTTACCAAGAAAAGGCGGCATCATCAGTCGCCGTTGGCGTTGATGGGCAGATCCATCTAAGACACCAATGGAATTCTCTCCAGCCATCGGCTTTGCCAAATCGTAAAGCGCTTTTCCAGAATCCAATTGCTGATGACCCGCACTAAATAACTGCTGCATTGCTTCAGGATGACCTGTTACGACAACAGGACGATCCAAGAGTCCAAGATCTACTTGAAAGATATCCCCGTAGCGCTTCGCACACGCATCCATGCAGGCTCTCGGATTTCTTGACCACCAGAGGCGCATCAGTAAACGAGGAAGGCGAGGTCCGTCAATTTGGCTAGCCACAGCATATTCCTTTGAAAAATAAAGTAAGGGCGCAGTTTCTTGCAGAACTACGCCCTTTAACAATGACTAAGCTTTTGAAGCTTCGGGCAATGGATGCGCTTCTACGTAGCTCTTCATCCGGGTATAGCGGTTGTAAACCCACTTCAAGTAGGTATTACGGTTTTCGGACTGCTGGTAGCGTTCTTCTAGATTGATGCTCTTCCAGAAGGCAACACTGTTGGCATAGCGTTCTGCCTTTGTTGAAATAAAGTAGACGCGGTAGTCAACAAGCAGTAACTCAAACACTGTGGGCGGAATCGGCATTCCGACAACGGTGAACATGCAGGAAACCAGGGCAATCACGGAGCAGAAGAAAGCAACCACGTAATCAAAAGCATTGGGAGGGCCGAGGCGCTCCAACAAAGACTTCTGAATGCGCATACTCATCACCATGTTGTAACGAACATTCGAGTAGTTCTCAAGAATGTGCTGATTGATCCGCCGGAAATCCTTGTTCACAATTTCCAAGGGGACTTGAGGATAAGCGTGGTGAATACCGTGATTCAAAACACCACCGTTGCCGATCAAACTATAGAAGTAGAGGGGAACTTTGAAAAGACCCTTCGCCGTCGCAGGATCGAAAAGACCATTGCTCTCGAAACTGTTGTTCTTGTCCACTCCAGAGTGAACCGTGACGGCACTGAGAACCTGAGAACTCGCCAGTATGAACGAAGGAATCAGATGAAAAGTCAACAAGAAGTAGGAACCGTGGAACAGTTCCGTAATCATTACGGCTAAGTAGGTGTAGAAGCCGATGGTTTCAATCAGCAGGCGTTTGCGATTGATCATCTCGTCGCGGCAGAAATCCTTGTCCAACAAAAACTGCACCAGCATCCAAGGACGCAGGTAGTAGTTAACGGGAACCTTATCGAAAGTAATCCAGACCTGTGAAAAAATCCGGGAGATATTGCCGATGTCGTTGTAGTGAGCGGCACAGTGACGGCGCTTAAACAGACCAGGGGAGATCCCTGTCAAAGGCATCCCTAAGGTGTCTACGGCTTCGTCCATGATCCGTGAACCTGTCAAGTTGCTTGGAGAGTGCGCACGCATGTGCATCACTTCTCCCTTCTGGCACACAAAGATGGCGACGACAAAAAGCGCAGCGCCCCAGCCTAGTGCGTACTGAGGGAAATTGATGTGGAGATAGACATACGCACAGACCATACCGATGAAGCCAACCGACAACTGAAGGATGTTGCGTAGCTCAATCTGCTGAAAGTCTTTACGGCTGTAGCGACTATGAATATCTTTCTTGAACCAAGCCATAAATTTCAGGAATTCTGGATCGAACATTTCCCGCTTGTTGAAGCGACGATGAGATTCAAAATCTTGATAGTCATCAAAGTCGCCATAGACCGCTTGGTTTCCGGTAGGCTTTGGTTGCTGAGTCATATAAGCTTCCTTCGCAAATTGTGAACATGGATAATGTATACAGAACCACCCATCGTTAGCAAGAGTGCCAGTGAGAGCACTCTAAAAATTCGTCAACACAGATCTAAGCGCAAGATCATTGTGACTGACAATTTACCAGACCGATTATGCAGATACAGTATACTCAAGTACTTTTTGAGACTTCTTCACACAGTCCTAAGCAAAACGGTGTAAAGCCCGGGTGTTGTTTTGGGTGCTGTTTCTCATCGTTACGCTCTTCATCTTTTACATTTCACGGTTGGCAAGCTTTAGAGCGTCCAAGCCATCAAATATTATTATCAATACAAAGATTATGTTGTTTCGCTGCCGCCTTCAAGCTCCATTTATGCTTGCAATTGCAAGCATAAATGATTATCAATACTACTCGCTTTTTGCAAGTCGAAAACAAGCTCAAGCTTTTATGCTGACGCTCTTATTTTGAAGTCACAGTGGAGCGAATTGCTTTCTTCATGACCATCGGTATTCCACAAGCTGGTCTAATACCGCTGAAAGCACGGTTCGCAAACTTTACAGGTTCGTTTGAGGCGAGCTCCAAATCCCAGCCTTTCATAATCGTCGCCACGATCAGTCTCATTTCTAGTTGCGCCAGCGTATACCCGATGCACATACGACTTCCACCACCGAAAGGATGGTATTCGAAGTTGGAGAATTTGCGCTCTAAAAAGCGCTCAGGTCTAAACTTTTCCGGTTCTGGAAAAAGATCAGGGCGGCGATGGGTCAAATACATTGAAGCAGTCAATGCCACACCGGGCTCAAAAGTATTGTCCATGATCTGAACCGGCGCTTTGACAACGCGCAACAGGCTAATCAAAGAAGGTGGATAGAGTCGGATTGTCTCTTGGCAAACTGCATTCGTGTAAGGCGCTTTCTCGACTGAGGCTGCTTCAGCGGGAGATTCTAAGGTTGCAAGCTCTGCCATGAGCTTCGCCTTTACTTCTGGCAGTGAGTGAATAAAGTGGAGTGCCCAAGCGATCGAGGCAACTGTTGTGGAGTGCCCACCATTTAACAGTGCAACCAAATCATCTCGCAATTCTTCATCGGGCATTCCATTGCCGTCTTCATCGCGGGCAGCCAGCATCATGTTGAGAATATCGGCGCGGGCGAGGTCAGGATTGGCTCGCCGTTCTTCAACTTCGGCATAGATCAAATCATCCATGCCTTGTTTAAATTTCAAGAACTTACCCCAGGGACTCCAGCTTCCCCAATCTTTTTGTAAAAAATCGAAGTAAAGTATCCAGATACCAAGCGGAAATGCTCTTCCACCTTCTAGGTCGGCAAGGACATTGAGCAATTTCTCGTAGCGTAATCCACCCGTAATTCCAAACACACACTTGACGATGGTTTTGATGCTGATCTTTTTAAGGACATCGCTCATCACCTTTGTTTCACCCGTTGACCACTTCTGCATCTCTTCGCTGGTCAATTCACAGATCAATTCGCTGTGGGTTCGAATTGTTTTGTGATGAAAAGCTGGCATGAGCAAACGACGTGAACGTCTATGCGCCTCTCCCTCCACCTGGGAAATTGACCGCGCACCTGCAATTGGCAAAGCAACTTTGTAGAGGGTTGGACTCATGCCAAACTTTGATGGATTTGTTGTATACAACTGCTCGACTGCTTTGGGGTGGCTCAGTACGACGATCGGTTCATCACCAAGGTTGACGGTAAATGTGTCGCCGTACCTAGCAGCCCGCCGCTCAAAACTTCTTTTAAAGTCTGTGACCCATTCAAGTCTCTGTATAATTTTTGGACTTTTTGATACATTCGGCAGTTTCATTGTTGGATTCCTTGTCTGTTACTCATTCACGCACCACTTCAGGCTTCGACTACTTTCTTAGCGTTCTTTGAAGCATTCAAGTGTCCCTCAGCAAGGCCAGCAAGTTCCTCTGCCACCCCGTTAAAAATAGCTTCAACTGTCGCACGCGGGATCAAAGTCTGACAAAAGCCAGTACACAAAGTGACTGTCTTGCGAAACTCGGTCACACTCGTTGCAAAAACTGGCGAGTACATCACGGATGCAGCACCGTAGATATTTACCAATTTGACATCGCCAAACTCATAGTCCTCTGCCGGAATCTCTCCCGCATTGGTGAGGACGGGTGCAGTCGTTTGATTTTTCTTTGCTTTTGCAAAGTCATTTTTGGCAATCCGCTGACTCAATTTATAGGGCAACACCCCATAGAGTCCTAACACAAGAGGAACCATGAGCAACCCTAAGTAGTCAGCTTTGCGCTCTTTCATTTGCTCTTTTACTAATGCAAGCGTCTCTGTAAATGGTTTTTTGTCGGGAGCCTCTTGGTTGATATACATCGTTGTCACCCCTGAGAGATTGCACAGAGGGATCTGATCACGCTCTGCATCGGGCACATAGCGCCGTAAATCCACAGTGCTCATTAAGGGCACGGCTCCTGTCCCCAAAAGCGGTATATTTTTGCAAATGGAACGGAAATACGCAGTCAGGAGGACAAGATTCAGCGTCGCGCCTTGCTTGCGCCCATAACTCTTGAGCGCCTGCACCTGTTCGACTGGAATCTCTTTGCGTAAATACATGCGTTGTTCAGCAGGGGCAGAGGGGTTAGGGAATCCGCAACGGTTTGTCACACTGTCTCTGCGCTTTAGAGCAGCAATGGTTGAGCGTACAATCTGTAATTTTTCTTTGTTGCTGTACTGTTTAGAAATCTGATCGAAGCCACGGCTTCTGGTATTTGTATCTGGCTTATAACTTGGATCTAGGGCTAATTTTGCATAGATGCCAATCAGAAACTTGCAGTAGCCCAGCAGTCCTCCTGCATCACCGACAAGATGGCAGAGTTTGAAAACGATGATTTCTTGGGGGTTTCCTAACTGGCGAAACACCCTTACCTGTATCAATGGGTCGGTCGAAGGATCAAGCGGCACGGGTAGAAAAACATCCACTTCAGCCTCAGGATTCGTCGTCTCAACAACGCAGCAGTAGCGCTCAAGAAATGCTTTTTGACTGAAGGTCGGCTGCGGTTCCCAATAAGGGCGAATGGGATGATCGACAAACCGACAACCCAACACTGGCTCGGCTTCTATGGTGAGGAATACTGCTTTTTTCAATCTCTCGATCTCGACTTGCCCCTCGACAGCCACAATCATTTGTATATGCATTGAGCTTGCATTTTGGCGGCCACAGGAAATAGCCAAGTCCAATGCTGTAGCTGGCAGTCTTTGGCTCATCTGTTGAACTCCTGAAAGTACTTTAGAAAAGGCATTGTGAGAAATAGTTAACGCGACTCAGGTCTGAATCGTTTACAATCATACACCAAAATCCTTTTCTGATTTTGTGATGACATTGACTGTTTATGCACAACAGAAGTAGTTAAAGCAGTAACAAAAGCTGCACTTCAAAAGAATTCTATATCGAAGGTTCAATCACTTTCCATTCACAGCGATATTACTTTCCAGTCTTTGTATAGCATTCCGCAGCAATCAACATTTTAATTTGTCAGGAAATGATGACATTGATTTTTGATAATAGTTTTATTGAGCAATAGCGCATTCTAAAAATACGAAATTGACTACCTCAATGTTGCCTCTTAACTCCACAGTAAGAAAAATAAAAGAGGTGCAACTACTCGCCAACCAGCACTTTAGCAGATTGGGTCGGACGTAGACGGTTGTAGACCCGTAGGTAATGAATAGCTGGCTGATCTACTTCTACATCTGGTGTGCGGCGGTTACTAATAATATTCCGAGTGACGACTGAATCTTGGAAAAATAGCGTCGTGTTGATTGCTGCTGCAAACATTCGGCGTGGAATTAATCTTACTAGGAGCTTCAAAATACCGGGAATATTCAGATCGGCACGACTTGTCGGAGGACGATCTTTTTGGATGCAGTTGATCATGACAATTTCTGTTTTTCCATTTGCTTGAGGGCGGAAGGTGAGGATGCGGTAATCACGAATGCTGCCACCAAATTTCACACCATTGACTGAAAGACTAGGGCCGTAGACGATTCTCTCCATTGCTTCAAGATTGAGATAGCCTCTTGCTATTTCATCAATCCCGACACGACATTTGAAAACATAGTCATTGATCGCTTCAACCCCGTAGAAGCGGTCTTTTGCCGATAGCAAGCCTTTGTGAAGGCTGACAAAGTGAAGAGCATCAAGGGCATTCAACATCATATTGTCCATACGTGCTGTGACAGTTACCCTTTGCCAACTAAAGTCGTGGTGAGTAGCACTGAAACTTGGCAGATCGTACTTGGGCTGCTTACCGTTGTAGAACCAAACCCAGTCGTAACAGACTTGAGCGGGATATTGATGAAGTCGCATTGGGGTCTTAAAAGTTTCCCCTGTATAATCTCCTGTCAGTTTGCAGAAAGGTTCATTGTGGTATGGGCAGAGGATCTGGCCGTTCTTTGAAATCTTTCCTTTGCTTAAATCGATCCCCATATGAGGACAAGCGCGATCAAAGATAACTGGTACACTCCCTTCAAGGGTCACAAGCAATGAACGACCACACAGATCGAAAGCGTTGAGTTTTTTTGTTCTAATTGCACTTAGTGGGGCAATTGCATACCAGCCTTCTGGGAGTCCACGCAATGTTTCATCTGTGGTATCTTTTTGATTCTGCATTGCTGCCTATTATTTTACCATTATAAAATACCCCCTTGAGACTGCTTTATGTCTACCAAGCACAAGCAAGTTCTGGTTGAGCGCTTTTAGCTCAATCAACCCATTCACCCAAGAACTAGGGCAAAGATTCGATTAAATTTGTAGAGCTATTTACGCTCAAAGCTTACACGTCGTAGCCATAGGCACGCATTTTAGGGGCAATGATTGCCATTAACTTCTCGACATCTGTCTCTTTGAGGCGCTTCTTCCAAGCGTCGTTGCGGCCACCCATTGTCAAGGTTTTGCTTGCTTCTCGTATCGCTGATTCAGCTTTGGCATCCCAACCCAAGTCGCAAAAATGAACCATTTTTTCGAGGTAATTGAAAGGCTCAGTGACAAAGTCCTCAAAACGCAGTTCTAGATAACGCTCTGGAGAAATCGCTTCTTTGTCACGCTCAATCGTTTCGACGACTTCCTTCCACAATAGACCGATGGAACTAGCAGGATCTGTCTTCCAAGTTTCCTCGATGTCTGCCCAGGCTTTGACTTTCACTCCACTAGTGGCATGACGATGTTCGGGACCAAAAAACTCTTCAGCAATCTCCCGTACTTTCATGAGGGAGCTACAGACAGCTCGTCCATCCCGAATAATATTGATAAACTTTGCATCCGGAAACAGCTTATTCAAGTAGCGCATCCGAACAGAGTTGTCGGGATTTTTGTTGATAAAGCGAGTCTTATTAAAATATTTGAGATGTTTCTTGATTGTGTGGATTAAGTATTGCTCCATCTTTGGATTGGAGTAGTTCTCATTCAGGCAGTAATCCCCACCTTCTGGCGCGTACAATTCCCAGATACGAATCGCTTCGGCAGGTGTCGCCGGGGAAAAGGGAATGCCGTCCTTCAAAAAGCGCTCCTGCTCGACTTCGTCCAGGCCAAATAGCTCGGCTACCGCGTTGGAGAGGATCGGAATTCTTGGCAATAGGGCACTGGCATTGGACAGAAAAACGAGGTCAGGATGCTTGGCGAGGGCTTCGTAGAGCACTGTCGTTCCTGAGCGGTGGCAGCCGACGACAAAGATCGGTTTTGTAATCTTAATATTTTCAAGACCACCCCCATAGAGTCCTTCTTCGAGAGCAACTAGAGGCGCTTCAAGCGCCCCTGGCAGACTCATGGTCACGTAGGACTTCTGCATCACTTCCATGACTTTCTTGCGAATTGCGAACGGCACTGGAATTCCCACGTTTTTACCCTCTCTAAAATTCGTAACCGTACTGACGCATTTTGGGCCCAATTACTTCGAGTAAGCGGTCAACCTGTTCGGGCTGCAACTTCTTTTTCCAAGCGTCGTTTCGTCCGCCGAGGCTGAGTTTGCTAGTTTCTTGATTGAAGACTTGCTCAACCTCTGTGTCCCAACGTAGTTGGCAGAAATCGATCAGCTTGCGCAGGTATTCGGCTGGATTAACAACAAAGTCTTCGTAGCGAAGTTCTAAGTAACGCGCCGGATCGATATATTTACTGTCGCGCTCTAGGGTCTCGATCACTTCTTTCCAGACTAAACCTGTTGCATAGAGTGGATCTTCGCGCCAATAGCGTTGGATGTCTCCCCAAGCTTTCACTTTCACACCGCTTGTTGCATGGCGATGTTCAGGGCCAAAAAATTCTGTTGCTGCTTGACGAAATTTCATCAAGGAGTTGCAAACAGCCCGACCATCACGAAGGATATGAATGAAAAGGGCATCAGGAAAGAGCTTATTGAGGTAGCGAATCCGGACAGAGTTGTCTGGGTTCTTATTGAGGAACCGCGAGCCACCCATATGTTTGAGGTGCTTTCGAATCATTAATTTGATATATTCTTCCATCTTCGGATTATCAGTTGTCTCATCGAGACAGTAATCACCTTTATCGGGAGAGAATAATTCCCAGATCCGAATGCCTTCGCTCGGTGTGTAGTAGGCGATATTTAGTCCATCTTTGATGAAACGTTCTACCCCTTCGTCGTCGCTATCTTTGACGGTCGAAAAAATGCGATTGGCCAAGATCGGCATGTGAGGAGCAAAAGCACTGGCGTTTGTCCAGCACACTAAATCGGGGTGCTTGGCCAGGGTTTCATAAAGAATCGTCGTCCCAGAGCGGTGGCAACCGACGATGAAGATCGGTTTGATGATCGGTACACTTTTGGATGTGCTATCAAAAAGTGCCTGTTCAGTCCAACGCAGCGGAGTATCAACAATCTTGGGCAATTCAAAGTCCAAATAGTTGCGCTGCATGTTGATGAGGGCTTGTTGGCGAAGATTTGGCATGGCGAATACCTACTGAAAATCTTTTTCGATGGCTTGACGGACACCTGCTTCCAACCACTGCGGAATGTCCAGTTGATGCGAAGGATGAAAATTGTGCCACTCGTCTCCAAGCAAGTTATCGACATTTGCGGTACTGGCGTGGGTGCGAGCGCGGTGCATATAGCCAATAAATGGCTCGACGAAGTTGGTGTAGTAAAGCTTCTCCATCCAGGAAAGTTTCGGGAGTACTGTTGCCTTGAATTCGGCGGGAGTAACTTGGGTAACTTTCTGGGCTTTTTCGGGGTCGAGTTGTTCGCTCAACTCTCTGATAAAGCGGATAGCTAAAGGTCGCCAACGATTCATGACGTGGAAGATCTGATAGCCCCCATCAGGAGAAATACCCCCATCACCATGAAGGGTGGCAAGCTGCATCATGGCATGGGTGACGCTATCGACATCGGAGATATTCAGAACTGTATCGGGACTGACTGGAATGTACTTCAGGGGATTGTCGATGGATGGCCCACCGGGGATCTTGATCTTGGTCTTGCCGATGTACGCTGCCAGGAGTTGGAAGATGACTTTGAAGTCATCTGTGATCAATCCCGGCATTCGGGTTGATACTTCTTTAACAGGAATGTGGTGCATGATGATGTCCGGTCTGAACACCAATAAGTTGAAAGGCAACGATCTCGCTTTGATCAACCCATGCAAGTAGGTTTCCGCTTCTAGCTTCGAGTAGCCATAGGCATTATGGTGTTCCATTTTGGCAGGATCGTGAAACTCCTCTGGCACAAAGAATTCGCCGTCGGGTTCACTTGCTTTCTCGAAGGTGAAGAAGGTGGAAGTATGGCAGACTGTGCGGGGAATTGACTTCGCTTTGCGGGCTGACTCCACGAAGTTAACCGTGTAGTCCCGGTTGGTGACGAGAGAACCCTTGTCCCCCAACTTTTTGAAGGTGATGTCCCCGGCCATGTGAATCCAAGCATCGGCTTTGAGATTTTCGGTGGCCTCGCGGTTCCCAAAAAAAGCCGAGTCGAGGGATCCAGGGATGACTGTAACTCGGTGGCGTTGATCGGCCATGCCGATCCCTTCCAGCACCTTGGTTAGGCGTTGTTCGGCATCACCTTTCGCTTTATCCCCTTTTTTGCCTGGACGGATGAGAACGGCGACCTTCTCATTTTTTAACTCCTCTAGATACCAGAAGAGTGTCCAGCGGCCCAGGTAGCCCGTAACGCCATCAAGAAATGCAACATGTTTATCTGACATATCAGGCTAAAGACCGAGGAGGAATTCCCGCGCCGCAGGGCGGGATAGTTCTGAAAGGGAAGGAACCGCGATTCCAAACTGGGCGAGACGAGCAGCGCGTGTGAGTACCGCTGCGCCGTACATCAGCGCTTTGCCCATGATAGCCACATCCCGATTTTCGAGGGGTTCGAGCCAGGTGCCAGCTACCCAACTGTTGAAGGAACCCATGGAAGGTCCACACCAGATTTGGTAGTCGGACTTACGATCCACTTGTCCTGTTTGCGCCCAGCGAGAACTTAGACCCAAGTAGGCTCGGAAGGTGAGAGCCATCTGATGCTTGCCATCTTTGAGCGCTTTTTCGAGTTGTTTGGGATCGCGCTTTTCCCAGTAGCTGGCCGTGTTTGCCCAAACTTCATCGAGGGGCTGTCTGAAGATATCGCGTTCAAGTTTGACCCGCTCTTCGGGGGCAATGGTCGCCAAGCTATCGAAGGTCTTGTAGATCTCGTAGAGCTTTTTGGCGCGTTGGGGATAGAAACTGCCACGCTTGAGGATCTGGACTTGCACACCCATTTCGAACATGTCAGCAGCGGGAGCCATGACGACATCGGACATCGTTGCCTTAGTGAGCATTTCGCGGGCAAGATCGGAGGTTCCAGATTGAGGACTGGTCTGGTTGATCGTGCCGGTCAAAATGTAATCCGCACCGAAGGCAAAGGCGGCACGGGCAGAAATCGGATCCCCGATCCCTCCAGCGGCACCGATACGCAGAGCAATTCCTTTTTGGGCGTAGCCATGGCGTTCGGCGATCTCGTCACGAAGGCGCAACATCTGAGGCAGTAGCACAGGCAAGGCGCGGCGATCCGTGTGTCCACCGCTATCGGCCTCAGCGGTAATATCGCTGGCAACGGGCAACTGGGCAGCAATTTCTGCCTCTTCGCTTGTTAGCTTGCCTGCGGCAACCAATGCTTTCAGCACACCCAGAGGCGGTGGAGCCATAAATTGACCTGCCACATCCAGTGAACTGACCTTAGCAAAGACACTGTTAGGAGCAAAGATACTGCCGTCAGGCCGCCGCATCATGCCTTTAGCACGGTAGCGAACCACCGTTGGCATCAAACGCAGGTAAGCAGAGGCGGAGACTTTTGTTACACCGTGTTCGAGGTACATATCGATGGTGCGATCTTCAACCCCTGCTTCGATTGGGTTGTGCAGCAAGTTGAACCCAAACGCAGCTTTTGGATGATCGACGAGGCGTTTTTTGATATCGACAATCGTCTTTTCGACTTTTTCGAGAGGAACGCCACCGGAGCCGAAGAAGCCCAGCATTCCAGCTTTGGCCATATCGACGACGATTTCCGCCGAACCAATTCCCGCCGCCATCGCTCCAGCAACGTAGTTGTATTTCACGCCATGCTCGGTTCGGAAACTCTCAGATCCGAGATCTTGAGGATTGAGAGCACCCACCCAACCTCTGAGTGAGCCATCGGCCATGAAGTTTGCCAGGGATGCATCACCAGGAACCACTTGGCTACCAACGACTGCCAGAGATCGGGCTGTGTCCCGAAGTGCTGTTGCTAGATCTTCAATTGGTTTGACCGGTGCGGAGGAACCGTTGGTTCTTCCTGGCGTTGCCACTGCTTGGCCATTGGTCTTCGCTGGTGTTTCATGAACTGCCGAACCGTTGGTCTTGGCCACGGTTTCAGCGATTTGCTCAGAACCCTCCACCAAAGGCAAATTGGCGTAGAAGTCCTGGTAACAGCGGGTTTGCCGCAGTTCATTCTCAAAGGCTTCGCTGTGGTAGAAGTCACGGTCGTAGGCTTCGACGATGACGTGGAAGTTGGTACCACCGAACCCGAAGCTATTCACAGCGGCTCTCAGGGGCCGTGCACTGGTTTTCTCCCAAACCATAGTTTGGGTGTTGATCGTAAAAGGACTCTTTTCAAGGTTGATCTTTGGATTGGGTGTTTCGAAGTGGAGTGTGGGTGGAATCTGAGCGCGTTGGACAGCAAGTACTGCCTTCATCAGACCTGCCACACCGGCAGCCGTCTTGAGGTGACCGATCATTGATTTCACCGAACCGACGTAGATCGGGCGATCTAGTTTCTCTTCTCCAAAGAACTTCACTAAGGAAGCAAATTCGGTGGAGTCGCCTAGGGGTGTCGATGTCCCGTGGGCTTCCATGAAGCCGATGGTTTTTGGATCCACTCCGGCATCTGCGTAAGCGCGCTCCATGGCGAGCACTTGACCATCGATGCTTGGCGCTGTGATTCCGCGTCCACGGCCATCGGAGGAACTGCCGATCCCGCGTATGACTGCGTGGATTTTGTCTTCGTCACGTTCTGCATCACCGAGGCGCTTCAGAAGCATGATGCCTGAGCCTTCACCCATTACGAAACCATCTGCTCGGCTGTCGAAGGGGAAACTGCCTTTGGCGGAGAGGGCGAAGGTTTTGCAGAAACCAACGTAGGAACCTGCAGACATAGCGCTATCGGAACCACCGACGATGACCATGTCAATTTCGCCCATGCGCAGGGCTTTGACTGCGTTATCGAGGGCGGCAAGGGAAGCCGCGCAAGCTGCATCGACGATGACGTTGCCACCTTGAATATCGAAGCAGAAGGCCACCCGTCCAGCGACAATGTTCGGCAATCCACCGGGCATCGAATCTTCGCAACACGCTGGAATGCCGCTGTTGATATCGTCGCGGGCTTGTTCGAGGATCTTAGTTTGAGTTTCTTTAGGCAACAGTGCAAAAACTTCTGAGCGTTGGAAGGCTTCAGCAACAGTGTCAAAGAAGAGCCGTGGTGCGGCTAAATCGTGCCATTCAGGAACCGATGTTCCGATGATCACGCGAACCCGTTTGCGGTCAAAAGTCCGTTCGTTGTAGCCGCTGTCCTTGAAGGCTTCGCGGGTACAGAGCAGTGCCATCTTCTGACTACGATCCATGTGGATCGAGGTCTTGGGTGTAATTTTGAACTCAATCGGCTTGAACGCAAAGTTAGGTACAAACGCGCCAATCTTTGAGTAGGTTTTGTCCGGGACGCGGGGATCTGCGTTGTAAAAGGTGCTGAGTTTCCAACGCACATTGAGATCCTGGGGCAACTCGCGGATGGCATCGTGGCCTGAAATCAAGTTCTGCCAAAACTCCTCGACGTTGTTGGCATCGGGCATCAAAGCACCCATACCAACTACGGCAATCGGTTCAAGCAAGGAGGGACGATGGTTGAGCAAATCAAGGGCAGGCTTAGAAACTTTGGCAGTAACCGCTGTTTTGCCGTTGCCATTTGGTAGTGGCGGAGTCGGCTGACTCGCTGTTTGGGCAGGGCGCACAGGAGTTGCGACTGCAGTTTGGGCAGTGACTTTGCTGTGACCATTCCCGTTGCCGTTGGTTGGAGAAGCCATTTTCCCGTTAGTCGGTGCTGGGACGGTAGCAACGACGGAAGAACGTACGGCTGTTGCTGCCAACACAGCTACTGGTGCTGGCGCTTCGACAGGGAGTTCCGCTTTAATCTCGTAACCGAGTACATGGAGTTGGGCGAGAGTTTCAAGGAAAGCCAATCGTCCGTTGCGCTTGGTGCGGTTCGCACTGAGGACTGTGGCACTTGGGTCGAGGGTTTCTTTGGCAAGTCTGGAGAGGCGATCTGTTGGCCCCATATCGACATAGACTTTTGCGCCCATCTCCTGCAAGCGGCGCAGTTGACTGACGTGATTCACCGGAGCAATGAAGGCACAGTCGAGCATGGCACGGGTCTGTGCCGGATCAATAGTTGAGAAGGGAAGTTGATCCCCACTCAGCCCAGAAATCACGGGCAGCTTCGGCATTTGGAACTTGGCTGTCTGAAGGGCTTCGCGGTACTGCTTGTGGGCATCGCCGAGTAGAGGCGAGTGATAAGCCGTCTGCACTTCTAAACGCACAGGCTTGAGGTTCAGTGCTTTTGCTTCCTCGCAGAAAGCGACAATATCGATTTCCTTTCCAGAAACGACCAGTTGTTGGGCGGAGTTGCGGTTGGAAACGACGACTCGGCCTGCAAACTTACTCACAATCTGCAAAGTTGTTGCTTCTGGGCCAAGAATGGCAGCCATTGCACCATTGGGGAGAGCACTCAGACCTTTGAAAGGTGCAGTGGTAAGCCGCATCAGTTCTGGCAGGTCGATGGCTCCCGCCAAGTAACAGGCGGTCAGTTCGCCGACACTATGACCAGCAACAAAGTCTGGGGTCAGTCCAAAACTTTGCAGCGTCCGAGCCATGGCTGCTGATGCCGTCACCGTGGCTGGTCGTTGGCGGAGAGGATCGGTGTCTGGCTCAAAGTGAAGTTCTTGATTCACCAGTTTTTTGTATTCAGCTTTGGCCGTATCGACAACCCGTTGAGCAGCAGGATCGATGCTTGCCAAGTCTTCAAGGAAGCCAGCATAGAGAGAACCAGATCCTGGAAATAGCCAAGCCATAGCTCCTGGGGACTTCGCCCCGACTTCGCCCCACCAGAGACTTTGGAGTACTGAAGTCTTGCCGCCAGATTGCTCTAGTCTCGCCTGCAAGGTTTCTAAGCTGGCCTGACGATCGACAACGAGGGCAAAGGAACGCGTGCCACTCGGCATATCTACCTTTAAGGAAGCGTTTTTGCTGATCTTCAACGCTTTGTGGATCGCTTTCGCCAGTCCAACTGCATCAGTAGTTGCCTTACCAACAACAAGTACCCAGTCTTCCATGCTTTTTGAAGCACTGGGTTCAGGGCTTGCTACCGCAGCAGGTTCAGACAATTTAGATACTGGCACTCCACCAATTTCCTGAGCCATCGCCTGAATCGTCAAGTCTTTAATGTTGGCTGATTTAAGACCCAACTGCTGACGAATACTGGCCATCTCAGTTTCAGAAAGACCCAAATCGCCTACTAAAGAAAGATGAGGGTGAACCCAGTGAGGTTCGTAGTTTCGCAGCGTTGCTACCGCTTTTTGCACCAAGGCCAGAGATTCATTTCCAACCTCGTTGGTAACGGGCAATTGTGGCGCTGGAACGCTCGCTTCAACGACGGGTGTTGCTAGCGTTTCAGCCACTACAGGTTTCGGCGCTTCCTTCACAATTGGTAATTCAACCTTGGCTTCCAAAACTTTCGGCGCTTCGATAACTGCCGCTACGGCTGGAACATCTACGGTTGTCACTTCTACTGTCGGAGCAGCGATACCCATTTGCGTCAGTCTTTCTGCGGCTTCTGGAGGCAAATCGCCAGACTGCAATCCTGCCATCAACTCCGCCATCATTCCACTCGGCTCACCAGTCGAGGTGTTCTGACGCGTCTGTGCCAACTCCACCAACTTCCCAATCGTTGGGTAATCGGTAATCTGGTCGCCTTCTTCTGCTTGGACTTTGAATTTCTCACCCACAGAAAGCAGTACTTCCATGTGTTTGATGGAATCGACTCCCAAATCTGCATCTAAGTCGTGGTCGAGTTGCAACTCACCCACTTCGTAGCCTGTGCAGTTGGCGATGATTTCCAGTACGCCGGCTTCCACTTCAGCGTTGGAGAGCATCACATAATCATTGGCTGGAGCGGGAACGACTGGAGCGGAAACCGTCTCTACCAGAGCAACTGGTGTTTCAAGCGCTTTCGGTGCTTCGACAACTGCCGCTACGGCTGGAACATCTACGGTATTCACTTCTACTGTCGGAGCAGCGATACCCATTTGCGTCAGTCTTTCTGCGGCTTCTGGAGGCAAATCGCCAGACTGCAATCCTGCCATCAACTCCGCCATCATTCCACTCGGCTCACCAGTCGAAGTGTTCTGACGCGTCTGTGCCAACTCAACCAACTTCCCAATCGTTGGGTAATCGGTAATCTGGTCGCCTTCTTCTGCTTGGACTTTGAATTTCTCACCCACAGAAAGCAGCACTTCCATGTGTTTGATGGAATCCACACCCAAATCTGCATCTAAGTCGTGGTCGAGTTGCAACTCGCCAACTTCGTAGCCTGTGCAGTTGGCGATGATTTCTAGTACGCCGGCTTCAACCTCCGCATTCGACAACATTACATAGTCGCTAGCAGCTATAGAACTGCCAGTCGAGGGAGCAGTTATCAGGTCAGTGGTCACGGGAGCCTCCGTTGGGGATGAGAAAGAAAACGTTGTTTGCGCTAGGGGGAGATCCTTCGCTGTCGAAGGGTGAGCCTCAAGAATGATGTGTGCATTCACACCACCAAATCCAAAGGAGCTCGCTGCCGCAAAGCGGCGAACGTCATTTTGCGGCCAAGGCTTTGGCTCGCTGAGCAATTCGAAGCGCGTACTGCCATCGAGCAATTCTGGCCGAAGCGTCCGATAGATCGTTGGGGGTAAGATGCCATCTTTGAGGGCACTGCAGACTTTAAAGATGCTGGCCATTCCTGATGCTTCAAGCATGTGGCCAACATTGCCTTTCACCGAACCCGTTACGATTTTGTCAGGGCAATCCTCTGGACTACCGAAGATTTCCCGCATCGATTCGAGTTCAGTGATATCGCCCTTGGGAGCGCCTGTGGCGTGAGCTTCTACCATACGGATCAGCTTCGGATCGACACCTGACATTGCGTAGGCTGCCCGCATTGCGCGAACTTGGCCGTCCTGCTTAGGTGCGACGAAACCAGAACCCACACCATCGGAACTTACGCCGATGCCGCGAATCACACCATGAATCTTGTCCCCAGCCGCTTCTGCATCTTTGAGGCGACGGACAAGCATGACACCGATTCCTTCACCGAGAGCCGAGCCAGAAGCATTCTCGTCGAAGGGCATCACCGCATCGCGGGTAAAGATGCCAATTTGAGCGTAGTGGACGAAGCGCGACGGAACCGCCTCCGGGGACATGGCAACAATCACGGCTGCATCGTTGTGGCCGCAGTGAATGGCATCCCAAGCAATCTGGAGTGCCGTGATCACGCTGGCGCAGGTGGCATCCATGGCAATATGGCCACCGCCAAAGTCGAAGGTCTTCGGGATGATCGAGGTCATTAAACTCGAAGATTCCGCCAAGAAGCCTTCAAAGCCAGGGTGAGGGAAGCTTTGGTCGTAGAGTTCAGCAAACTGGCCACGAATATCGTCGGCAGTTTCAGCGTCCAGACCCTGCATGGCTTTCATTTCTTCAAAGAAAGACATGACCTGCAATCGCCGCTCCAAAGAGGTGCTCGCCTGCTCGCGGGGCATCATTTTTTGACTGCACAGGAGCGAGAGAAGCGACTCCTTTTTGAGGTTGGTGTGCTCGGCAAACAAACGTCGTACGATCTCTAACATCTGTAGAACCCGCACATCGAAGTTGCGGGTGATCGTCGGCGGTAGGCGAAACTGTTGAGATTTCACATCCAACTTCGGCATCACCGCACTGAGTCGGCTTTCGACTTTAGAGCGCAGATGCTCTGGGAGATGGCGCTCTCCAAGCATCTGAATCGAACAGTGGCGGGCTAAAACATTCTGCCAGAAAGCCTCTACCCCGTTCGCTTCGGGGAAGAGGCAATCGATGCCAACAATTGCAAGGCCATCGCGCTCGGTCATACTTTGCTCCTCAAACCAATGGTTGCGGGTAGGGCGGAGGTGAGTGTAATCCCTGCAAGGTGCAAGAGAATATTGTTCTGCTCGTCTATAAAGAAGAGTTCCCCAGCACCATCAGGTGTGCTGTCGGGGGTCTTTGAGAAACAGACGACGCGCTCTGCATTAGCCACTCCAGGCGACCAGCGCAGAGATTTAAATGTTTTGGGCAGTCCACTGGTATTGTCAAACCCACTGCGGGTAGCCGAATCCACCTGGAAAGCACCATCTAAAAGGGTGATTGGCAACCAGCGATCCGATGCAACATCGTTAGTCAGCCGCAGTTGCGAAATAGACCAGTGGTTGTCCGAGAGTTCCATCTTTTCGATCACCTGGAAGATCGGGCCGTTGGGAAAGCGATGGGGGTAGAGACCGTCGCTCATCCGACTTTCGGAATTTTGTAATTTCCAGGTATCCATCCGCCCTAGAGGAATAACAGAGCCATGGCCAACGATCCCCTCAGCATGGAGCTTTTTGGTTTCGCCCTTGCGAGAGTACAGACGGATTTTCGTGCCTTCTTCGACGACTTCCGCCTCGGTATAAAGCATTTGCGGATCTTTGATCAGATGCATGGCTTGATGAATCTGGAAGTCCAACAGGGCGCAGGGTGGCTGGCTTGGTCGTAGACGGGCAGCGGCTTCAATGGCAGCTTCCATGTAGTAGACCGCTGGCACAATAATGAAGATGTAGATCTTGTGGTCTTTGAGCAGAATCTCGCTGGCTGGATCCATCAGCTTTTCAGCGCGCAAAAAGCGGCCAGGAATTTCTTCCGTGATGTCGCCCAAGTAAGGCGTCGAGATCACAGCGGGAGTTTGAACCACAGTCGGAGTTGGAATCGCAGCGGGGGCAGGGTCAACAGCCGTCTTCGTGCGGGCTTGCTCCGCTAGTTCCTTCATGCTCGTGCCACCTTGTTCACCGCGCTGCATCCGAATCACACAACGACCACTAGGATCGAACATGTGCAGAATCGGGTAGGTGACCTTGTCTTCAAGGTTGGCGCGAATCGCGTAGGTTGTCTTCTTGACGGAGGCACAGCCGGGAATCCAACGCATTTCGCCAATCCACAGCGGTGGCCCTGCCCAAGCTTGCAAAATTTCGCACAGCAAGACGCCATAAGCCTGGAAGACCCCATCCATCATCGTCATCGGAAAATAAATGCCATCCATATCAGCAGTGCTGACCATGGTGCCTTCGACGCGGCCAGCCTTGACGTTCATGGTCATCGTATCGATCACCTGGAACGTCGGCCCACTGGTCTGGAAGCGTAGCCAGTTGCAGGGATAAAGATCTTTGTGGGTCTGGTGAACAATTTCTCCCGGCTCTTGGTCGATGGCAAGGTGTCCGTAATGTTCGGCACTGTCGTCGATCCCATCCGCAAACTGTGCTTCGCTACTGCCGAGCACGACTTGGGCTTCGGCAAATACCCAGGTACGGTTCTTGAATTGGGCAGAAACTGTCGAGTGTACAAGGGTCTCATCTCCCACCACTTTTTCGAAGCGGACTTCAGTGATCAACTTGACCGACTCATCGCGCACGAGGCGCACGGCTTTTTTAAGCACTACATCGCGGAGGGCAAAAGGTTGCAAATTCGGGAAAAGGGCTGCTGCCGCCGCAGTCGAGACTTCCATGCCCATCACCGCAGGCACCCAACCGGTTCCTTCGTAGCGGTGGTGATCGATAAATGGAATCGCCTTGGGATCGAGCCAATTTTCAGCCCTCAGGTACTCCCCCACGCGGACTTCGACCACCTCCCCCATCAAGGATTTCTTCGGCTCGGACTCACCTATATCCAAAGCAGGAGCCTGATTTTCTAGCATCTCGGTGAGACCCGTCCAACTTGGTGACAGGTACACTTCTCCTGGGCTACTTGGGCTGATCCCCGCCACTAACTCATTGCAAAAACACTCTGCTCCCTGCTCAGGGGCGATAAAGCGCACACCGTACGCCATCAACGCATCTTTGGTTGGGCCACTGACTGCCATGCCGACACCGTCCCAGGCACCCCAACCCAAAACACGGGCGACGGTCTTACTGCCTTTCAGGTTGTGGGCACGAACCAGTCCAGTCAGTAGAGCATTTGCGCTGGCGTAGTCCACTTGACCTGAGTTGCCAAACCGACTGGCGATGGAACCAAAACCAATAAACAGCTTCGCGCCGACAGCTTCGGCTGCGCCCAAAATATTCACTGCCCCGATCACTTTGGTTTCGAGGACTTGATCGATGATCCCCCACTCCTTGCGCACGAGCATCCGGTCTGTATCCACCCCGCCCAAACCAGCAACATGCACCGCCACATCGAGTTGACCGAAGCGCGCTTTCACTTCGCTGAAGCGTTCTGTCACTGCCGAGCGATCCCGAACATCGACAGCATAGTAGTAAGCTTCTGAACCGAGTGCGCGAATGGCGTTGAGGGTTTCCACCGTCTCCACAGCCTGCAACTTCTTGCGCCAAGCTTCTCGTGGTGCCTTCGGTGTGCAACCAGGATGGCTGGCTTTGTACTCTTTCATAAACTGATCGCCACGCTTTTGGCGTTCCGCTGCATCAAGGCTCGCTAAGGTCTCTGCCTCTTCACTCAGCGGCGTGCGACCTAAGAAAACGACCCGACAACGAATGCGCTCTGCCAATCCTTTTGCGCAAACCGCACCGATCCCGCGTGCCCCTCCTGCAAAAACCGCCACAGATCCTGGTTCTAAACTCAAAGTCTGTTGTGAAATTGGCACCGAGAGCACACTTAAAGTTGCCCGTTCACCACCCTTCCATCCATAAGCTGTTCGGTAAGGAATCTCTGTCGCCGTCAATTCGGCCAGCAAGCTGTTCGCTTGTACCACTGGCGAATCCTGGGGATCAAGGTCGATGGAACGAAAAGCAGTTTTTGGCATCTCCATGCGCAAGGGATGGGCTAACCCTTCTAAACCGACGGCGAGAGCATCGACGGTGCCGCTCTTGCCCAGGCCAAATCGCCCCCCTTGGGCTGTGATGAAGTAGAGAAACTCCAGGGGATCAGCATTTGTGAGGCTCACACCACGAGCCACAGCAATCGCTCCCCGCAAGCCCTTCAGCGCCTTCTCCACCCAATCAGCATCGAAAGGAAGCGGGTTGGTGCTGAGATGAAAAATACCTTTGAGTTGGGGGGTGACCTGTCGAACCCGCGCCACCAAAGCTTCCACAGAAGTCATATCTTGCCAATCCACACCAAAAGTAGGCGCGCCTACGGCACGTTCTACAGATTGGGCGACAAGGGGGCGAGCCCCAGAGGCTTTGAGAACCTGCACCAGGCTCTCTACCAGGACAGAGCCATCGTCGATAACCAAAAGATGGCTATCGCCTCCAGCCCATTTCGTCTCCTCACCTAAAGGTGCAGCAATGGCGGCAGCTGCAAGGCGATGCACAGATTCCAAATTCACCACGTCTAATCCCGTCTAAATGTCTTCACTACTAAAGTGGTTTCACAAACCCGAACTTTGTCTAACGGCTTCAAGAACCCTGCACAAACCCCTATGTCTCAAGCATGAGCCCCACAAAGTTATGTAATGCTAAGTAACTACACTCTTGCAAACCAAATCCAAAATCAATGTTGCTGTGTATACCATTAGGCTACGGATCTTTGGAAACTTGCGTGATCTAGTGCGCATACAAACTGGGATCGTAATAAAGCTCACGCCAACGAACATACCATAAGCATTCCCTGGGTCCTCGAAAAGATAGCTACACCCATTGTCAAATACCCTTTCACGGAAATGCGATATACTAAAAATATCTATTTACACGGAAAAAGCCATCCATGAGTGACTCTACGACTGAAGAAATGAAATACGGAGAGCGCAAAATAGCCGAAGGACAGCTCATCACATTTCCGAATCCCCGACCTGGGAGAATCTACGATATTCAGATCGAGATGCCGGAATTTACGTGCAAATGTCCATTTTCTGGCTATCCGGATTTTGCCACGATTACACTCATTTATGTTCCCAACGAAAAGATCGTCGAACTCAAGGCGATTAAGCTCTATATCAATGGTTTTCGCGAACGTTACATTTCCCACGAAGAAGTTGTCAACGTGATCCTTGATGACTTTGTGGCAGCCTGCGATCCCCTCAGTGCGAAGATCAAAGGGGATTTCAATCCGCGAGGTAATGTCCACATGATCGTCGATGTCAAGTACGAAAAAGCGTGATCTAGTCGGCGAGGCTTTCGGCTTTGAGGGGAACGAGGTTTCCTTGGGCGGTCAATCCCAGCAAGATCGGCTCGTTGGGTCGGATGACATTCCCTGTCAGGGCACATCGCTGTTCTTGGCGGGCTGTAGCTGGGATGGTTGAGCGAACATCGGATCGCGTCAGCCGACTGCCAAAATTGCCTGACCTTTCATGCACATAGTTCCAAAGAATATCCCGCACTAACGCCTGATAGCCTTGATCCCCGGAAAACTCTTTGAGTTTGTCTTTGAGTTCACGTTCGAGGCGAATGCTAGTGACTTCCATCTCTGTGGTCGATGTCCGAGGCAGAGCTTGCATAATTTATCTCCTTGACAATTGAAAGCAAATGCGTATTACACATGTAGTATAACTTTTTTGGCTTCCAATGCAAGACTTTGCGGTTAGATCGGTCCTAGAGTGCTGCGGTAGAGTTCACGTTGCCCGAACCAGTTGTAGCGATTATCGCGGATTTGCAAATAGCAGCCATCCCCAACACCCTTCAAACCCGGCAGATTCCGGTAAGCCTGAATAAAGAGTTCTCCGCCAGGGAGCAACCGCGCAATTTCTTCAGCAGCCTCACTGCCCTGCCAACGCTTCTCGCCATCAGGTGCAATCAAAATCATTCCGGCTTGGCAGTCCTCAGTTTTAATTGCCCAGTTGGCCAAAGCTGGCTCATCCTGCATGGGAACATACCGAAAAGTACGGCCACTATCAAGGCGCTCCAGCATCTGCACCAAGTTCGAGCAGAGATTACAGAAACCGTCGTAAATGACAAGATAGTACTTCATAAAACTTTACTGTTTGACGTCTCCACTATCGCACTTTTTGGGGAGCCACACTGGAGAAGCGTACCGAGGGGATTACATGATCAAGCGTTTGCGGCGCATCGGCGAATTACTTTGGGAAAGCGGCCCGATTGCTTGTGTTGGATTATTCGCCTTAACTATTCTTTCAGGGGTGCTCCCAGCGGCGCAGCTTTGGGTCGGCAAGTTGATTATCGACACGGTTGTCCAGGCAGCGACGCGGGTTGATGGTGAAGCGCTAACGGGTCAAGCTTTCGGCCTTGTTGGTTTAGAACTCGCTCTTCTTGCTACTAGTGCAGCGATCCAAACCGGAAATAGTTTGCTGTCTGAGATCTACGGCGAAAAGCTGACTTTTCAGATCAATGGACGAATTCTGCGCAAGGCCGACGAGTTGGATCTCACTTACTTTGAAGATCCGAAATTTTACGATTCCCTCCAGCGGGCGCAGCGGGAAGCGGGCTATCGGCCTTTAAGCTTGCTGGGTCAGTTCCTCGGGATCACCCAAAGTCTGATCGGCAGTATTTCCCTGATCGTGTTGCTGGTGCGCTTGGGTTGGTTTGTAGTGCCCATTCTTCTCGTTGCCTCGATTCCGTTGTTTATTTCGACAGTAAAATTCGCTCGCACGGGCTATTTACTTGTTCAAGCCCGCACTCCAGAAGCTCGCCAGATGAGCTACATCAAATCGTTGATGGGCACGGATCAAGCTGCAAAAGAAGTCAAGCTGTTTGGACTCGGCCCTCACTTGATCGAAAGATTTCAGGAACTATTCGAAACCGTCCATCGCGAAACCCTCAACCTCGCTTTTCGCAAAGGCGGAGCGCGGATTCTTGGCAGTATTGTCAATTCCACAGGCTACGCAGGGCTATATAGCTATCTGGTTTGGTTGGCACTGCGGCATCTTCTCAGCATTGGCGATCTCACCCTCTACGCCGGAGCAGTTCTGCAACTTAATCGCCTTTTGCAATCCCTGCTTGAAGACAGTGTCCGCTTCTATCAGAACTACCTATTTATAGATGACTTGTTTTCTTACTTAGATCTCCAACCTCGCACCCTGCCCGTTTCCAATCCGATCCCAGTACCTACCCATATAGAAGAAGGTTTTCGCCTCGAATCCGTCAGCTTCGCCTATCCAGGAGCGGAGAAAAATGTCCTTGAGAACGTCAGTTTTACCCTCAAGCCGGGACAGAGTACAGCCCTCGTCGGTGAAAACGGTTCGGGGAAGACGACCCTGGTAAAACTGCTCTGCGGACTCTACACCCCCACAGCGGGTCGGATCTTTTTGGAAGGTCGGGAACTGCGGGAGTACGATCCCCACCAGTTGAGAGAGATGATCGGAGTTGTCTTCCAGGATTTTGTTCGCTACCATGCCACTGCCAGCGACAACATTGGCTACGGACGGGTGGAAGATCTCGACGATGTGGAACAAATCGCCCTCGCCGCCGAGCGCAGCGGTGCGCAGGCGTTGATCGACAGCCTGCCCAAAAATTACAGCACGATGCTCGGCAAATGGTTTCGAGAGGGGCAAGATCTCTCCGGGGGACAGTGGCAGAAGATCGCTCTTGCCCGTGCCTACATGCGCGACGCTCCCGTGATTGTCCTCGATGAACCGACAGCAGCCCTCGATGCCCGCGCTGAACACGAAGTTTTTGCCCGCTTTCGCGATCTGCGCCAAGGCAAAATCGCCCTCTTGATCTCCCACCGCTTTTCGACCGTGATCACCGCCGATCAGATCGTGGTTCTCGAACAGGGCAAAGTTCTCGAAATCGGCAACCACCG
>JACMLN010000122.1 GCA_014379585.1 Gloeobacterales cyanobacterium ES-bin-313 | reverse complement strand
TGTGAAGAGAATCTAAATCACTTATCTAACCTCCGTAGCATGAGGCGGATCATGGCGACGTAGACGACACCTTCATGATTCTCAGGCCACTTCTCGTAGTCCTTGCTCAATCGTCGGCAGTTATTTAACCAGGCATATGTGCGTTCCAGAATCCAACGTTTCCACTCCACAACAAAACCTTTATTTAGCTTTTGCTTAAGACTTTCTTAACGGATAGTCTCTAATATTCGTTCGTAGTGCAGTGAGTTGCATCTTCAGGTAGAGATGCATAGTCGCTAACAAGAGTATCAATGAGGAGAGATGCTATTTCTGGCTGCTCTGAAGCGCCGGACTGTTTAATAAGTTCGAGACTTTTAACAGGCAAACCCCATTTAAAGAGGAAAATCAGATGCAAAGTATTGCCAAGCCTATCGAAGCGACAGTGGTGGGTCTATTCAATGATCGTGCAAGTGCAGACAAAGCCATTGCAGAACTACGGACTAATGGTTTCGATGATAATGTAATCGATGAGTTCGTTTCCAAACACACTCAAAGTTTTTCCGAATCTGGAGGATTTATGGGTGCATTAGGCAGATTTTTCGGTGCTGAACCTTCAACCGAAACAACACCCACATCTGCAGAAATGACCAACATCTATGACCGATTAACTGTCCTCGGTCTCGATGCTGATGATGCACGCGAGTTTCAGAGTCGTATTGAAATGGGAGGTACCCTCGTCATGCTCCAAGCTGGTAAACGTGGAGCAGACGCCATTGAGATCATGAAACGCAATGGTGCTTCTCCTGCTCAAATAGAGGCCCGAAGTGCTCCTAGTATTAAGGTTTCTACTGCTCCGGCTAGCACACCTAGCGATCACATCGATGCCACCAGTCACGACGATGCCTCCGATAGCAACCTCGCTACTGCCCACATCCTGGCGAAGGAAAGCAGCACCCCGCTGGTATTGAACGAAGAAAGAGATAATCTTCCCTTTGTCAAAGCGGGTGTAAAGTTTAGGCAGATTATGGCCCAGCGTGGCAAAGAGAACAAAAATGTCCGAGAAAACGTTCTGGCGGTCGTGGACAGCCGCACGCTTCTGGTGATGGAAAGGGGAGAGGAAGGATTCTTTGTTTTGAATAAAGCCCTCGAGCAGTACGATATAACGGCCCTAGACCTCACCCTCACTAACCTCGAAGGGTGTTATCGGGAATTGCACAACAATTTTTCTGTAACCATCGAGCGCAACAGCGAAGGCAAGAAATTCGTGACCCGTTGGGGAACGGCCTCCCGAGGAGGCATGCAAGTGGAGGGGCTTGACGCGCTCTACTTCATTCGCGAGCCGTTTTCGGTCTGTGTGCCTGGCTGACTTGGGCACTTCGGGTGGCCTGTAACGGCAGTCCTCTGGCTGGCTTTAACGATGAGCCCACCTAAGTATTAAAGTTGGAGATAGCAAATTTTGCTCAAAACAGCTGGCATGCAGCTCTTTTTTAACAGCAAATCCACCTCCGAACAAGTCCAAGGATTCTGCCGATGTAGTTTACACGGCAACCATGCCACCATCCACGTAGAGGTCGACACCAGCGATATAACTTGCATCGCTGGAAGCCAAAAACAAAACAGCCTTGGCGATTTCATCCGCTTGCCCAAAACGTCCTAGTGGTACCATGCCAGCGACGCTCGCGCCAAACTCCTCCACCTGTTTTTCAGGCAATCCCATCTTGTCGTAAATGGGCGTTTCGATCGGACCAGGACTGACCACATTGACACGAATTTTGCGCTCTTTCAGTTCAGTCGTCCAGGTACGCGCGAAGGAACGTACAGCAGCCTTCGTCGCCGAATAGACAGTAAAGCCTCCCATGCCTTTGGTATTGACAACTGAAGAATTGAGCACAATCGAACTACCATCCTGCAGCAACGGCAAAGCCATTTGAACCGTAAACAGCAAACCCTTGACGTTAATATCAAAATGCTTGTCGAAATGCTCTTCGCTAATTGAGCCAATCGGCCCAAGCTCGGCAACGCCAGCGTTAGCAAACAAGATATCGATATGGCCAAATTTGTCTTTGACTTCGCTGAAAAGATTGTCGAGATCCGCAAGTTTCGCAACGTCCCCCTGAACGCCGACGGCGTTATGGCCAATCTCAGAAACAGCCTTGTCGAGTGCTTCCTTACGACGCCCTGTAATCACAACTTGCGCACCCTCAGTGGCGAATAGCTTTGCTGTGGCAAGGCCAATTCCACTGTTTCCGCCTGTGATGACAGCGATTTTTCCAGAAAGTTTGGACATGATTTATCCTTTTGTGTTGAATTTAACGAAGTCAATAAAGTACTATAGTTCAGAAGTATAGAACTAATGGACAATTTGTCAAGGTTGTTTTACCATTCGAAATTATGAGGCAGCTTTACCATCCCTCCGTTGAGGAAATTACTGTTGAAGGCATTTTGTATGCTTTTAGCGATCCTTTGCGCATTCAAATCTTTGCTGACTTGGCTATGGCTGAATGTGGGAAAAACTGCTCGAATTATCTCAATATTGGAAATGAAACTTTGCCAAAATCGACATTGTCACAACATTTTCGAGTCTTACGTGAGGCTGGTTTAATTCGCAGTGAACGTAGAGGCGTAGAATTGATTAATTCGACACGTTGCGCCGAACTAAAAGATCATTTTGGCTCGATGATCCAAGCGATTGTCACTGCCTACGCATTCCAGAAAATGAAAAAGAAAACAAGACATGGTGTCTAAAATCGTCAATACGGATCAGCGTTTTGGTACTCCTCATGCCTTATTAAACTGATCCGAGCGGGTGACTGCTCGGATCAGTTTATAGATTCTTTGACTTGCTCTTTTTGTGTACTGTCAATCCCCAAGGTAGATGTTTTCCTGGTCCACTTCTTTGGCGGAATGAGCTGGCATTAAGCTCTACGGGGTCACTAAGAGCTGATTCGTAAAGCTGGATTTGGATACCACAGAAGCCTGTCAGCACCAAAGTATGCGTCATGTACAAATAACGCTGAGATGGTTTCTGGGCAAGGGTCTTGGCCGCTGGCTTAGAACTTTACGAATCAGCTCTTAGACCAGATTGACCACCTGACCATTCTCAAAACTCGTGCCAGATATACGCTGCAATTTCTAGAGCGCCTTGCGAGCCCTTGAGCCAGACTCAGCTTATGAACTACTCCCCACTCAGCCTGCGGTGGGGAGTAGTTCATAGCGCAAGGCCGATTGTCCGAGAGCAGTCAGTTGCAGCAGGTGGACTGAACAACCGAATTGAGCAGGATCACCGCTTCATCAAGCGGCTGACGAAGCCCAGCCTGGGATTCAAGTCCTGGCTGACAGGCTGGCGAGCATTGCGAGGGTACGAGAGCATAAACATGATCCGCAAGGGTCAGATCCAGAGCGTGGGGAAGGGAGACATTCTGGATCAAATAAGGTTCGTAGAGCCGGTGTTTGGATTGGTGGTTCAGGGGATACGAATCGAAGGAGAGCTCTGCCCGTTTTCATGTCTTTCGGCAGAGGTATCTTCTGGCCTTGTGCAGGTAGTGTGGCTGGTATATGCATTGAATGCTGTTGAATTGCAAGGAGAAACACCATGCATCAAACTGCAGCTGAAAGATTAAAGAGGATCGTACCTAGTGAATAACACTCCCTCTACACCCCCTGCACAATGCCCCTTCCGAGGAACCCGAGTTGGTGGTGCCCTCGGCTCCAAACCGCAAACTGATGACTGGTGGCCGAACCGACTTCAAGTCGAGCTGCTTCACCAAAATCCGCCCCACGCCAACCCGCTGCAAGATTTCGATGGCAAGGAAGCATTCGAGAAGATTGACTTTGCGCAGTTAAAGAATGACATCAAAGCGCTGCTAACGGATTCGAAGGATTGGTGGCCAGCAGACTATGGCAATTATGGGCCGCAAATGGTGCGCATGGCATGGCACGCTGCGGGCAGCTACCGGATCGCGGACGGTCGTGGTGGCGCAGCGCAGGGTATGCAACGCTTTGCTCCAATCAATTCGTGGTGGGATAACGGCAACACTGACAAATCACGACGGCTGCTCTGGCCAATCAAGCAAAAATATGGCGCGGCGCTGAGCTGGGCAGATCTGATGGTTCTGACTGGCAACTGTTCGCTCGAGATTATGGGTTTGAAGACATTTGGCTTTGGCGGTGGTCGCATTGATGCTTGGGAGGCGGATCGCGCTACTTACTGGGGACCTGAGTTCTGGAACGGTGATCCAGTTGACAAGATTGAGGAAAATCCTGGTCATCCTGATCAGATGGTCACGCGTACCATTCGTTGGGTTGGGAAGCCAGACGAGGAATACTACGACCTTGAAAACCCTCTAGCGGCTTCGCACCAGGCATTAATTTACGTCAATCCAGAGGGGCCGAACGGCGAAGGCGACCCCTATGGCTCGGCGCGAGACATTCGCGAGACGTTTGCGCGTATGGCTATGAAAGATGAGGAAACTGTCGCGCTGATCGCAGGCGGTCATGCCTGTGGCAAAAGTCATGGCATGGTCTCACCGGACAAGATCGGCCCAGCGCCGGAAGGAGCGCCGATTCAAGCGATGGGAATGGGGTGGCAGAACCCCGAAGGCACTGGGTTTGCCGAATATACGATGACGAACGGGATCGAAGGATCATGGACACCAAATCCGACCCAGTGGGACAACAGCTACCTAACCAATCTCTTTAAGTACGACTGGGAAAAGACAAAGAGTCCAGTAGGTGCCATTCAGTGGAAGCCAAGCAACCCTGATGCGCCAAAGACGCCAGACGCTCACTTGCCGGGTGTTGAGCACGTGTTAATGATGATGACTTCGGACATTGCGTTGAAGGTCGATCCGGCCTATCGCGAGATCTGTCAGCACTTTTTGGCTGACTTCGACTACTTCGGCGATGCATTCGCGCGTGCTTGGTATAAGCTGACCCATCGGGACATGGGGCCAAAAACGCGCTATCTTGGCCCGGAAGTTCCAGCGGAAGATCTAATCTGGCAAGATCCGATTCCGGCGCTCGACCACGGCGTGGTTGACGCCGCTGATATCGGCGCTCTCAAGGGCAAGATTTTGGCGAGTGGACTTTCAGTTTCGGCATTGGTATCAGCTGCCTGGGCGTCGGCAGCGAACTACCGCAACTCCGACAAGCGTGGCGGCGCAAATGGGGCACGCGTTCGCCTGGATCCCCAGAAAAACTGGGAGGTAAACCGTCCGCAGGAACTTGGCGAGGTTCTATCAGCCCTGGAGCAAATTCGAGCAAACTTTAACGGTGCCCAGTCGGGCAACAAAAAAGTCTCGATGGCGGATCTAATTGTCCTCGGCGGCTGCGCTGCAGTCGAGAAGGCTGCGCAAGACGCCGGGGTTTGCGTTGCCGTCCCGTTTACTCCAGGTCGGATGGACACGACTCAGGAGCTGACAGATGTTGAAAGCTTCGAATGGCTAAAGCCGGTCTCGGACGGTTTTAGAAATTATCACAATGAGGCTGTTGGGTATAAGGTGAAGGCGGAGCGTATCTTCCTTGACCGAGCACAGCTCCTCACACTGAGTGCGCCTGAATGGACGGTTCTTGTTGGCGGACTTCGCGCCCTCGATCAAAACTATGACCATTCAAAGCACGGCATCTTCACTGAACGACCCGGCGTCTTGACAAACGACTTCTTCCGAGTGCTGACCAGCATGGACTATGAGTGGAAGCCGACCGATAATCGCGAGATGATCTTTGACATCTACGATCGCAAAACGGGCGAAAAGAAGTTCACCGCGACCCGGTGCGATCTGATCTTCGGCTCGAACGCGGAGCTTCGTCAGGTTGCTGAAGTCTATGGCGCGGATGACGGTCACAAGCGTATGGTCAAGGACTTCGTCGCGGCTTGGAATAAGGTGATGATGCTTAATCGATTCGACCTTCGCGCTTAACGGCCCAGTTAAAGGTGGATAGGCAAGAAACCCAAAACGTTCCGATTCATGGAGAGTACGGCCTCGACTGGAATGAACCCTTGAAGTGAGACAATCTTCTCAACCTTCTTAAGTGGGTCGCACCCCGGAGAAGTAACACATGTCTAGAACTCTCCGTTTCTTTAGCCCTGAATTTAAGCTTCAGGTGGTTCGAGAAGTGGAGGCTGGTGCCACAGCTGCCCAAGTCGCTCGGCTTCATCAACTCCATCCCAACTTGCTTGCCCAGTGCCAAGCATTGGAAAACATCTCGCGAAGTTGGAACGTCTGCAGGCGTGCTGCCCCCGCATGGGGGGTAACCTAGGCACCACGTGCGAGTCAGCCCTGCTCACTCTTTGGCGATTTGTCAGTCACCAGGGCTTGCCACTTTGAAATCTCTAAATGTGGATCTTGCTGATTTGACGGGCTTTCACCACTTTGAAGCTGGAAAAGCCAAAGTTTAGGCAAGCCAAGGATTCCAGGAAATCCTCAAAAGCCCTTGAAAACTGGACTTTTTCCTTAAGTTTTCACGGAGGCAATATGATCAAAAACCTCTCAAGCAGTTCTTATGTGGAATGTGGGGATGATCGGGAACTCTTAGGAGTGAATCCCAGACAACAGGCGTACCACAGGACAATGGGCACACATACGTTCACAGAGGAAGAAAAGCAACGCCTCGCTGCACTCTACAGTTATGAGTTACTCGATTCGGAGGCGGAGAGTGCCTTCGATGAGATGACTGCTCTTTGTGTAGAACTCTTTGGGGTGCCCATCGCCTTAATCTCCCTAGTTGATGCGGATCGTCAATGGTTCAAGAGTTGCTCCGGGTTGCAGGAAAAATCCACCAGCCGCAACATTTCCTTTTGCTCCCACGCCATTTCTGGAAAGCAGACCTTGGTCGTCACCGATACCCATCAAGATCCCCGGTTTGCCGATAATCCCCAGGTCACTAGCGAGCCTGGCATCCGCTTCTATGCGGGAGCGCTCCTAAGCACCCAAGAAGGATTTGGCCTGGGCACTCTTTGTGTGATCGATACTGTGCCCAGAGAGTTTCTGCTCTGCCAACAACGCACACTGGAACGTTTGGCCAAAATGGTCATGCACTTGATCACCATGCGAGTGGCAGCCAGACAACAGCAGCAGCTCAACCTTGAACTCCAACGCCGCAAGGAACACCTGAAACTGTTTTCCGAGACTGCCCTCAAGATCCGCCAGTCCCTGGCTCTTCCTGATATCCTCAACATGACTGTCCGGCAAGTGCAGGCACTACTTGATACGGACAGAGTAGTACTCTATCAGTTCAATCAAGATGGCAGCGGGCAAGTGGTAACTGAGGCGGTATCTCCTGGCTATATCTCCTTAATGGATCGGCAGGTTACTGACACCTGCTTTGCTGATGGGTACTTTTCGATGTACGAGCAAGGAAGATACCGGGCGATTGATGACATTACCACTGCGGATATTCATCCGTGCCACCGAGAATTCCTCGAAAGTTTTGGTGTGCGAGCAAATCTCGTCATTCCAGTGCTAAACGGCAATAATCTCTGGGGACTGTTAATTGCTCACCATTGCCGTGGGCCAAGGCAATGGCTCAATTTTGAACTCGATCTTTTAGTTCAACTTGCCTATCAAGTCGGAATTGCTCTTGTTCAAGCACAATTGCTCGTCAAAACAGTCCAGCAATGCGAAGCCCTGGATGTAGCACGCTTGCAAGCAGAACAGGCGTCTTTAGCAAAAAGTCAGTTTTTAGCTAACATGAGCCATGAAGTCCGCACACCAATGAATGGAATTCTGGGTGTAAGTGAATTGCTGCTTGAGAGTTCTCTCACCCCGGATGCCCGCTTGATGATTCTCACCATCCGCTCTTCTTCTGAGACCTTGCTTAAAATACTCAACGATATTCTCGACTTCTCAAAAATCGAAGCAGGGAAACTACAACTTCAATTGATTGACTTTGATCTTCCAAAGCTAGTGTCATCGGTACTAGATCTTTTCAAAGGGCTAGTTGCATCTAAAAACCTAGTTTTAGACTGTAATTATCAAGCAGATCTCCCATGTCAATTTCAAGGGGATCCTGATCGTCTACGTCAAATCCTAATGAATTTGATTGGCAATGCAGTCAAATTCACTGATCGCGGAAGCATCGAAATTTTCATCAAGTGTCTGGAACTCTCCGATACAGAGACAAGGATACATTTTTCGGTCAAGGATACAGGAATTGGGATAGCTCAAGAACGACACAAAGAGCTTTTTCAGTTATTTAGTCAAGTCGATTCCTCTTCCACGCGTATCTATAGTGGAACGGGTCTAGGGCTGGCGATATCGAAACAACTTGTAGAATTGATGAATGGAAAAATTGGTGTAGACAGTTTTCCTGGAATAGGTTCAACATTCTGGTTTAATATTCAGCTTAAGGTTGCTACAAGTTCTCCAAATGAGGCATCTAAAAAACTGCTAGATCCCCCAAAATTTATATTACCTTCTGCTCGAATTTTGGTAGCGGAGGACAATCTAGTCAATCAGAAAATAGTCTTTCGGCAGCTTATCTCAATGGGTTTAGATGCCTGCATTGTGTCTGACGGTAGTCAAGTCATTCAGATTCTTAAAGCTCAGCAATTTGATCTGATCCTTATGGATTGCCAAATGCCTGTGATGGATGGCTACCAAACGACTATAGTCCTGCGCAAGTTGGGTTTCACTATTCCAATTATTGCTGTTACTGCTAGTGCAATGGATGGAGATCGTAGGCGCTGCCTTGAAGCAGGCATGAATGCTTACCTGACAAAACCCTATGATAAACATAGCCTTTTTACTGCCCTACACCAATGGTTGTCTTGACGTAAGATACCGTCTTGCCTGTCAAGGGTCTAAACGCGCCTTGAGTTTTTCTCAACCCAGAATGCATGGCGATGGCAAAGTAGTCCGGTTTACGCCGGACGCGCGCTGCGTGTGTCCTCACGGGCACTCAAAACTGACTACCAGGGGGAAGAAAATAAAAAATAAGCCATGCAGTTCGCTCAGGCTGGCCGCAGACGATACTCGGCATTGAAGGGTTGATCCGACTTCAACACACCGTAAGCGAAATGAATCAGCTTTCGCATCGCTGCTACAAGCCGGGCTACAGCCGAGGTACGTTCATTTTTGACCATTAGGGGACAAGTGTTCTTGAGTAGACCATGCTTCGAAATATAGCTACCGTGATTTCCTTTTCTATTTCCGAGGGGATGAGACTGTTTGCGAATCAGATAATCGGGAATGTCGATTTGCTGCACGTTCATATGGACATTCTTTAATGTCAAACAGGGAAAATGAAACATCTGCTGCTCGCTCAGTCGAGAAAGTATTTTGAGAACTCCAACTTAAAAACCTGGTAATTTTCGCATCTACAAAATCAGAGGTCGATCATCCCAGCTGCTTTTTTGGCTAAGGTTGACGCTGTCATTCTTAATTGCCGACTGCGAGTGAAACTCTTTAATAGAAAACATTCTAGCTTCACAATCCCAAGCTCATCGCGCATCTCATGGGGCAGACTGAATCTGTGCCCAGTAAACATCTCGAAATAAACAGGCTAAGAGTTCACTTCGGCTATGTACCGACAGTTTCTCGTAAACATGGGAAAGATGCGATTCTATAGTGTGTTCACTAAGAGTGAATGCGGTGGCAATCTGCTGATTACTAAACCCCTGCACCACTTGTAAGACGACTTGGCGTTCTTGAGGTGTGAGTTGCCAGTGCAGGGGTAAGTCCGGTGGGATGGGTGGACGGTCTGGAGCTAGTACAATCGCAGTTGATCCGTCTAGGCTGGATTGAGAGGCTTCAATGCGTAGGTTTCCTGCAGATGTCCATACATACAGATGACTTGCTGGAGAATTCTTGGTATTGGAGCGGAGTCTAGCGATCGCCGCCCAGACCGCCGTTGGCAAGTTATCCTTCCCTAGTGATCCGCTCTCGCCTAGGTGCTGAAGCCACGTTTCAGCTGCAGGTGTACAAACCTGGATTTGCCCATTGGTTCCCAGTACCAAAATGCCATTGACATCGGAACGCATTGCTATTGTTTGGCTTGTCTGTTCTCGTTCGTAGGCAAGATGCAGAATGCGCCCGATCATGGGTGCCAGCCAGCGCATAAAACTGACTTCCCCCGCTTGAAATGATTGCCGAGACTCGTGACGAGCTAACTCTAATGCCGCCACCCACCGACCATTTGCCCCAAAGCAGGCACGTAAGATACCTCCCGTTGGTGTGGCGATGTCGTGATATCTACGCCACCAGTCTTCCGGTGTCAGAATTTCCAGGGCAGGGCGCGGAATCCCCAAGGAAGTTTGCGGGCGATCGTGGATCCCCACAGCCGCTAAATTTGCCCCCATCAATCCAGGAAAGCTGAGTTCGTTTAGCGGTTCCCCCACCAAATAAATCTTTTGTAACCAATGCTGCCACTGGGCAAGGCCACGATTATGGGCGAGCATCCGGTTGAACAAGAGGCTGGTGGGATCAACCCCAAATAACACTGCACTATCGCTTGGAATGGCAGACTGCAAGGCGACTAGAATTTTGCTGCCTGTGATCTCCGGGGTCTCGTCTAATCCTTCCAATTGTCGGATTTGCTGCCTTGCGTGCTCTTGAGCCTTAGAGAGTCTTGCCATATCGCTTACTCGCCGACTAACTTCCCCCGCTAGATCACGGCTATTCAGGATGCGATGGGGGAAGCCTGTAGCTGATGATTCTATCAGAACAGGACAGCAGTGCAGTGCTTGCGTAGGGCGCACAACCTTGCGCCCTTGCGGAGAATGTAACTAGCTGTCCTGTTAGCAAAAGTATCCACCTAGTATTCATGGAGTTACCCTTAATGATTCACCATCTTTCCATTGCAGCTCACAACCCCCTGCATGTTGCCCAAGTCTTGGCAGAAGTTTGGCAAGGTCAGGTTTTTACGTTCCTCCCCCATCCTGGTGGGTATTTGGTGGTTCCCCACGACCAATATGGGTCTGGGATCGAGGTTTATCCTCTGGGCAATCAACTAGCTCCTGGCCACGCTCAAGAGCCAGCTCAATTGGTTCATCAACCCGATATTCACGATCTAGTAGCAACCCATGCGGCAATTTCAGTCCCAGCCAGCGAAGCGCAAATTCGGCAAATTGGTGAGCGCGAAGGTTGGCGGGTAATTCTTTGTGATCGCACGGCTTTTAAGGTGATTGAATTCTGGCTTGAAAATCGCTTGATGTTAGAACTGCTCACCCCAGAAATGGCTGCTCAGTATCTTGAATTCACCCAACAGCCCCAACTGGTTGAACAGGTCTTTGGGGCACCCATCGCCATCCCTTGTGCTGTTTAAGCTTCTGCAATCCATCTGGGATGACTGTAGCAATGACGCTGTTGGCAAATTCAGCAACCTCTAGGCACTGTCAGCCAGAGCAGCAAATTGAAAGGTGCACGTCCGGGCGGATTGATCTCCCATTATCCAATCCGCAATCCGCACCAAGTTTATTGCCATCGCGGTGATTTCTGTGTCAGCGGTCGCGCCGTTGAGCACCCGGCGAAGTTGGCTTGCCAGGTGCTCAACATTGTGCGTGTCGAAACCCCTATCTGAATCGGCCTTCACTTTTGAGACAAGCGAAGCTCGGAATTACTCGCTTGAACTACTCTATCCAACTGATTCAGCTTCACTTGTAATGCAGCCAACTGAGCTGTTTGCTGTTGCTGTTGGACAACAAACTGCTGTTTGAGACTGGCAAACTCTGCCTGCTGTTTGATCTCCCTCTGCTTGAAGTTTGCTAATTCTGCTTGCTGTGAGGCATTCTGACGATGCTCTTTTTGCAGTTCACTCAATAGCAAAGGTGTGAGCAAATGATAATACACAGTGAAAGGCTTGCCGTCCTTGTCATATTGCACCAACTCTGGATACACCTTAGCCACTTCCTCAGCAATCAGACCGTATTGCAGTGGATGGGTACCATTCTCAGCGGCCTCTTTATAACGAAAAGTCACTGGGCGCAGTTTCATCAACTTATCACCAGCACTACCAATGTCCTTGATGCCACTTTTAAAACGCTTGGAGGAAGTCAGAGTACCTAGTTGTCCACTTGCATTGACAAAGACCTGGACACCCCCACTGGCTGTCACACCGGAGATACCTGCGATATAAGCTTTAGTTTGGCTACCTTGGCTGCCGATGCGGATCACATTAGAGTCGTCGGAATAACCAAAATTGCCGATGTGGATGTTTTGGGAGCCTGTGGTTATGTTGTAGCCGGCTGCATAGCCCAAGGCGATGTTGTAAGAGCCCGTCGTGTTCGCAAAGAGCGCATTGAGTCCATTAGCAGTGTTGTAGGCGCCCGTCGTGTTCAATATGAGCGCCTGGTATCCATTGGCTGTGTTGTTGAAGCCCGTCGTGTTCGCGTAGAGAGCCTGGTATCCATTAGCAGTGTTGAAGGAACCTGTCGTGTTCAATAAGAGCGCACGGTATCCATTTGCGGTGTTGTTGGCGCCCGTCGTGTTCGCGTAGAGCGCACGGTATCCATTGGCTGTGTTGCTATTACCCGTCGTGTTCGAGAAGAGCGCACGGTATCCATTGGCTGTGTTGCTATTACCCGTCGTGTTCGAGAAGAGTACCTGGTATCCATTAGCAGTGTTGTACAAGCCCGTCGTGTTGCTAACCAGAGCCTCATACCCAGTGGCTGTTCTGTAAGGTGAGCCCGATTCCGTGATGATGTATTGCGCCCTCACATTTGCTGGAATAGCCAGAGGTAGGCATAGTGTCAAAAAAAGGCAGCTTAAGCGGGAAGTGATTTTCCTCATGATTTTCTCCAGTTTGGAAGTAAGAAAGTAAGTGACCTTGAATAAACCGAGGGTCGGCTGAGGCTTATCCTTGTCCTGCCTGGGTTTGCAGGAAATCAAGTGCGGTTTATGTGGGGTCGCCTTCTTACATGGGCCGCGGATCTGCAAAACTTTAGATCTCTTTAGTTTAAAGAGCACCATTTGAGAGAGATTAATACTTCTTGAGTTTGCGTCGCAAAAAGCGGGTGTATATGCCTAGGGGAGATTCCACCCGATGGCAGGTCATATACAAGCGCAGACGTTCTGCTCAGTCTCCTCTGTTTAAGTGGTGACACTTTTAATCGGAACGGCTCGTTCTTGTGCGTCCGCTTTTTCCTGCGCTTCCCGTTGAGTCACCGACAGGTGGAAGAACTGGCCACCCCTTTTTTGCAACGGAACCGTACTATTACTGTGGCGGTCGTGGGTGTCGAAGATGATGTACTTGCGCGCGGCTTTAGACGAAACGATCCGACGATGGGTCTGTGCTCTCGT
>JACMLN010000121.1 GCA_014379585.1 Gloeobacterales cyanobacterium ES-bin-313 | reverse complement strand
TCCCACGGAGAAGGGGCAGTGTCCCCGGTCGGACTCGAACCGACACGTAAACGAGGTTTAAGTTCGCAGCCTCTACCAATTGGGCTACAGGGACGAATAGGGATGGCGAGAATCGAACTCGCTCGATATCCTGTTCCCGAAACAGGCGGCTCACCTTTTGCCCACCCCCCTAAAATTGGCGGAAAGTTGAGGAGTCGCACCCCTGGCTCAAATGCCACCCTCGTTTTCTAGACGAGTTGCCAACTACTTGGCGGAACCTTCCAAATCGGGATACTCAGAATCGAACTGAGGAGTCATCGCCCCAAACGATGCACGTTGCCACTACGCCATATCCCGGCATTTCTAACAGCAATCAAAGCCATAGGTCGGAGTCGAACCGACAACCTACTGTTTACAAGACAGTTGCACTGCCAATTGTGCTACTACGGCAAAAGCGAGTGACGAGATTCGAACTCGTGACTTGAGTTTGGAAGACTCGGATGTTTCCGGCTACACCACACCCGCAAAAATAGAACTGTTCATAGAGTTAGGAAATAAGCGAAAGACGGGATTTGAACCCATGATTGAATCTTGGCAAGATTCTGTGTTGCCGCTACACCACATCCGCATTGGTACCCTCGAATGGAATCGAACCATTCCGCCGAAATTCGTAGTCTCAGGTCCAGATCCACTGGCGAAGGTAAACATTGTTCTGAGCTACACCCAGAAAAAGTGGCTGACGGGAATTGAACCCGCAACGACCAGAGTCACGGTCTGGTGCTCTACCGATTGAGCTACAGCCACAGTCCGCACGGATGGATTCGAACCATCAACAACCAGCTTCGGAAACTGGTACTCTTCCCTTGAGCTACGCGCAGAAACTTGAACTATGCCGCTGACGAGAGTCGTAGACCGAAGGTCGCGCGAAGCACTCGTACATAAACAGTTTCTAAGACTGCCTCCTCTGCCAATTGGGATACAGCGGCGAAGCGGAGAGTAGAGGAGTCGAACCTCCAGAACAATGTCTGCCCCCGCTTAGCACGCGAGTTGCCGACCACTTAGCGGTACTCTCCAAAATGGTGCTCCTAACAGGAATTGAACCTGCACATATACACGATCTCAACGTGCAGCCTCTACCAGTTGGGCTATAGGAGCATGTCAATATCCCCGACAGGTCTTGCACCTGCACGTAAACAGCTTCTGAGACTGCCACCTCTGCTTTTGGGTCACGGGGATATGTTTTGCTGTTGCTAGAAAGCGATAGCAAAGATTGGCTGGGTCGCTTGGATTTGAACCAAGATCTTGACTTTCAAAGAGTCTCATCCTGCCCTTAGACGACAACCCAATACTTGGCTGGCTCGCTTGGGGTTGAACCAAGATAACGGCGTTCAGAGCACCGCGTCCTACCCATTAGACGACAAGCCAATATCTTCTGGTCCCAACTCACAGAATCGAACTGTGTCCCCTTGCTTTTCAGACAAGTGTGCGCACCAGCTACACCTAGTTGGGAAAGTGGGTGTGGAGGGAGTTGAACCCCCGTTCTTGAAAGAAACTGTTTTACAGACAGCCGCAACTAACCGACAGTTGCCTCACACCCAAAAGTAGCCTCGACGAGACTCGAACTCGTTTCTATCGCTTGAAAGGCGCTAATGCTAACCCATGCACCACGAGGCCATTTTGATGAGAACGCTCAGCCACGATCTGAGATCTGACCGGGTAAGAACCGGACGCTTTGCCCATTAAGCTACATTCTCAAATAACCGCACCGGGGGGAATCGAACCTACCCTCTGCCCGCTTAACAGGCGATAACCCTCCCACTTCGGCCCAGATTGGGCAAGGGATGCAAAAGGATGTTTTAGGCGTGCTGCCTTTACACTACGGCGCGGAAGTGGAAACGAGGGGAGTCGAACCCCTAACCGACTGCGTGCAAAGCAGTTGCTCTCCCAATTGAGCTACGTCCCCAAATAGGTACACGCTTCAGGCTGTACCAAATAGCGGGGCTGGGACTCGCACCCAGGATTTCCAGCGTATGAGACTGGCGGCCTTGCTGCTGGCCTACCCCGCAATAGCCCTAAAGGGATTTGAACCCTTGTTTATGCGCTGAGAACGCAACGTCCTAGGCCGACTAGACGATAGGGCCATTGGTGGGTCCAGTTGGAGTTGAACCAACCTAATGCATCTTAAAAGGATGCTGCTCAGCCGCTAAGCCATAGACCCACAGCCCCCCCACCGGGTGCTGCCCCCGGCACTCTTGCTCGACAGGCAAGTGTGATCGCTGATTCACTATGGGGAGAAAACATCGGTGCGGTAGGACTTGAACCCACAACCTTCTTCTTGTAAGGAAGACACTCTCGCCAATTGAGTTACACACCGATAGCTCCGGCTTCAGGGATCGAACCTGAAACTTCTTCGTTAACAGCGAAGCACTCTGCCAATTGAGTTAAGCCGGAATAGTCCAGGTGGCAAGAATTGAACTTGCTATGACACAGTTATCGGCTGTGGGTGTCACCATTTCACCTCACCTGGAAACACACGAATGCTTGGATTTGAACCAAGAACAACGGTTTTGGAGACCGCGATGATACCGTTTCACCACACTCGTAAGCACTAGGAGCGATCAGAGTTGCACTGACATCGACCGACGTATGAGATCGGCGCTCTGCTGTTAAGCTACACTCCCATCGCTGGAGACTAGAGCGAGAATCGCACTCGCCTAACGGGTTTTGCAGACCCATCTCCGCACTAGCGGTTCTAGTCAAAGTGAAGCGGTATTTCAATCCTTAGAGACAGCAGCACGACAGCTAGCTATTCCAAGTTCAAAACACCGCTTCCACAGGCTTCCTGAAAAATTGGCAGTTCAGGAAGCAGAATTTGGTATTTCGTTATTCAGTTTTCATGGTTCGGTGCAGGTGAGGCGTAAGCGCCTCTCTTTTTCCTGATACTACAAACATAATCTAACGTACTACATAAAGTCAAGGGGTTTGGGAAAGTTTTTTCGCCTTTTCCTTGGCACACCCAAAAAAGAAAGGGCACAGAATCTGCGCCCTTTCTGGATGTTTGTCGCTTCCTTGTTAGGACTTCCAGAGTTGTTCAGCGAAGGCCACGGCTGGGTGCACAGGGGGCTTGAGCTTCGCCTTCAAAACCATTCCGACTTCTTCAGGCGTGCGGTCGCCCTTGCGCGTGTTGCAAGGCTCACAAGCGGTGACGACGTTCTCCCAGATGTGTTGACCACCCCGCGAGCGCGGCAGGACATGGTCAATCGTCAGACTGCGCTTGGAACCGCAGTACTGGCAAAGGTTGGCATCTCGGGCAAACAATTCCTTGCGGTTGACGGGCGGAACTTTCCAGATGCGTTCCACCCCAGCGGCGGTCAAGCAGATCTGCGCAGGCACTTCGTACACCTTGCGAATCGAGCGGACGAGCCATGTTTTCCCGTCGCCCATCTCCACAGCTTCGGCCTTGCCACGGGCAATTAAACAGACCGCTTCTTTGACAGTGACGCGATCTACAGGCAAATAGCTGCGCGAAAGAACGAGAACAGGCTGTTGGAGAACATGCATAACACTTACCTCAGCATATACTACAAAGTACTACACACTTTTCGGTGCGTCAAGCTTGGATAACAGAAATTTTTGTCTTCGAGGTTGTACGGACGGGAATGGATGGCTATCAATTATGCAAAATGTTCCCTGCTCTTCAAGAAGTGCCTGTGGTCATGCTGACGAGCAAAGACACACTATTTGACCGCATTCTCGCCAATCTCGTTGGTGCTAGCGATTACTTGATCAAGCCCACCGCGAAGGTGATCGATGCTGCTATGGGCGAAGAGATCAACGCTTGAGGTAGTCTGGGGGAAATCTTTGATGCGTCATGCGGCCCTATCTGCTTCTTTGCCTTCTCTTGGTTTTATTTTTTCCAAACACTGCGGTTTCAGCCCAGCCCACCGAAACGGGATTTCTGAACCGGACGATTGGAGCGAACTATCGCTATCAGGTCTACGTTCCTCCAGGCTATACCTCTGAAAAACTGTGGCCCGTCATCTTGTTTTTACATGGGGCTGGCGAGCGGGGTAGCGATGGGCTGTTCCAGACTGAAGTTGGACTGGGTTCAGCGATCCGTCAGCATGTCGATCGGGTTCCAGCAATCGTTGTCTTTCCCCAGAGTTACCCCGATACGATCTGGGCTAGTTCAACGGAAGACCAAGCCCTGAATGCCTTAGACCGCACAGTCAGCGAATTTCACGGCGATCCCCAACGACTCTACTTGACGGGAATTTCGATGGGGGGCTTTGGCGCCTGGAATCTGGCGGTACGGCACCCCGAAAAATTTGCCGCCATTGCCCCAATCTGTGGCTGGATCGTCTTTCCAACTGGTTTGGAAAAGTACAGTTTCCCTCGTGCAGCGGCAAGCCTCGGCCAAACAAAATCCCCCTACGAGGATGCTGCAAAAATCCTGCGCAAACTGCCGATTTGGATTTTTCATGGTGCCCTTGATCCACTTGTCCCCGTTACGGAGTCCCGCAGGATGGCAGCTGCACTTAAATTGGTGAAAGCGGATGTGCGCTACTCCGAATACCCACAAGTCGCCCATAATGTCTGGAATAATGCCTATGCAGAACCAGACTTTTTTGATTGGCTACTCTCCCACCGCAAACCATGAGCGAATCCGCCTCATCAAAACGGCTTCTAGAGATCGAAGCCCTGCGTGTGCTGAGTTGTCTTGGTGTGCTCTTGATTCATGCTTGCGCAATTTTTTGGTGGCGCACCCCAGCAGCCAATCGGGGACTCTATTTCTTCGCAACGGCCAACGAAATCGGTCGCTTTGCCCTGTTTGGATTTGTGTTTATCGCCGGATTTTTGCTGACCCTGCGTCAAAGCCGTGCTTTTGAATTCAGATCTTTCCTTCAGCGACGCTTCAGCAGTATCTTCATTCCTTATCTCACCTGGAATTTCCTCTATTTCCTATTTCAGCTGCGCACGAATAAAATCACTCCTGAACAGTTAGAAAACCCAACTGTTTGGTTGAACTGGTTTTTGTTCGGCTGCTCTCCCCATCTCTATTTTGTTGCTTTACTCTTCCAACTCTATCTACTCTATGCAGTTGCCCATAAACCATTGCAATGGCTCTTAGAAAAACCGGCTCGGATGCTTTGGGGCATAGCTGCTTTGCTTGCTCTCTACCCAATTTGGATCGGCTATCGCTTCTTGCCGGATAAGTTTCCCCATTTACTGCCCCCACTCCTTTTTTGGCTCGCCAGAAATTCAACCCGGACAGCTCCTGAATGGTTTGTGCCGTTTTTCCTGGGGCTTTTTGTTGGTAAGTACCGCGCACTATTCGAAAAATGGGTTCATGGATATCGCCCACTTTTGTGGGGATTACTTTTCATTTCTCTCGCACTTGCTTCCGCGATGACCGTACAGGCAACCCCAGATAGTCCTGGCGTAATCTTTACCTATCGGTGGCCGAATGGTCTGCTTCTACCGCTATTTCGCTTGTCCTATGCTTTTGCTTTTACTGCTTTGCTTCTACCCACAGCTACCCATGGTTTGCAGAGGCTTAAAAGCACTTTCTGGGTTGAGGCGATGACCAAATTTGCAACTGCCTCTTTTGGGATTTATCTCATTCATCCCCTCGTTTTGCTCGCTCTTGGCAGGCTAAGAACGACGGGGCGACTCTATACTTTTTCACCCCCACTCTATTTAGTCACAATCACACTTGCCCTTGCTTTGCTTTCTTGGCTGTGCATTTGGGCAGTGGATACTGCTGGGAATCGCTGGAAACCAGCAACCTGGATTTCCCGGTTGTTGTTAGGCCATTAGTGGGTCGTGCTTTGCTTTGCCCGTAGCCGGCCGTTGACAATGCTAATCCGCCAGACCCATTGTTGGACTTGACCCCGTTGAAGCATCTGTTGCAGGTCGTTTTGGAGATCTGCTCTTAGCCGCACCAGTCCTTCGCGCTGATTAAAATACTCTCGCCAGAAACGGTTAATGATCTCTTCGGTACGCAGAAGATCTAGTGGGCCAGCAGTCGGTACTTTCAAAAAGAGTTCCGAACGCAATAGGTTGAGCAGGTGCTCTTTGCCTTCGTTCGTGGCACTGTGCTTGTCCTGAACCATATCTAAAGCTTGAAGAGCGATGCCATCGAGCAGGGTATCCATCGGCTCTAAGTGCGCCTGAAGTTCGGCGGCGATTAAGAGATGGTGAGCTCCATACCCACCGATCAGTTGCGCCATCCCTGCATTGTAGAGTTCCATTCCGAAAATTGGCTGGGACGGTAGAGGTTCTAAGTCCTCACCTAGACCCATACTGACTTGTCTTGGCACAAGAATACTTTCGCCTTTTTGGACAATACCTAACTGGAGGCGTTCAAAAGCAGGTATACGCTTTTCAGCCACAGGCAGTTTGGTTGGATAGATCAGCTCGATTGCTTCCACGACTTAAATTGCAATAAAGGTTTATGTTGGCCACCGACCGTAGAGGCCGGTGAGGTGAGATAGGCGCTTGCGGAGTTCTTCATCGAGGGTATCGAGGTGGGGGCAACGCCAACCCCAATTGCCGACAGCGGTACTTGGGGTATTCATCCGCGCGTCGGTACCTAAACCCAACACATCTTGAAGAGGAACGATCGCAACATTGGCAGGGGAAGCCATGGCTAGACGAATCATCCCCCAGTGAATCGGCTCGTTATCTCGGAGGTTGAGATAGTCCCGTGTGTGATTTTGAGCGTTGTAGTCCAACTCGCTGAACCAGCCGGTGGTCGTGTTGTTGTCGTGGGTACCCGTATAGGCCAAAGTGCTACGGGAATGGTTATGGGGAAGATGCTCATTGTTCGGGTTGTTGTCGAAGGCAAATTGTAAAACTTTCATGCCGTAGAAACCGTAGTGATCCCGCAACGCTTCCACTTCTGGCGTAATCACCCCTAAATCTTCAGCAATGAGTGGCAATCCCCCAAGCCCGATTTGGACAGCATCAAAAAGCTTCGTACCGGGTCCCTCTACCCACTTGCCATTGATCGCTGTACTTTCGAGGGCATCGACTTCCCAGTAAGATTCAAAGCCCCGAAAGTGATCGATGCGGACAATATCGACAGTATCGAGGGTGCGCTTGAAGCGATTGATCCACCACTGATAACCAGTGCGAGCCATGGTATCCCAGTCGTAGAGTGGGTTGCCCCAGAGCTGCCCTGTCTTACTAAAGTAGTCAGGGGGGACACCCGCCACAAAAGTCGGATCACCATTTTCATCGAGGCGAAACAGATGGGGGTTCGCCCAAACATCCGCGCTGTCTGCAGCGACGTAGATCGGCAGATCGCCAATAATTTTAATATTTTTTTCGTTGGCGTAGCGCTTGAGAGCAGACCACTGTCGGGCAAACAAAAACTGCGAAAACTGGTAGTAAAAAATCCGAGCCTGGAGTTGCCGACTTTGCTTTTCGAGGGCGGGTGCTTCTCGCAAAGCAATGCCTTCGTCCCAGCCTGACCATGGCAAATCGTCATTGATTTCTTTGAGAGACATAAACAGCGCGTAGTCCTCTAGCCACCAGCCTTCTTGGTCGCAAAAGCGCTCGTAAAGCTTTTGCATCCCTGAATCAAGCTTTCCAAAGTTTTCGCACGCAATGGTCAGCAGGCGAACCTTAAAAGCATTGGCCTCATCAAAGTTGACTTGGGTATGCCCCCATCCGGCGGTCGTCGTCAGTTCTACGAGTTCAAGATCGTCTCTGTAGATTAATCCCAAGCCAAGCAATTCTTCAGGATCAATCAACAGTGGGTTGCCTGCAAAAGCTGAGTAGGACATATACGGACAGTTCCCATACCCAGTTGGAACAAGGGGCAAGATTTGCCAATAGCTTTGGCCGCATTGTGCCAGAAAATCGATAAAGCGCTTCGCCTCAGTGCCAATACTGCCAATTCCATAGGGACCTGGCAAGGAGGTTGGATGCAAGAGAATACCACTGGAACGTGTGAACTGCACTGCAATGTTCCTGACAGGGTTGCCCCTCAAGTGTAGATGCTTAGGCGACGGCGTGGTCAAGATCTGTAGCAAAGCGTACAAGACTCTCAACTAGTGCCGTCTGCCCCAAAGCGAGGGGAATCAAAGACACTCCGGCCACAGTCAACTGAACCCAACCGTCCCCCCAGTGCCACTGGGTATAGCCGTCAACACCGCCCCAAAGGACAAGTTTGAGGGAATCTGGGGTCAGTTCTGCAACTCGGTGCCCGAGGGGAATGATCCCAAAAGTTGAAGTAAACTCCAGCCCATCGGTCAGTTCCTTAGGCAGGGTACTGGGATAGCTCTGGAGAACTGCCCACTGACGCATCAATGAAAAATCGGTCAAACAACGCTTTATGGTCGCAGCGGTAGCTGCCACCTGTACGCGCACGGTCGATTGCTGGAATGTGCCAAACATCGTTCTATTATGGCTTCGTAGTGAACAGTCCTGCTAAAAATTTGCCATGAAACGTGCTTCTTTCTTTTTGGCCTGCTGGCTTGCTACTGCAAGCCCCCTCAATGCCCAAGAAGCCAGCAGTTGCGCAACTGCCCTAAAAGCGCCTGACCGCGGCTGTTTCAGTGGTAGCGATGTGCCGACCCTGGCAAGCCGCAACATTCTTTGCCGACCGATTTATACGCCTGAGCGCGAAGCCCTCAGCCTTGAGTACTTCCGCCTTCACTACAACCCAGAGGCGACAAGCATCGACATTGACCCACGGATCGTTGTCGCCCACTGGACGGATGGCCCAACAGCAGCAGGCGCATTGGCAACTTTCAGACCGACCAGGCTGGGTGGGGATCGGCCTGAGTTAAAAAAAGGCGGTGCCTTAAATGTGTCTTCTCAATTCGTCGTCGATCGCAATGGCGATATCTATCAACTGATGCCGACCACCTGCCTCGCCCGCCACGTCATCGGCCTCAATTGGGCGGCGATTGGTATCGAGAACGCTGGTGGCGATCCCAAGTACCCGCTCACCAAAAAGCAACTAGAAGCAAACATCTGGCTTGTGCAGTACCTCAAAGCCAAGCACCCTAGAATTGCTTATTTGAGTGGCCATTTTGAGTATGGCGGTTTTCGAGGTACGCCTCTGTGGCATGAGTTACTCAAGAACTACTACACCTCTAAAAGCGATCCCGGCAAAAAGTTTATGGCGAACCTGCGCTCCGGGATCAAAGCAAACGGTCTGGAACTCAAGGAGCCACCCCAAGGGAAGCGCTTTCACCGTTAAAGTTTTCTACTGTTTCTGCTCACCCAGGATGGAACGTAGATTTCTCACTCACAAATTTGAAAAGAAGCGCTACTTGGCGATGGTCAGCACACCGACCATTCCAGCGGACTTATGAGGAACACAATTAAATTTATAGTCCCCTGGCTTCGCATTGCCCGGAACTTCGACAACTACAGTATCGCCAGACTTGACGAGGAGCTTATTTTCGGAAAGTGCTTTTGCTGTATTGGAGTCAGGAGAACCCTTCGTATCGAAAATCGCATTGTGGGGACCGGCTTTATTCATCACCCAGGTGATCTTATCTCCGGGTTTTACAGTAAGTTTTGCTGGCACAAAGACAAGCGTACCTGTATCACTCCCCATCTTGATCGCAGTACCGATGATAGTTTTAGTCTCGCCTTGCTCGGGAGTAGTTTCTGAGCTTTCCGTTTCCGTCTCGGATTTGTCAGTTGATTTGGAGGAATCTCCCCCAGAGCAAGCAACTAGCAACAGCACACTTCCAGCAAGAACAAAAGGAGCGATTTTCATTGGGGTCTCTGGAACACAATCACTCAATGGTACGAGTTTTCAGTACAGACTCGCCTCATTCCCAAGAACGAAATTAGCAGTCAGGCTCAAAGGTGCTGGTTAATCCAGCCCGATTCAGGCATTCGCTGTAAAACTCGGCATGTTCTTGGGTGCAGACGATCACAATTGCAGTGCCGCTGGTGTGAGCCTCCATCATGATCTCCCGTGCTTTTGAGGGCTGCATCTTGGGAATCGTCTTCATGAGCACATCGATAACATACTGCATCGGTGTGGCGTCATCGTTGTGCAAGAGCACCTTGTAGAGGGGCATTGGCTTGCGCGCAGTCCCCTTTTTTTCGATCGTTTCCGTACTCATAGACCCTACAAAACATCAACCAAAATCGCGTTGGCTAAAAAGAATCTTGATTTGAACAACCTCGGGCGGATGGATTCGAACCACCGAATGCCTGGACCAAAACCAGGTGCCTTACCGCTTGGCGACGCCCGAACACTCTCTAGATGCTACCCAGATTCGTGAAGCAGTGTCAAGCACAACCATGGGTTACACTGAGGAAGTTCTCTGGACTTCACAAAACGCAGTGTTTGTACTCTCCGGTTACGACGCAGTTCTGATCTTCCTGCTCCTTAGCACCGCAGTGCCAATCTTGGCGCTTTCGCTCTCCAAGCTTATTCGCCCTAAGGGGGCGAGTGCTTTCAAGGAAACCACGTACGAATCGGGCATCGATCCCCGTGGGGACAGCTGGATTCAGTTCAACATTCGCTACTACATGTTCGCGTTGGTCTTCGTCGTCTTCGATGTCGAGACGGTCTTTCTGTACCCTTGGGCGGCGGCTTTTAATCAGCTTGGGCTACTAGCCTTCGTCGAAGCGCTCATCTTCATTGCCATTTTGGTAATTGCTCTTGTTTACGCATGGCGCAAAGGCGCCCTCGAATGGACTTAATCCCATGGACACCAACAAACTTCTTAATCCGATTCAACGTCCCGAAGTCACTTCGGAACTTACCAATAATGTCGTTTTAACAACGCTAAACGACATCTACAACTGGGCACGGCTTTCAAGTGTATGGCCTTTGATGTACGGTACGAGTTGCTGCTTTATCGAGTTTGCCGGACTGATCGGTTCGCGCTTCGACTTTGACCGCTTTGGTCTCGTTCCCCGCGCCACACCACGCCAAGCCGACTTAATCATTACGGCAGGCACTGTGACCATGAAAATGGCTCCAGCGCTAGTCACCCTCTACGAACAGATGGCAGAACCCAAGTACGTGATCGCCATGGGTGCCTGCACGATCACAGGCGGCATGTTCTCCACCGATTCCTACACAACAGTGCGCGGTGTCGACAAGCTGATCCCCGTGGATGTTTATATTCCTGGCTGCCCGCCTCGTCCCGAAGCAATCTTCGATGCGATTATTAAGTTGCGCAAGCGGATGGGCAATGAAGATGTGCGCGAGCGCTACGACCAAATCAAGCAGACCCACCGCTACTACTCGACCATTCATACGATGAAGGCAGTGCCTGAACCGCTTCCGAGCATTTATTTAGAAAGCGAAACCCGCCAAGCGCCTCCAGCCGCATTGGTGGCTGCGATGGAAGCACCCCTCGTCCTCCCAGAGAAAGAAGCTGTCCCTGAGGAGCGCAAATAGGCCATGGAAGATGCAGCGAAGAGCGAAGAGACAGCCTTAGCGGAACCCCTTGCCGGCCCAGTTTCAACTTGGCTGGCCGAAAAAGGGCTATCCCACGACTTGATCGGCTTTGACCATCAAAAAGTCGAAATTCTCAAAGTTCAGCCAGGTGATCTCCTGCGCCTCGCCAAAGCGCTCTACGACGACGGATTTAATTACTTGCGTTGCCAATGCGGTTTTGATGAAGGTCCTGGTGCGGAGTTGGGCAGTATGTACCACCTGATGCGCCTCAGCGACAGCGCAGATCGCCCTCAGGAAGTGCGGATTAAAGTCTTTTTGCCACGGGAAAACCCAAGTGTTCCCTCGGTGTACTGGATTTGGAAGGCAGCTGACTGGCAGGAGCGCGAATCCTACGATATGTATGGCATCGTCTACGAAGGCCATCCAAATTTAATCCGAATCTTGATGCCCGAAGATTGGGTGGGCTGGCCAATGCGCAAAGATTACGTCACCCCCGACTTCTATGAGCTTCAGGACGCCTACTAGCGTAAAACAGCCCCCTCGCCCTAACCTGCGCGAATCTGCCCAACTTATTGGATTGGCTCTCAAACACGGCTTTTCAGTACTGCGGGATCCAACACGTACAGACGAGATTTTTTTGACTGCCTTCTATACGGACACAATGATGTCCGGCGATCACCTTGAATACTTTCAAGAGCCTGGGATGCCCTTGCCCTGCCTGAGTCGGCTTCGTAGTTTTCCCGAAGAGAGCCTTGGATGTATCTATGCAAAGTACGCAGAACCCTTGCAGGCGAAGAGCGATCTGATTGATGTTTTGGTTGCGGCCATCGAACAAGATCGAGAAACCATGGGTGCATCTCTAAGACGACGATTCAGCGATCAGCGTCGAGTTTTTCGTGGACGCATCCTTACCGAACAACACGATCTCTGGCACATCGTCACGGGCTATGGCACCGATGAAGTAGGCGAAGTTTGCCTTCAAGCATTTAACCATGCCCAAGTCGGGAATGGTCTCAGTCTATTGATCACTTTCGGTGGACTCCTCCGGGCTTTTGTACGGCGAGAATGGTCAGCCTTTTCCAAAGTCTTTGATGCTTATCAGTGTGGCAAAAACGCCGAAATCCTACTGCTTGTCGATTGGCAAAGCATGTGGGCACTGCCAATCGACCAAGTCAGGGCAAAGCTCAAGTTAGGCAAAATTGTCGAATGCGCTTAGAAATTGAACAGGTTCACCGCTTTTGCGCGAACCAATCTTTGAGCAACTGCTGACAAGCCGTTTCTTCAATTCCAGAGATCACTTGCAAACGGTGAAAGCTGCTGGGATCGTTGGGTAAATTGAGAACCGAAGCGATTGCACCTGCTTTCAAATCATCGCAACCATAGACGAGGAGTGCAATTCGGCTTTGAAGAATTGTACTTGCACACATCGGG
>JACMLN010000010.1 GCA_014379585.1 Gloeobacterales cyanobacterium ES-bin-313 | reverse complement strand
CGACCCAACCTGTCTTCCAAGCTGCTCGCAGTGCTCCTTCCTACCCATCTGCTGGGGAGGATGTCCAAAAAAACACCTCGAAGGAGACACTCACGCAATAGCGGAGCAGAGTGCCTATTGGCGCAACAACCTACCTCGATTGATAGCAACCAAAGCTGGAATGCTGATCCCACAGGATTTTGCCTTCACTGAACAAGACCAATTCCGTCCCCTCACTCCGACCAATTGACAGGCTGGTCACAAGATAAGCCAACGATACTCAATGTGATTTGGCTACAAATCGATTCCAGGGGCGCGACTATCTCGATCATGGTTGAAATAATGCTTGTGTCCTTCGATGTAAGTGCAGGAATCGCAGGCATTGAGAAGTCTTTGGGTTTGTGGGTTCTCTTCCCAGCAGCGACCCGTGAGATGAACGGCGGTGGTTGGACTTTTGCTCTCTAAGGCTTCGAGCAGTTGTTGGGGGCCTTCGGGGAGAAGGTCGAGATCGAAGACGGGTAAGATTTCGTCCAGAATGACCATCTGGTAATTGTCAGATTTGATTGCTTCAATTGCACTGTAGAAACCAGAGAGGGCATAGGCATAGTCGATGGGTTGCCTGAGTTGAGAGGGATCGACTCCAGCGGGCAAACGTTTGAAAATGATCACGGGTCGTCCATAGCGTTCGTGCTCAACCAATCCAGGGCCAATATCTTGAAGAGCAGCTAGGGCAGCATCTTCTGTGTAGGAACCAAAGGCACCACCTTTGAGGAACTGAATGATTTTCACTGCTCTGGTATCGGTTCCAGCGAAGGCGCGACCTACGGAACGGAGGGCATGTCCAAGGGCAGTCGTCGATTTACCCTTGCCTGGGCCGATGGTCAAATGCAGACCAGTGATCGGCGTTTCCTTGGGGCTGCTGGTCAGAAAGTGGGGGTTGTGTTCTGAGTGCAGTTCGGCAATCGCCACGAGATCGGGGTGCGGGGAACGTCCTGTGATAATTACTTCGACATGATTGGGCCGTTGCTTAAGGATCGACAGAACATCTTTGACATCGAGCAACCCTAAGTCGATCACCGGGTTGAGTTCATCGAGGACAACGACTTTGTAGAGTCCACTGAGCAGCATTCCTGTGGCCACCTGCCAACCACGAATCGCCTCAGCCCGGTCACTCTTGACAATCTCTTCTGCCCCAAAGTACTCAGACCTCCCAAACCTGACCGTATCAAGCAAGTGGGGATAGCGTTGCCGGATCGCATCAATAGCGGCATCCTCGTCATAAGCCCGATCCGCCCCCTTCAAAAAGCGCACCAATGCAACCCGATGTTTCTGGTTGCTAGCCACCCCGAGTCCGAATGAGCGCAAGACCACCCCGAGGGCAGCGGCGGATTTGCCTTTGCCCGCCCCGGAGTAGATCGAGAAACGGCCAATCTCCGTGGTGACTTTCAGGGCAGCTTCGACACCAAGCTGTTGACGGGGGCGCATCAATGGTTTCTCCAGAAGGTTTTTTGTTTGTAAGAGGGCATGGCCACCATCAATTTTTTCGCATCTGCGAAACTATGGCCCCTATTGCGAGCTATAAAAAAATACTCCTTGATAGAGATGTACACTACAAACTTACTTGCAGAGCTAGCGATTGCTTTGATTCAAGTGAAATTTGGAGTAGCGCTCAAACTTGTTGCTTAGAGGAGTATTCCTGAGATGGATCGAGAGGGCACAGGGCAATCTGCATTGAACTTTGGGCAGTTGGTGGACATTATTCGCCAAGTGCATGACGAGTTAGCAGCTCAAGCCAGTCGAGCCGTCAATATTAGTCTCACTCTCCGCAATTGGCTGGTGGGTGCTTATATTCGTGAATATGAACAACTCGGAGCGGATCGCGCACAGTATGGTGAAGCATTGCTTGATCGTCTGAGCCAAGCTTTGAGCACGACTGGGACTGTAAGCTATCACCCTCGGGAACTGCGCCGCTGTCGTACCTTTTATATTGCTTATCCAGAGTTTCAAGTTCTGGTGTCCCCTGAGTCAGGTTGGTTATCCAACTCGGTTTCTATAGCCTTACCCACACTGAGTTTGGTAACTGAGCCTGCACAGGAGATTCGGGGGACAGTGTCCCCCAAATTGAACATTCCGCCTAAGCGCTTAGTGCAATCGCTTTCATTTAGCCATTTTGCCGAGCTGATCACCCTTGATGAACCAATCAAGCGGCGTTTCTATGAGATTGAGTATATGCGTGGCAATTGGTCAGTGAGAGAGCTGAAACGTCAAGTTGCCAGCCTCTATTACGAGCGCAGTGGTCTTTCTACAGATAAGAATAAGTTGGCAGAATATGGGCAGGCACAGGCCGAACAGTCAGTAGCCAGCCTGAACGTACGCGATCCTTTTGTCTTTGAATTCCTTGGCCTGAAGTCCCAGGAGGTCATGTACGAATCGGAAGTTGAGGATGCAATTCTGAGCAATCTTCAGCAGTTCTTGCTGGAATTGGGTCATGGCTTCTGCTTTGAGGCTCGGCAGAAGCGGATTTTAATCGGGGATGAGCATTTCTTTATCGATTTGGTTTTTTACCACCGGATTCTGAAGTGCCATGTACTTGTGGAGTTGAAGCTGGCAGAGTTCAGCCATGAAAATATAGGACAACTGAATACCTATGTGAGCTGGTACAAGAAAAATGTGATGTTGGAGAACGACAACCCACCGATCGGCATCCTATTGTGTACGAGAAAAAATCACTCGCTCGTCGAATTCGCGCTGGCGGGCATGGATAATCAGCTCTTTGTCTCTAAGTACCAACTGGAGCTGCCTAGGCGGGAGGAAATCGAGAAGTTTCTGGCTGAAAAGCTTAGGGAAGTAGGAGAGATAAATGAGTAGATCGAGAAGCGGCAAATCTTAGTAGTAACTTTGAGAGCAGCCTCGACTCCAAGCTGTTGACGGGGACGCATCTTTCCTACTCCTGAAGGTTTTTCGTTGGTTCGAGGGCAAAGTTAGTAGAATCTTATTCGCAGATGCGAATGCCTTACAAAAGAGTGACATACCGACCTAGTCGGCCAAACTATACCCGACCTTATCAGCTTCAGCGTGTCAGGTAACTGGCTGCAAAATACCAACTGCTGCAACATTGAATCGCGAAAGGTCTGGAAGCTTCAAGTCTGGGGGTACGAATTCTTCCTGGGGAATGGGCAATGAATCGCCATAGATTTCCTGATAACGATGTTCAGCCCACGGTGCTTTGTAACCCAAGCAGTAAGCCAACTGTCTGAGTTCCGTAATGCTAGGGGACTGATTCATCAAAAGATACTGGTGATAGACCCATCCTCGCTGATAACCTCTTACCTTCGAGATCATCAACAGGGACTCAAGGATATCTAGCTCGCCCATAGTGTGACCACAATCGACTCACCAGACCCGCATGATCTTCTTGCCTGAGCGATCCCCAAAGAATTCGCCAGTCTCAATATCGATAGCATCGCAATATTCGCAGGGAACGATCTGCATCATTGTTCACAAGCAATATATTTCTATCTTAGCCCGATTTGGTTTGGGTACTCCGCCGCAGGCGGCTTAGAGGAGAAGGAAACATTTTTGAGCATTGAACTTAATTTTAGGAGGTGTAGGGACAGCAGCGATTTGCTAGTGTCTGTCAAAATATCCTCAGATCACTTGTAAAGGATCTTAGTCACCCTTGAGGGAGTTACTGTACCTCCCTTGAATTCGTCAAAGCAGAACGAAGGGTGGGCAGACCGTCCCGCGTTACAGGGATTGGTGATGAAGGATATGGCTTCCAACACCGTGCGCGGCTTCTTCTGAAAATTGTGGTTGTTCAGAAAAGCAATTGGAGTAAAGAATGGGTTGAGACTCAGACATCGGTAGACTCGCAATGTGTCACCTATGTTTTTAGCTGGAAGATAGAGAGAGGGCAAGGGTTTCAGACCCCTAATGAACGACTCGTTGCGCATCTCGTGGGATGATGACCGTATTCGTGGAATTAGTACAACTTAAATGGTAACTATGATCATTATCCGCACATTCTTACTCCTCATCGCATTTAGCATCGTGGCAGCGCTTCCGACAACGTCGTCAGCGAATCCAACCTTGGTATCGCAAAGCGATATGAAGGTCGTGAATGCCCGAACACGCGCCTTCATCATAGAAAAAATGGCTTCCAAGCACATCCCAGGCTTACAAATTGCTGTGGTGCAAAAGGGGCAGGTCGTTCTCTCGGCGGCTTATGGCTTCGCCAATGTCGAACATGAGGTCGCGGTGACATCGGACACATTGTTCCCGATCAACTCGGCGACAAAATCCGTGACCGGTGTTGCCATCCTGCAGCTCGTCGAAGCGGGCAAGCTTGATCTCGACGCACCCGTTTCTCGCTACATCGACGGGCTCCCGATCACATGGCAACCCATTCGCATCCGTCAGCTTCTAGCGCATTCGTCGGGTCTGCCAAATATTGTCGATGGCAACGGGTTGATTGGCGGCGGTGGCGAAGCAAAGGCTTGGGCAGCCGTGAAGGCATTGCCAATGGACTCGGTACCTGGCACACAATTTGCCTATAACCAGACCAACTATGCGCTGCTTGCAAAAATCATCGCCAAGTTGCGCGGGATGCCCTTTATCGACGATTTCGCTGCGAACCAGTTCAAGCCCGCTGGCATGACGCACGTTCGCTTTGGCGACACATTCGATGTCATTCCGGGCACGGCCACGCCCTACAGCTTTTACGGAGCCGGTCGCGGTGGTGCCGAAACAACGACACTTGGCCGCTGGCGCGATGATCTGCCCGCATTCATGCGAACAGGTGCGGGGATGAATGTGTCGGCAACTGAAATGGTGCGCTGGATCATCGCGCTGCAAAGCGGCAAATTGCTGACCAAAGCCGACAGCCTGAAACGCCTCTGGACGGCAGACATGCTGAACGACGGCACGGCCAACCAATGGGCGATGGGCTGGCCGATTATACGCGCCGCGCCGCACCGGATCGTCGGCGGCATTGGCGGCGGGCGGTCCGCATTTTTCGTTTATCCCGATGATGATCTGGCGATCGTGGTATTGACCAACCTCGTTGGCAGCAATCCGCAAGGCTTCATCGACGAAATCGCCGCATTTTACGTGCCCGCCATCGCTGATGCGACACGCAAGTAATCGATCCATACGTTATTCAAAAGTGTTTCGCCTAGTAATGAGGGCAATTGTTCCCGTCCGGTATGACCGGATTATTGGCTCACGAGATGCGCAACGAGGCTAGGCGGCAGAGGCTGAACCCCGCTCCTCAAAATCCCTCACGGACTTACTGCTTCCAAAGACACCCCAAGTAGAAAAAAACAATCATCCCATACACAACTATTGATTTTCTATGCACATACACAGTAAGCTATGCACATCCACAACATGAAGAAGAAAGCCTGTGAAAAAGTGGCTGACGAGCCTATTGAACCGCTACCTGTCAATGGTCGAACATTTGAGCAAAGAATATATAATAAGCCTCGATCAAGCCTCTTCTTCTTGATCGACAGCCGAAACTTCTAAGTTCAGCAGATGCCATGCATCACGATACCGATCAAGCCATCCTTTCGGGTAGGGGTTGTCATTTGCACCAAAAACGCGTGTATAGTCTGGTAGAAATCGGCGCATGACGCTTTCCTTGTGTGCTTGTCCCTTTTTCCCAGGAGTCGCTAACCATTTGCTGTGGGATGTGGCGAGAACCATAGCAACGAGAGTACTCGGTAAGACGTACACAGTTGGTCGAGACTCTGGAGTCTTCCCAAAATCTACAAAGCAGTAGAACAAATGCTTGACACGAATGCCCTCATGTTTCGCCTTCATGTGCCAGCCGCCGTCCGCGCCAAGGTCGCGTCGCGTTTTCACTTGAATAGAGCATAGACGCGCACCTTCAAGGTCAGTGACAACGATATCGGCTGTCGGGACACCTTGCGGTGCTAGTGCTGCAATATAGCCACGCCTTAGAAGTTCTGCCATTACGTGGTGTTCACCAGCCGCACCGAGAAGGGAAGTTTGAGAAGCCAATATGAGTCTCCGTGAAATTATCTGGCATCAAGCAACGCTAGATGAGTTTAGCTTTACTATTCCCAGAGTCGGGATGAATGGCACCAAGAATATCCCTTAATTTCAAGATTGAGGCGCATAAAATACGTTTTCCAGGATCATGCGTGGCTTCTCTGTCACAAAATGAGCCTTAAATCGTTGTATGGCAGTTCATTTCGCCCACCTGTGGAGGAAGACTAACTATAGACGTTTGATATCTCAATGCTGAAGAAAGTCGCTAGCCGCTGGGAATTTGTTACTGAAGAAGCTTTGGAAACATTCTTAGCCGAACACCTGCAATACTTGGGGCTTTCACTGCTCAAGCGGCAGTATGTAGCAATAGAGGATCGTAGTGACATCATTGCAGCAGATCCCCAGGGTCAAGTCAGCATCATCGAATTGAAGAATAGTGACGATAGTGGCCTTGTCGCTCAACTGACTCGCTACTACGACAGATTGATCGAAGATCGCCCCTTCAGCCCACTAGCCGATTACTCGCTAGAAGTAAAGCTTGTGGCCATTGCACCCATCTTTAAGCGTCAGAACTTGATCGACCGGAAATATAGCCGCCTAGACATTACCCTACTGCGCCACGAAATCCACCAAGAAGGCGAGCAACTGTTTTTGATGCTTATCGATCACGACGAACAGTTACCAACTATTCGTATCCCCATTCCTTCTACTGCTGCTCCCGACGAGCAATCATCCTCCCTCGAAAAGCGCACCCTCAAAAATATCCTGGCTAAATGGAGTCCTGAAGAAAAAACTGGAGTCCTTGCACTTAGAGATCGTTTGCTCAGTATTTCAAAGATGGAAGAGACAACACCAACTGGACGCGTACTCTATGAACGGGGGCAAAAGTTCTGCGCTGAAGTGCGCTACAACGAAACCATCGGACAGGCTGCTTTATTTCTATGGCTGCCTGAAGCCTACATCAATCATACCGGAAGGGGGGCGATTGGGGTTGTAATTCCTAGTACAGGTTTGAGAGCATTCTTATTGACTGTAAGGCAATCAACGAGGATGTTCGTAAGCACTGACTGGCAAGTATTTGACAAGCTTGTGTATATGGAACGTGGTCACAACATCGATAACATTCGTACCATGCAAGGAATGCAATGGGATGCCAAGGCTGATGAGATCAAGCGTTGGGGTACCAAGAGTTATGGCATCGGGCCACTCAGCATGTACCTAAAGCATGTCCTCGCTGACGAATCGGCAAACCGTCTAGATACACTCATTGACTTTGCCATCAACAACTGGAAGGAACGCACGGTAGGGGTAAAATGAGCGGCATTGCAACGAAGTGCCAAACTTTATACTTCGTTACAATGCCGAGAATCTAGCCACGCAGAACTAGCATTTCAGGCATTTCTGTAGTTACCTTTGTCATTCTTGTCGCAAATACTACTCGTAAGGCTCTCGATTAACTAGTTGCGAAAAACATTGAAGAAATTAAGTATAGTATTT
>JACMLN010000120.1 GCA_014379585.1 Gloeobacterales cyanobacterium ES-bin-313 | reverse complement strand
TAGCCATGGCTGGTTGGCGGCAGCGTGCCATCGGCCAAGCTTTCACGGCCAATATCGATATTGCCGAAGTCGATTATTTGATCCTGTCCGTGTCAGGTTTGGATCGTCTTCAGATTCGCTTGGCGCAAGAGAACTTACTGGCACCTTGGGAAGATGCGCTTGAGCAACTTTGGCAGAAACGGCTTAGAGAACGGATTCCGGTTCAATATCTGACGGGTCTCGCCTATTGGCGGGATCTAGCCCTGAAAGTGAGCCCTGCAACGTTGATCCCGCGCCCGGAAACAGAGCTTCTGGTCGATCTCGCTATCGATTTTCTCACCAACTACCCCAATCCCGTCTTAGCGGATCTCGGCACTGGCACTGGTGCCCTTGCCATCGCCATCGCCCGCGCTCTACCCGCATGTACTGTGTACGCCGTCGATCTTTCGTCAGAAGCGCTCGCCATTGCCCGCACAAACATCGAAACCTACGGTCTAGAAAAGCAGATTCCCTTGCTCCAAGGAGCCTGGTTTTCACCATTGCCTCCAGACCTGCAACTCGATGCCCTCATCAGCAACCCGCCCTATATTCCGACGGCCATGGTGGGGGAACTTGCCGAGGAAGTCCGTCTCCATGAACCCCATCTTGCCCTCGACGGGGGTAGCGATGGCCTGCAAGCGATCCGAGTCTTGATCCAAGAAGCCCCCAGATTTTTAAAACCTGGAGGCTTCTGGGGCATCGAAGTAATGGCGGGTCAAGCTGGCTCTGTGATTTCTTGCTTAGAGAAAGCAGGAGATTACGAACACATCGGCAGTGTGAAAGATCTTGCCGGAATTGCTCGATTCGTTATTGCGTCCGTTTCGGCGCGATGATCATGATCATGTTGCGGCCTTCGACTGAGGGTTCTTGCTGAACTTCCCCAATCTCGCTGACATCTTGCGCAAGTTGCATGAGCAGATCTTTGGCAAGATTTGCGTGTTGAATCTCGCGACCCCGGAACATAATCGTACATTTCACCTTGTCCCCATCCTTGAGGAAACGCAAGGTATCGCGCTGACGCACCTGATAGTCGTGATCCCCGATGGTGTAGCGCATTTTGACTTCTTTGACATCCGCAGTATGCTGTTTCTTGCGCGCTTCTTTGGCTCGTTTTTCTTGCTCAAACTTGTATTTGCCGTAATCCATGATCCGGCAGACGGGTGGCTGGGCATCTTCGCTGACGACTACCAAGTCTAAATTCTGTTCCTCAGCAACACGCAGGGCGTCGCGGGGGTGCATGATGCCTAGTTGTGTACCATCTGCATCGATGGCGCGAATTTTCGGGTAGCGGATCCGTTCGTTGATCATCGGTAGATCAGCACGGACACCACGGTCAGAGCGCTTTTTAATAACCAATCTGTTCAAATCCTCCAGAGAATAAACCTTGCCCAAAGACGAAAAGACAGCCAGAGCGAGTGCCCAGGCTTGTGGGAGGTAAAGGGTTGATACTATTAGGATAGAAAGCTCTAGGGCTAACTGTCAAGCAAACTTTTGAGTCAGGGTATTGAAAGATTTTAGCATTTTTGCCATCGATTTCCCGGTCGAGGGGGCGGTACTCAAAGGCGAACTGATTGTGCCAAGCGACCAGCGAGGCAGTGTCATCTTTGCCCCGTCCGGTGGTTTGGCGGATCGAGATGGTAACGATGAAGATGTCGGCTTCGCGCCCCTGCTTCAAGTCGCCGAGGGACTAGCGGATCATGGAATCGTCAGTCTTCGCTTCGATGGCCGGGGCATTACTAGCCCGCAGACGACCCTGGAAGATTTTTTAGCGCTCATTCAACAGGCTACGCGGCTCCCTGAGATCGGTGAAACGCCTTGCCTGATCGGCCACAATGTCGGCTGTACCCTGGCTTTGGTGGCCGCTAATCGTCTCGTAGAGCAAGTCGGCAAACTGGTCTTGATCGCACCACCGATCAGCCCCCTCAATGAGTTGCTCGCTTACCGTGCTCAGGCAGGAGAACTTTTGAGTATCAGCCCACCTGAAACCCAAATGCAGGCACTCGCAGTACTACAGACCGACTATGCCCAGCGAAAAGCTTTCTTGCCGGGAGGCTTTTCGATTCCCTGTCCCGCCCTTGTCGTTCAAGGCACAATGGACTGGATTTTCCCCCCTGCAGAATCTCAGCGCCTCGTTGCGCAGTTAGCAGGCAAAGGTACACGCTTACTGCTAGATGGTTTAGATCACTGGCTTGTGTCTACTACCACTTGGCGAAATGCTCAAGAAAATTTATCCCCAGACTTCATCGTTTCTCCTATCGCGATTTCTCAAATTGCTGAGTGGGTGATTCCAAAGTAAATACCTCAAAACGCCATGGCGTAGAATGACATGGTCAAATCGAGAGACTTTATGACCGGGACTGAGTTGCGTTACTTGATGTGTAAGCCGACCCACTACGAGGTGGACTACATCATCAACCCTTGGATGGAAGGCAATGTTCACCGCAGTTCGCGGGAACTCGCTGAACAACAGTGGCAGGGGCTTTACACAGTCCTCAGCGAAATTGCTGATGTCCAACTCGTCGAACCAGCGCTTGGCTGGCCGGACATGGTCTTCACAGCCAACGCTGGTTTAGTCCTCGATAATAATGTCGTGATCAGCCGCTTCTTCCACCCTGAGCGCCAAGGGGAAGAACCATTTTTCGGGGCTTGGTTTGGCTCCCAAGGTTATACGGTCTGTGAAATGCCGAGCAAGATCGCTTTTGAAGGTGCGGGTGATGCTCTGTTTGACCGCGAAGGTCGTTGGCTTTGGGCAGGCTACGGATTTCGCTCCAGCCTCGAATCTCATCCTTATTTGGCCAAATATCTCGACGTCGAAGTGCTTTCTCTGCGGCTTGTCGATAATCGCTTCTACCACCTCGATACCTGTTTTTGTCCTTTGACCGACGGCTATTTGTTGTACTATCCACCTGCTTTTGATGAAGCTTCGAATCGGGTGATCGAGTCGCGGGTCAGCCCCGAAAAGCGCCTCGTGATTGGGGAGGTTGATGCCGTTAATTTTGCCTGCAACGCGGTCAACGTCGGTCGGACTGTAATCGTCAATCAAGTGACAGCCGCCCTCGCCTCGCGCTTCGAAAGTTGTGGTTTTACAGTGCGCCAAACTCCGCTGACTGAGTTTCTCAAAGCTGGAGGAGCCGCGAAGTGTCTGACCCTGCGCCTCACAGAACCACGCACGACTGAACTCTCCCAAATTAAAGTTTCTACTCGCACCGTCGAACTCCAAGGCCACCTTCTCGATACGGCTTTGATGACTGAAGTGATCGACTTGGTACTCAAAGGTGGAGCAAGCTTTGAAATTCAAGCTTTTGAAGTCGGGCTGCGCCGTCAAGATACGTCCTATGCGCGTTTGCTCGTCACCGCCCCCACGGTTGAAACTCTGGAGAGCGTGCTTTCTCAGTTAATCGATCGCGGAGCGCTTCTCCCGGACGATGCCATTCTCGATGCAGAGTTGCAGGTCGTCACGCGCAATGGTGTCGCTCCCCAAGAATTCTATGTCACGAATATCTACCCCACCGAGGTACGCATCGGTGGGCAGTGGATCGCTGTCTCCAAACAGCGCATGGACGGTGTCGTCGTCGTCGATCCCCTCGCCAAGACCGCTCGGTGTACCTTGATGCGGGATGTTCAAGTCGGCGACCAAGTCGTCTGTGGTGTCGATGGCATTCGCACCATTCACCAAAAAGCCCAACCCGATCACTCCAAAGAAGAATTTTCGTTTATGGCCAGTGGTGTTTCTAGCGAACGCCGCGTCGAACTCGTCGTCGAACAAGTGGCATGGCAACTGCGGCGATTGCGGGAGCAAGGTGGTAAAGCGGTCGTCGTTGCGGGGCCTGTGGTTATCCACACAGGCGGTGGCGTTCATCTTGCCGCCCTCATCCGCGAAGGCTACTTTCAAGCACTGCTGGGCGGCAACGCCATCGCCGTTCATGACATCGAACAGGCTTTTCATGGAACTTCCTTAGGTGTGGATCTCCAACGAGGAGTGACGATTCAAGGGGGGCATCGCCACCATCTCAAGACGATCAACTTGATTCGTTCCTACGGCAGCATCGCTGAAACAGTCCACCAAGGCGTATTGCGCAGCGGCGTGCTCTACGAATGTGTCAAAGGCGGGGTGCCTTTTTCTCTAGCAGGCTCGATCCGAGACGATGGTCCTTTGCCGGACACCGAAATGGACTTGGTCAAAGCCCAGACGGCCTACGCCCAACTCCTTGAGGGTGCGGAGATGATCATCATGCTCTCTTCCATGCTCCATTCGATTGGGGTCGGGAATATGACGCGAGCAGGCGTCAAACTTGTCTGCGTCGATATCAATCCCGCCGTAGTCACCAAGTTGGCTGACCGTGGTTCCATCGAATCCACAGGCGTTGTGACAGACGTTGGACTCTTCCTCAGTCTATTGGTTCGCCAACTGCATCATCTTGATGGAGCCACCTGTTAAGCGGAGGGGTGCATGAAACCCCATCCGTGCGGTGGGGTAGTTCACGCTGCCCATTTGAGAACGAAGGGTTCATGGCGCACATGATTGACGAGTTGCCGTACCCGTTGATTGCTCACGACCGCAGTTGCTCCAGCCAAGATCAAGGATTTGACTTCAGCGCGGGTGATCTTCACCGTGCCACCGGATTGAAGCATGGCATTGGAGTGGGCAATTTCTCGCAAAGTCGCGTAGGCAAAGAGCAGCGGCAAAATGCAAAAAAGGCGAATCGGGGCGGCAATCTTCGGAATTTGGAGCAGATACTCCTGGGCTTCGTCGAGATCTGACCAGGCAATATCGATCATCGAAGCGACAGCTGCGTGATTTTTTTCGAGATAGCCCGGATGCAGAAGCGTCTGCTGACTACTGCCAAAACCCTGCAAAGATTGCTCAGGAATGTAAATCGAGTTTTCGTGCTCCGCGTCCCAGGCGATGTCCTTAAGAATATTGACGGTTTGCAGTGCTTCCCCAAACGCTTCGCAGCGCACGAGCAGCAGATCGTACTTTTGCTTGCTGATACTGCGCGAGTGTTGGTGCCACAGATCGGTGAGGAGATGCCCGACAGTTCCAGCCACGTAGTAGCAATATTCGTTGTACTCCGCAATCGTCTGGATCCGAATCCCTTCAGGGTAGAGTCCGACAAACTTTTTCATCCCCTGCACCATTTCATCGACCCAGTGGTGAACAACTTGGCGGGTCGCTTCTGGCAAACTACGAAAAACCACGAACACAAGATCTGTATTGCGCAGCAGGCGAATATGGGCTTCTTCGCCTTGCACTGCCACTGCATCTTTCGGAAAAGCATTGGCCGATGCCGTTTTTTCAAAACAGTCCATAAACTGGTCGAGCAGCGCCACTTTTTTCGATGCTGGAGCAACCGGGTCGTCTTCGACAGTATCGGCAATCCGGCAAAGCAGATAGGCCACCAACACAGCTCGGCCTAAGACACCGGGCAGAAAACGAATACTGATCGCGAAAGTTCGAGAAACGTCAGGCAGGATTTCCTGACAAAAAGCAAGAGACTGCCTCCGGTCCTCCGAAGACTCTAAAATCATTTGTACTACCGCCTCACCGATCCACGGATGAGTATACAGGATTTGAGAAGCGCCTAGGAATGCCGATCTTCGCGTTAAGGGGTCTTTTTGCGCTAGCTGAGGGAATTTTCAGGTTTTTCGGCCAAAAACGTCGAATATCGCCCCAAAGCGGTGAGAGGGAAGTGCTGCTGATAGAGGTGATACTTCAAATAGAAGTGTCCTGGAAAGCCAGTTCCCGTAAAATCTTGCTCATCCCACCTGCCATCTGGCTTTTGAGTGTGCAGCAAATAGTCGATTCCCCGTGCAATCGCTGGATCGGCGGGTAGTCCAATCCAAGGAGCAGCATCGAGTAGGCCGATGAGCGCCCAAGCGGTTTGGGAGGCCGTACTGTTGCCTTTGCCCTTCAGTTCGGGATCGTTGTAGCTACGGCAGGTTTCTCCCCACCCCCCATCCGGATTCTGAACCTGGATCAACCACTCGGCTCCGCGTTGGAGCATTTCGCGACTGCTCTCGGGGGCGAAGGCAGTGAGGGCACTCAGCACGCCGCTGGTGCCATAGATATAGTTCACGCCCCAACGGCCAAACCAGCAGCCCTCCGCTTCTTGTTCACGGGCTAGGTAGGCGAGAGCACGCTCACTCGCCTGTGGATCGATAGATAAATGGCAGCGCCCCAGCATCTCCAGCACGCGCGCGGTCACATCGGCAGTATTGGGGTCAATCATTGCTTTGAGATCGGCGTAGGGCAACTGGTTGAGCCAATCTTGGTCGTTGTCGATGTCGAAGGCTGCCCAACCACCACCACGACATTGCATCGAAAGCACCCACCGCAGTGCCCGCTGAATCGCCTGCTGTTTCAGCTTTTCTTCAGGCAGTCTGAGCAGGTGAAGCGCCATGACGATCACGGCTGTGTCATCCACATCTGGGTAGAAGCGATTTTCGAATTCGAAGGCCCAGCCCCCTGGTGGCCCTTGGGGATTTTTCACCGACCAATCCCCATAGTCGAGGATCTGTTTGCTGATCAGCCATTCACCAGCGCGGACAAGGTGAGGGTGATCTGGAGCAATCCCTGAATCGACGAGAGCACGCACCACAAGTCCCGTATCCCAAACCGGCGAAACGCAGGGCTGCACCCGATAGGTGTCCACTGTCTCGATCACAAAGCGATCCACCGAAGCCAAACCACGGGCAATGATCGGGTCATCGCTGGCATAGTCCAAACAGCGCAACCCCAACAACGAATTCAGCATTGCGGGGATAATGCCGCCCCAATCTCCCGTTGCTTCTTGGCGCTCTAGAATCCAGCGCTCGGCAGCTCGAATTCCTTCTTCTCGGAGGGGGACGAGATTGAACTGTTCGGCAAACTTGAAGGCGCTGTCCAGACCGACCAATAGATCCCCCCATTCGCCTGTGGTTGGTAAGCCAAAGCTGGCATTGGTGCGCCCTTCGCTGTAGAGCTCATCAAGCGTGATGGCTGGTGTCACCTTAAAAGTTGGCTTGCGGTCAAAAACGATCAGTAAAGGCACCGTACTGCCCCGTGCCCAACTGGACATCTCGTAGATGCTGAAAGGGCCACCACCGGGCAAAAACATGATCCAGGGGGGCAGCGAGGGGATTCCTTGCCACTCGTAACCGCCGATCAACGCAAGATGGAATTTCGTAAAGATCCGCGCACGGGAGATGCCACCGCGCCCACGGATAAAAGCAGCAGCGCGCTCCATGGCTGGTTCTTTGGCGCTGACTCCCAAAAGTTTTAGCCCCATATAGGCCTCGATCGACGTGCTCAGATCGCCGCCATCCCCATAAAAAAGTTCCCAGCCTCCGTGGTCACGCTGTTGGGAGCGCAGATAGTTTTCCGCCTTGGCCAGAGGCCGGGTTGTAGCTGTATCCCAGATCTTGTGGAGGAGGACGACCTCAGCCGTCATCGTGACGTTGGATTCTAGTTCTGCCCACCAGTAACCTTCTGGGGACTGAAGAGAGAATAGGTACTGTTGACTGGCTGCGATGGCGCTCTTGATAGACACGCTGGAGGAGGTTGGAGCCATAGCCTATAGTGACAATAATGAGCAGAACTCATTGTACTGGAGAGCAAAGATGCGAAACTGGAAATAAATAAATACTTCCTTAAGGATCTTTGTTCCCTAGAAAATCCAGGTTTTGATACATAAACGATCTTGTGGAGCGCAATCATGAACAAGTTAGCGATCGGTGCCTTAGCGTTAGTAGCAGTTTTGGGCATCGGCTACGTCGTTGCTGACAAACTAGCGGACAAGTCAGCGGCGGACCAAGTTGCAACATATCTCAAAGATCACGATCTTGAAAAAACAGTCACCTATAAAGATGTCGATTATTCGTTGCTCAGTGGCACGATGACCGTCAGCGATGTAAACGCAAGCGACGCTGCCGCAGGTGGTGGATTCGCTGCTGAAAAAATTGTCTTCAACAGAAATCGTCTTAACAAAACACTAGACCAAAAAAAAGGAGTTGACTATTCCGCCTTTGGTGCGGTTCGTGAGGTTGATCGCATCACCGTCAAGTCTGCAGACGGTCAAGTCGTTACCATCGATAAATTTGTCGTCGATAAGTACGAAGTGCAAGATGAATTGCCGATCAATGCCGAAATGCGCATGGTCGGTATGCACTTGCCTCCGAACGCTGCCCAAAACTTCCCGATGAAAGACCCTGTCATCAATGCCCACATGGCCTATGTCATCGACATCAATGCCAAGACCTACGATATTCGCGATGTCTCCGTAGACTCCAACGGCTTAGGCTCTTTTGCCTTTAGCACCCAGTTTAAGAATTTGAATATGGATCACATTAAATCAATCGCCAAGGCCGATCCGGATAAGCAGTCTGCCATGGTGATGCAGTTCTACCAAGATCTTTCTGCCGCAAATTTGGGCAAAACCGTCCTCACCTTTAAAGATGGTGGTTTCATCGATCTCTCCCTTGAGCAACAGGCCAAAACTAAAAATGTCAGCAAGGAGGATGTGCGCAAAGAGTCCCTTGCTGGTTTCGATGCGATGGCAAGCCGTCCCGATGCCAAGCCCTACGCAGAGGTCATCAAAGCTGTTCGTAACCTCATTGCCAAAAGCGGTAGCCAAATTGTGATTACGGCTAATCCACCAGCGGATATCCCTTTGATGCAATTTGGCACCTTGGGTTTCTCAGGGAATACCCAAGGGCTTTATGAAAAGCTCAACATCACAGCGAGCAACTAATCAAGCCCAAAAATAGCATGGCAAGGGTCGTTCAGACAGGTTCTGGGCGACCCTTTACCGATGGCGTGGCAAAATGGTGCGAGCAACCAAAATCTGGCGATGACGCGCATTCCTGTCCCCTTATCTCAAAATCCTTACGACATTTGCATCGAAGGCGGTGGCCTCAGCCAGTTGGGTGAATATCTAGCTGCCGTTGCCAAAGTCGGTCGCGTTCTCGTTGTTAGCAATCCGACGATTTTTAAGCACTACGGGATGCGGGTCGTCACCTCGCTGAAATCCATGGGTTTTGAGGTTGCTTGCTGTTTGGTTCCGGCTGGGGAACGCTACAAAACGCCAAGAACTGTGGCCAAGATCCATCAAGCTGCCCTTGAAAATCGTTTAGAACGGGCTTCTGTGATCGTTGCCCTGGGTGGTGGGGTTGTCGGCGATATGGCCGGTTTTGCAGCAGCAACTTGGCTGCGTGGTATCAAGGTTGTCCAAGTCCCGACGACCCTGCTTGCCATGGTCGATGCAGCTATTGGTGGCAAGACAGGGGTCAACCACCCACAGGGTAAGAATTTAATCGGCGCTTTTCATCAGCCGAGTCTCGTCTTGATCGATCCTGATATCCTCGCCACGCTTCCAATCCGAGAATTCCGTTCGGCCATGGCTGAGGTGATCAAGTACGCCGTGATCTGGGATCTAGATCTCTTCAACCAGTTAGAAGCGGAGAGTACCCTGGCCAAGCCGAAGGGGGATCTTTTGCAACTTTTGCTGGAGCGTTCCTGTCTCGCCAAGGCCGCAGTCGTAGCAGCAGATGAACGCGAAGGCGGGCTGCGGGCGATCCTGAACTACGGCCATACCGTCGGTCATGCCATCGAAACTGCCACTCACTATCGTCGCTACCGCCACGGTGAAGGTGTAGCACTGGGCATCGTCGCCGCTGGCCGGATCGCAGTCGGGCTTGGGCTGTGGCCTACTGAATTGGCACAGCGCCAAGAAGCCCTGCTTAAAAAAGCAGGATTACCAATCACTTGGGCAAACGATATCGCTACGGATCAGTTGATCGCTCTGATGGGCTTCGACAAGAAAGTGGAGGCGGGACGCGTACGCTTTGTGTTGCCAGAGGCGATTGGCAAAGTGCGGATCAGTGCAGACGTACCACCTGCCCTTGTCCGGCAGGTTCTCGATCAGTGCGGTGGCCGATCGAAGGTTTAGAATGGCGACCTAAGCCATGAGTTCATGTACAAATGCTCCCAAAACAGCGCTGGCAGATCGCGCCTGCCTCCCCTGAAGCCGCCCATCGCCTTGCCGAACAGTTTCGGATAACGCCCTTGCTCGCCCAGGTGATGCTCAACCGTGGCTTGACTTCCCAGGAAGCGGCGGCACATTTTCTGGCTCCCGAAACCTGGATGTTGCCTGACCCAATCGACGCATTTCCCGATCTCGCGAAGGCGTTGGATCGTCTAGCTACTGCCATCGAAAATGGTGTGCAGATCGCCATTTGCGGTGACTACGACTGTGACGGCATGACCAGCACCGCCTTGCTGCTACGAGCGATCCGGAGTATGGGCGGCAAAATTGATTATGCAATTCCGAGTCGTATGCATGAAGGGTACGGCATCAATCGCCGGATCGTCGAAGAGTTCCACGATCAAGGCATTGGCCTGATTTTGACCGTGGACAACGGTATTTCGGCCTACGAACCGATTGCCCGCGCCGTCGCCTTGGGGATGCGTGTGATCATTACAGACCACCACGATCTTCCCGAAAAGCTTCCCCCAGCCGATGCGATCTTAAATCCCAAACTGATTGCCCTCGAATCGCCCTACCGTTCTTTGGCTGGAGTTGGCGTTGCCTACGTGCTGGCCAATGCCCTCGCCCAACATTTTGGTCGCACCGCCGATCTTGCCGACAGCCTTTTGGAACTGTACACCCTCGGTACCATCGCCGATCTTGCCCCCCTCGTTGGTGTCAACCGGGTTTGGGTGACCCAGGGTTTGGCTTGCTTACCCAAGTCACAGAACCCTGGCATCCGCGCCTTGATTCAATCAAGTGGCCAGGGGGATCGCGCCGACTTGAAACCTGAAGCGATTGGATTTGGCCTTGGTCCTCGCATCAACGCCATCGGACGGATCGCCGATCCCCAGATCGTCATCGAGTTACTGACCACGGATGACGATGCCGTTGCCGCAGAGCGAGCAGCGCAGTGCGAACAGTACAATGTCGAACGCCAAGAACTCTGTCGCACCATCGAAGAAGAAGCGGTGCACCTGGTCGAAGCTTGGATTGCCTCCGGGGATCTCGATCTGCTCGAAGAACGTGTCCTACTCGTCGGCAAGCAGGATTGGCACCATGGGGTGATCGGCATTGTCGCCTCGCGGCTAAAAGAACGCTACGGCGCACCCGTGTTTATCTACGCCGTTGAAGCCGGCAAAGCACGGGGTTCGGCACGAGGCATTCCTGAGTTTCATATCTACGAAGCGCTTCATCACTGCGGAAGTTTGTTTTTGGGCTTCGGCGGCCATCCGATGGCTGGTGGGTTTTCGATGGATGCCGAAAATTTACCAGCGCTGCGTTTGGGTCTTCGAGAATTCGCCCGTACCCATCTCAGTGCCGAGCAGATTGCTCCGTTGATCGAAATTGATGCCTACGCCACGTTTGCCGAACTCGATCTAAAGATGCTGCGGGAAATGGATCGCCTCCAGCCCTGTGGGCTGGGCAACGGTGAGCCTGTCTTCTGGACGGCGAATGTGCGGGTGGTCAACCAAAAGGCCATGGGCAAGACAGGAACGCACCTCAACCTCAACCTAGACGACGGAACTGCTAATCGCCGGGGCGTGGCATGGCGTGTGGCCGAGTGGATGCCCTTACCCGAATACATCGATGTCGCCTATACCCTCAAAGCCAACACATGGAAAGGACGGATCAGTGCCGAACTCGAAGTCGTCGGGATTCGGCCTGCTTCTCCGGCACTGCTGGAAATACCAATGCCAAGGCCATGGGAAAATTCAGCGACCTGGCACGACTGTCAAAGCGATGATGCCCTCGCTACCCTAAAAAATTTGGTTTCGACTACAGAAGGCTCTACTCTGCTCTATGGCTATAACCCACCGAGCGGTTTGCCAGTGCACTACGATCGCCCTCAAGTCCAGACTGTCTATACTCACCTGATGCTGTGGACGTTGCCCCCGTCACCCCTGCACTTGCAGTGGTTGCTGAGTGTGGTGCAGCCTCGCCATATTTACTTGATCGGCCAGCTAGCCCCTGAAATGCATCCCTGGACACTTCGGGATCATCTTCGGGCTATCTATGCACCCACCGAGCCAATACCAGTACTGCTTCTGTGCCAACAGCAATGGATTTCCCCCCGTGCGCTCCTCGATGGTTTGCAAGATTTAGGCTACATCCCCCATTGGCCAAGCTTGGTGAAGGAGGGAGTGCAACCCCTCCTTGGTTTTCCTTTGCTTGGGCTGCCAGATTGGTATAGCAGCCACAGCCGAGACTTGCAGCGTTTCTGGGGCTAGAGATTTACTTGACGGTGAGTTGCGGTTTGAAAGTGGTCAACTGCTTGGCGGTCAGCGCTTTTTTGGTGACGAGATCGTCGAGGGTCGCGTAGGGCCGACCAGCGATGATCTTCTTCGCTGTAGCTTCGCCGATGCCCTTCACTTTTTGCAGATCCGCAGAAGCATCAGTATTGACATTGACAACGACTGTCGTGGACTTGCTGGACTTCGATGGGGACTTCATGGCTCCACCCTTCATCGCTCCACCTTTCATGGAACCGTCCTTCGTGGCGCCACCCTTCTTAGTCGGTGTCGGTGGGGACATCGCATCTGCTGGCGGGGTCATGGTATTCGAAGGCGTGGACTGTGCCATCACAGGCAGAGGCGCAAGGGCTACGAGGGCAAGCAGTAGGGGAATGATCTTTTTGATCGACATCACAAGTTTTCCTTGGGAAAGAGACATCTTAAAGGTAATTCGTAGCTGTGGCGCCGAGATGTCGCCAGATTGTCAGCAACAGTTGTTAACCTAAAGAAGCACCGATTCGGGGTCAGGCTATGGCAAAGCAGCAGTTTATTGGTCTTCACCCTGATAGCTTTCGCCATCCACGGGACACAGAGGCCACCCATGCCATTTCTCAGTTGCCTGGTTTGGACTGGCTGATTCGCTATGGCTTAGCTCCAGCCGCAGGGCGGCTATTTTTTCTTGAAAATATTTCTTCGAGTGTGAAAGTAAGCGAAAAGCAACTGCCTCATCTCTACGCCCTCCTTCAAGAAGCCTGCAAAATCCTTGATGTGCCAGAGCCGCAGTTGTACGTGAAGCAAAACCCAGTTCCCAACGCCTACACCTTTGCGATTCCTGACGAACGGGCTTTCATTGTGGTCCATACCTCTTTGTTGGAGTTGCTCACCGATGAAGAGATCCAAGCCGTAATTGCCCACGAACTCGGCCACCTCAAGTGCGAGCACGGTGTCTATCTCACCCTGGCCAACTTATTTGTCTTGGCCACCAGCCAGATTCCGCGCTGGGGACCCTTCATTGCCCAACCCCTCAAAATGGCGATGCTCGACTGGTTGCGCAATGCCGAATTCAGTTGTGACCGGGCTGCTTTACTCGTCAGCCAGGACGTCAAGGTCTTAATTTCCTTGATGATGAAACTCTCCGGTGGTTCTCCTTCCCTCGCCCACAAACTCGATGCGGACGCTTTTTTAGAGCAAGCACGGGCTTACGAAGCCCTGGACGACGACGAATTGAGTTTGGCTTTCAAAATTGCGGCTACGGCTGAACGCTCCCATCCTGTCCCAGTCCTCCGCGCCAAAGAGCTAGATCGCTGGACGCGCTCCGAAAATTACCGCCGCCTCATAAATGGCGAGCATTTTCGGGCACTCGAAGCACCCACGGTCAGCTAAGTAGGCTTATAATCGATAAGCACCAGCCGGTGTGGCGGAATGGTAGACGCAAGCGACTCAAAATCGCTCGCCGCGAGGCGTGCTAGTTCGACTCTAGTCACCGGCATATACTTTTACTACTTTCAGCTGACGCTAAGAAGGTCAACACTTCTGAAAAAGCAGGTTGACACTTTTGGCAGAGGAACCATACGTTGCTAGAAACTCAGCAATCGAACAGATATGGCATAGCTAGGGAATTGTTCATACGGAAAACTCCCTAGCCTCGTCCTACGGAAGCGCTTCGCGGATGCGGCGTTCGATATCCAAGAGTTCAGGAGCGCTCAGATCCTCGATCACAGTCTCGCGGGCCGGGAACAGTTGGAAGTTCTCGCGCACAGAACGCCTGCCTGCTGCCTCGCTGCCGATCGCCCCACCATCGAAGATAAGTGATGCCCACTGATTAGGTGTCTCCTGCAAAGTCGTACGGAGCAGATCGCGGTTGATGCTGGCTTGCACCCCATCTGCAATCTGGCCACTGCAATTCCAGTCGATGGCCGCATCCGCATTGGTGGTCGTGCGCTGACTCTGTAGAGGGGCGCAGAACCAGACTGTGCCGTAGGCCGCGAGTCCCGTACCTGCGTTTAGGCCTTGGTTTTCACTGAGATTCCTCTCGTTGAGGCTGTCGATCCCAAAGCGCTGGTAGTCGAAGCTACCGGTTGCCCCATTGAGGATCACACCAGTGAGTTGAAACGAGTAGCTCATCACACTCAGGTGGTTGGGCTTGTAGTTGACGTTGTCGCCACCACCGTGCCGCAGTCCGTAGTTGTGACCCATCTCGTGCATAAAGGTACCGGCTTGCTGATCCACGGTGCCGTTGCCTCCCGGAAAAGCGCCGAGGCTGACCAGGAAGTCGTCTCCTGGCAACTCCGCGATGCCGCTGGAAGTAGTCACCCCACTACCCGCGTCGTACTGGATGCCCCAGATGTTGTAGTGAAAGATGGGCTGACGCGCTGGGTCGAAGTTGGCCGCCTTGAGAGTCTGAAATCCGCTCGGCCACTGCAGAGCTGAATTGCAGCTCAAGGCATTGCCGCCTGTGAGGCCACCACCTTGGCCATAATCGACGTGCAGGGTAATCCCCGTCGAGCCGTCTGGGTTCGTGAGCGGAGCTTGGGCAAAACTGGTAACGATCCGGGAGATCGCCTCGGTGCTGGGCTTCTGGTTGCAGCCTGCCCCTTGCATCCAGTCGATCTCGACGAATACATCCTTGCGCTGATAGTTTGCCCCGAGTGCTGGCAGGTCAACATCAATTGTCCCGTCGCCGTTAGCATCGTAGCCGTTGATCTCCCAGCTGTTCAGCAATCCATCGCCGTCATCGTCTCCGTTGGCCTGCTGGGCTGAGGCGAGCGAGTTGAAGAAGACGGTACCGAGCAGTGTGCTTAAGACGAGAACACCCGAAATTTTCAAGAGCTTAAAAGCATTTATGGAACCGTTGCGATTAAAGTGCAGCAAGGCAGCATCTCCACATCAGAGCGAGAACAGTATCTCATAATTCCGGACAAAAAAGAAAGGGGTTGTTCAAGTAATTGCTAATGAATTTGCTGATCTCAACAGAGGTAAAGCCATCTGTGATCAAACTGTGGCAAAAGTCCTACAAGACTATCACTTGTGATACTCGCCGCTTTCGCCTTCTAGCAATCCACCAGCAAAGCCACTTCGCCTCATTCTAATAATCTTAACAATTTTATTTAAATTCGGATTTCCAGATGGAGATAGATACAAAAAAACCCGCTCATAAACGTGGGTTTGCCGCCCCGCTGCCCAATTGCGTAAGTGTCATTTGCATTAACTCCCATGTGTACCCGATGGCTGTATTCCTGTACATTATTCGACCTCCTCCAGGAGTTTGGCGATCTCCTCGGGCTTGGGAGTTGGCCTTTGAGTTCTTGGGGCAGGTGTTTGAGTATTTGGTAGGTGGCAACGCCGATGGGCTTGCTGGCATCATGCAAAGCGTACTCGACGATGGTACGTTTCTTCTCTTTGCACAAGATAATACCGATAGAGGGGTTTTCGCCCTCCATTCGCACTTGCTCGTCTAAAGCCCTTAGATAGAACTGCATCTTGCCGACAAATTCGGGTTGGAATTTACCAATCTTGAGTTCGATGGCGACCAGGCTACACAAGCGGCGGTGGTAGAGCAGCAGATCAATGAAATACTCTTCATCCTCTACCTCAAGCCGAAACTGGCTCCCAACAAAGGCGTACACGCCGCCCATTGCGCGCAGGAAGTCTTCGATCCGACCTATGAGCGCCCGCTCCAGTTCCCGCTCGGAGTGTGCTTCACCCAATTCCAGAAAGTCAAACGTGTACTCATCCTTGACTGCCAACTTGGCCTGCGCCCGCAATTCTGGGCCAATTGCTTTGTCGAAATTGGTCTGGCCGATGAGCGTTTTCTCGTAACTCTGATTCTCAATCTGGTGGGTGAGGATATTCTTCGACCACCCAAATTTACGGGTCATGCGCAAATAAAACTCGCGTTCCAGTGGGTCTTTACAGCGAGCCATCACAATAAGGTTATGGCTCCAGGCTATTTCTCCAACTAGGAGTTGGAGTTTTTCGGAACCTTGATATTCCAAGTAAAGCTGGCGCATATACCAGAGGTTCTGAACGGAAAATCCGCTAATGCCTGGAAATTCACCCTGCAAATCCCTAGCCACTTGTTGAACAATGGCCTTACCCCAGGTTTCTCCTGCCTGCCGTTCGACAATCAGTCGCCCAATATCCCAATACAGCCCGACTAACTCCTTATTGACCGCTTTGAGTGCTTGGTAATGTGCGGTGCGGACACGCTCTTTCACGGCAAGTAGCAAAGAGCCATACTCCGGGGGTAATTGGCCAACAGCCTCTGTCATCTGCCCAACTCCTCAAGTGACCTTGCGATAAATGTGGTGAGCCTCCACTATCAACACCTTACCCGCATGGGCTTTGGGCTTGTTGCGCGTAAAGAACTCACCACCATCATGCGCTTTCTAGTCGGCTAACTGGGTTGAGAAGTATTCGTAAATGTGAACAAAGACATCGCCAGAAACCGATTCTCACAACGGTTGAGCAATAGCAGGTCATAGACATACAGTAGATATGCCTGCGGTTGAATAGCGAAGTTTGGCTTATCGAAACTGGGATTATTGTGCATTTTTTCTATTTTCTTTGTTTATTGTCGGCACTGCTCTTGCACAGCAGTAGCTTTATGCAGAATTAGCTCGTAAGTTTAAGCTTTTTAAGTAAAGAGTAATTCCCTTTTTAAAAGGTTGTAACTCTCTACAGGTTGGCATTTGTCTTAAGAATTATCCAGCCCGAGCTTCCAAATTCCACTCGGATTTACGCAGTAATTTCTGGAAGCTTTATCTATTAGACTCTAGAGTCTCCCCGAAACTCTTTTGGGTGCTTGGCAAGCGGGGAATATCTAGATACAACAAAACCCGCTCATAAGAACGGGTTTGCTGACAACTCCCCGGGCGGGATTCGAACCTGCGACCAGCCGATTAACAGTCGGCTGCTCTACCGCTGAGCTACCGAGGACCGCGTTTCTTACTTTACCCTGCTTCAGGGGTGTCGGCAAGTGTCCGGCACCAGACAATTTTGGGATTGCGTATCAAAAACTTTGCGGGAATTTACCCAGCTCGATTAAGCTGCAGCCATCGAATCGTTAGGAAGCGGGATGAAGGAGCGTCAAAGTGGCTGGATCGGTAAGTTTGTGCTGGGTTCGACAGTGGGCGGCGGGTTGCTTTTGGCTCTAGCCGTCTGGAATACATGGCTGTTGCAGCGCCTTGCCAGTCAGCCTCCTCCGGCTCTCGTGCAGTTGAGCGATGGCCGCACTTTGCCAGCAGTAAGTCGCCCCCACTACGCGCGCGAACCCGCTGTGATTCGCCGATTTGTCAGTGAAGCGTTGCAGGCACTGTTTACCTGGCGGCGCTTTATACCGGGCGGAGTCGGCCAAAAAGATCTTCAAGATCCAGGCATTGTTCTGAGTAACCGCGCAACGATTCCAAGCAGCGTGTTTCAGGCTGGCTTCTTTCTCAGTGAAGACCTGCGGACTGAACTATTGCGCCAACTCGCAGTTTTGAGCAACAAGGCTTTGGAAGGTCGTACATCCCAAGTGATCTTCACGGCCAGTTTTGTTGGCAATCCTGAGGCTGTTGCACATCAGACAAACGCCTGGAAAGTGACTGTGATTGGCCAACAGGTCGTCTACGCACCAAGCCACCTCGAAGGGGTCGCCCTGCCTTTCAACAAAGAAATCTACGTGCGCGCCATCGATCCACCCACGATGACGAGCTTTCCGCAAACACCGATCGAACAGGCTGTTTTTCAGGTGCGCAACAGTGGCCTGGAGATCTATGCAATTCGTTCTTTGCCCAAAGATCAATCCCCAATTTCCTGAGGTATGACCATGGCACAGCCACAAGATTTCGATGAGTTTCAACCTGACCGCCGCGAACAGTTGTTGGCCTGGTTGACACCTAGCCGCAAGATCGCCATTGTCGGCGGAGTAACCCTGATCCCTGCCTTGGGAATTGGCTTGATGCTCAATAGCTTTTTCCCAAGTAGCCCACCACGGCCAGCACCACCAGTCTCCCAAATAGCAGTAGCTGCCAGTTCGACTCCGGACACGACAACGGTTCAGACGAACCAGGAAATGGATCGCCTCAAAGCAGAAGTCGCCCTTGCGGATCAACGCCAAATGCTGGAGCGTCTGCGCACACCCCCCGTCACGAAAAGCACCCCATCCCAGAGACTTCCGCCTATCCGTAACTTGCCAACGGCACGTCGTCCGAGTTTGCCGCGATCTGCCGCGATCTTCTTAGAGACTCGACCGAGTCCTCCGATCTTGCCAAAACCGATGACAGCCGTTATTGCTCGCACTGTACCAGCCAGCAGTAACACCAGCCTTACCGATGAAAGACCAATGCTTCCTCGCAGTCGATACACCAGTCTTATGGACGACAGGCCGAGTGCTCCTCGCAATCTCAGCCTCACAGAGCAAAGGTCAGGCCGTCCTAGAACCACTAGCCTCGATCCAGACCTTGACGCTGGCACAGGTGCTATCAGTGCTGGTCTGCCCCTCAATCTCTCGATCAATCGCAAGAAAGTGATTCCAGGAACAACACTGGCAGTCGGCATCCTAGAACGCCCGATCCTCATCGAACAGGGAGAGCGTTTGGGTGCTGTGGGCGAGTCGGAGCGCTATTTGGTGATATTGACCGAAGCAGTTGCCGATGAAACAGGCGAAGTGCTCCTCCCTGAAGGCACAAGGGTCTTAGTCACGATCCAGCGCATTTCTACCAATGGCCTAGTGAGCATGAGGGCAGTCTCTTTGCAACAACAAGGGCGAGAAGTCGTTCTACAGAGCACTTCGGTGCGTGGGCTGGGCGGTTTACCGCTCCAGGCCAATAGTCGCGATAAAGGCAGTGAGATTGCCAGTCTCGATATAGGCCAATCCCTGCTCAGAGGGGCTGAAGACGGACTCAGTATTCTCAATCAGGCAACGAGCAGCACCCAAAGTAGCGGTGCTGGCGGCAGTTTTTCAACATCTACTTTTGGCTCTGTGAACGGACTCGCAGCAATCGGCAGTGGATTTTTTGGCGAACTTGGACGCTCAATTCGTCAGCGCAACCAGCAAGCCGTCAAACAGATCCAAGAGCGTCCAAACCTCTGGCTGCTACCGGGAGGCACTCCTGTTGAGTTGCTCTTCGGGCGAGAGATTGCTCTTTAATATCCCAGGAGAAATCCAATGAGAATGCTTTACAAACTGGCTCTATTTTTACTGTGCATGTTGATGGGATCTCCTGTTTTAGCTGTCCCCACAAAAACGGTGAACGGAGTCCCGCTTCCCGATTTTAGCCAGATCACTTTCAAGCAATTACCTGCTCTGCAAGCTGGTGGGCAATTGATCATTACTGATCCGACCATTCTCCAAGCTTTGGGTTACGATCCGAGCCGGACATGGTTCGTTGGCGATCTCGCCGACAGCGTACTGATGCTTGGGGATGTCTCTCTGGCTTTTGGTCTGGAACAGTTCAGCTTGCAGGCGATTGCGGATCTGAGCGGCACCGTGGATCTTGACCAGTTCCTCCTCAGTGACCTCCATCTCCTTGCTGACAACACCGTGGCCGACATCGTCCAATCCCTCGACTACAGCTCGCTATTTCCTGAACAAGTGCCCTTGCTGGGGGACTTAGCAGCCCAATACTTGGACAACACACAGTTCATTGGGACTCTTGGAGAATTGGTCAATACTGTTCCAGAATTTGCACAGTTGTCGCTCAGTGCTGCAGATCTGAGCCGCTATGGCCTCGGCGGGCTTCCAGGACTGGAGAATCTGGCGATTGGCAACCTCTCCGGTTGGGCAAGCCAGAAGATCCAGGAGATTCCGGGGCTAAGGGATGTCCCTTTTGCGAATTTTGCACTCTTTCCAAGCGCACTCACTGGCTTTACAAATCTCGTCGATATCCCCTTGAAGGCCACTGAGCAAAATCGAACCCGAACCATCAGTGGCTCCGATGTAGAAGGATTTGCCGTCCCCTGCCCAAGCAATTGCCTGCATATCGAACTAAGCGATGGCAAACAGTGGATCGGCAAAACCCAACTGGTACGTGGTGGCCATGGCACTCTTGCCAGTGTGAACAACGGCAAAGAACCAACGGGGCGCTTGCCCTACGGAAACTGGGGCAAAGTAGTTCTCACCGACGTTGATGAGAAGAAAGGAACGGCTGAATTTGGCCTCTATTTCCGCTTCTGCCTCAGTACCCCTTTTGTCGATTTCGGCTGCACTCCCTACTTTCTAGGCCCCATTCCCTGGCTCCCTACCCAAGAAAAAGCATTGACATTCATAGGTCTTTAGGTGAACACAAGCATGGCTCTACTCGCCGCCCTTGGCGGACTTTTTCTTTGGTTCGGGCGAAGCAACCCCAAAAAACAGCAGCGCTCCGCATCGGCTCGCTGGGGTGGAAAATCCGAACAGGCGCAAGCACGGCGGATTGCCAAGAAACAACAACTGCAGCGCCGCAAAAATCAAGTGGCACTGCAGATCAACCCCGATCTTACCCAAGGCATTCCGGTACCTAGCGCCGAGCGCGGCACGCTTGTCATGGGGCAGCCCGGATCAGGAAAAACATTTTCTGTCATCGATCCGCTGGTGCGTTCGGCTCTGCGCCAAGGTTTCCCCCTGGTTCTCTACGATTTCAAATACCCAACCCAGAGTCGCCGCGTCCTCGCCTACGCCCGCCATCTTGGCTACCAAACCCAAGTCTTTGCACCGGGTTTCGATGAATCCCAAATTTTTAATCCGCTCGATCTATTGCGCTCTGAAGAAGACAGCGAGACAGCGCGGCAACTCGCCGAAGTATTGAACCGCAACTTTAAACTGGCCAACCAAAAATCTGGAGATGATGCTTTTTTTGGTCCTGCTGGCGATCAACTCGCAGAGGCCGCAATCTTGACGGCGAAAGGCAGCCCCTATCCAGACTTGCTCATGGTGCAAGCCCTGCTCAGTTTGGATCAATTGGCGGCACGAGTACAGCAAGCAAAACATCTCTCTAGTTGGGTCAAAGCGAGCTACGGACAGTTTTTGAGTGCTGGTAGCTCTGAAAAAACAGCGGCCTCGATCGCAGCAACCGCCAGCGCCCTATTTACGCGTTTTTTGAAACCCCAAGTCGCCCGCAGTTTTGTCGGTCAAAGCACCATTGACTTCGAACTCCAGGGCAAAAAGTTGCTGATCTTAGGCGTGGATCGTCAGCGTCGGGACGTAGTCCTGCCTTTGGTCGCTACGTTATTGCACATGTTGATCCAACACAACACCCACGAAAAGCGCAGGGATCCGCTGGTGATGGTGCTTGATGAATTACCCACCCTCTTTTTACCTGCCCTAGTCAACTGGCTCAACGAGAACCGCGAGGACGGATTGGTGAGCATTCTTGGCCTCCAAAACTTGGCACAACTAGAACGCACCTACGGCAAAGAGACTGCCCAGGCAATCTTCGGGGGCTGTGCCACCAAATTCCTCTTCAATCCCGGCGAAAAAGACTCCGCCCAGTACATTTCGGATATGCTCGGCCAAGAATCTTTCTTCCAGCGCCAACTCAGCCAAAATAGCGGCAAAGGTGGTGGTACACGCACCTACTCGGACAACGAGAAAACCCGTCCCCTCTTTGAAGCAGCGCGTTTACTGAAACTGCGACAGGGCAACTGCTTGTTGCTTAATCCCGACTACGGAAACCAAAAAGAATGCGCCGTGCCCATGCAGCTTTCGATTCACCTTAACCCGAAAGAATTGGCAATTAGTGCGCTTTGCGAAAGTCTTTGGCCAGAATTACAAGCACAGATCACTGGGAACACAGGGTCGCTCAGCGCAGAAGCTCTACTAGAACGTCAACAATCTGCTGAGCACTTCTTACCTCTGGCAGTGGAAGTATTTCCATCAAGTTTAGGATTGTGATGAATACCGTCCAGCTACAAGACGGAGAGAACTGCACTCTTATCACCGCAGCAGGTTTAAAACTCATTTGTAAAGCTGGCCCTAAATTCCACACAAGTCAAGTGCAGAGAGCCTTTCAGCTCCAACGTCATTGCAGATCACTACCGCTGGGATCTGCTCTCGGCATGATTCCTACTTTCTAGCTAAGTACTTTACAAATTAGCTCTCAGAAGTCATCCCTGCCGATGTCCATCGGGAAGAAAGGATTATCTTTCGTGTTTCAAAGCCTAGCTGAAGGAGCGAGTGAAGGAAAATGGCCAAACTTTCCAGATTTGGCAAAATCCTGCTGTATAAGTATTCTGTGCTCTTCCGAGGATGCTAGTGCCATGACATCTGCCAAACACCCCCTTATCCGTCTTGGTTTAGTCCTATGCCTTACCGCCGCAGGAACACTGGGCACTGCGCATATAAGCTCGGCACAGAAACCTTCTGCACAACAAGAAACTGGTGGAATTGGGGTACAAACTCAGGTTGATACAACAACGAAACAACTGGTTATTCAATCAGTAGTATCAGGAAGACCAGCCGAAAAAGCAGGACTCAAACCTGGAGATATTATTCTTGAAGTAGACGGAAAGAAGATAGCTGGCGAATCGCAAGAGCAAACAATTAATCGCATTCGCGGCGCGATTGGCACTTCAGTAAAACTCAAAGTACAACGTACAAACCAGATTGTTATTGTTTATATCATTCGCGGAAAGATACAAGTTAGTCAACCGTCGCCTCCTGAGAAAGAACAAGCAGATTCATTATTTAATCAAGGGAATCAAGCTTATTCAACCTCAGATTTTCGAGGTGCGATGGAGAAATGGAATCAAGCATTAAAAATATATATTCAAATTGGCGACAAAAAGGGGGAAGGGAATGCCTACGGCAATTTGGGAGTTGCCTACAAAAATCTTGGCGAGTATCAGAAGGCGATTGAATATCACAATAAAGCTTTGCAAATAGATATTCAAATCGGTAGCAAACTTGGAGAAGGACAAGACTACGGCAATCTGGGCAATGCCTACTATTCCCTAGGCGAGTATCAGAAGGCGATTGAATTTCAGAACAAAC
>JACMLN010000119.1 GCA_014379585.1 Gloeobacterales cyanobacterium ES-bin-313 | reverse complement strand
TGTCTTAAAGAGATGATTCTGTAGTCGAGGTTTAACCCAACTGAGTAAGTTGCGAACTTCTGCCTCAAGTGGTACTTCTCCCGCTTTAGTACATTGATCGCCGCTAAAAATAACTACACCACTCGCATTCACAAGATTGAGTAATTGATCTTTCAGTTTTAGTATTCCATCCAAAAAATACTTGGACTCTGTCAGTGCCTCAATAAACCGACCTTGAAGTAGCTTGAGGTAAGTTTTATATTCAGCTTCTTCATTGTTTTCTTTATTTGCTAATTCCACAGACATCACTTGCCCAATAAACTCACACAAGGTACGAGTTTGATAAGGTATGTATTTGGGTGAGGTGTGGTGACACGCAATCAATCCCCAAAGTTTTTGATCTTGTATGAGAGAAATCGACATTGAGGCAGCGACACCCATATTTCTCATGTACTCCAAATGAATGGGGGAAACACTTCGTAATACTGAACAACTGAGATCGAGGGGTCTGTTGGTGATCGGATTGTTCCGTGGAATGAGAGGGCTAGCTGTATAGTTGACATCTGCAATCAAGCGCAACCAACTAAACGTGTAGAGTCGGCGTGCTGGCTTGGGAATATCAGTGGGTGGATAGTGCAAGTGTAGATAAGGTGTTGCCTGATTTGTATCTTCTGCAATGACAATACCTGCACCATCTTGATCAAACCTGTAGACCATGATGCGATCAAAGCCCGTAATTCTACGCATTGATTCGACCACTGCCTGAGACATTTTTAGTAGAGTTGGAGCTTTTTGGATCTGAGTAATTACCCCACTTACCTGTTGGTAGAATTCCAGAAAATTTGTTTTAGACTTCAACTTTTTCCGTTCTAGTTCCAGAACAACCACCAGATCTACACAGTGTACAATTCCATCGAAATATGTTGATCTCTTCCCGCGCTTAATCGATATGTTGAGGGGATTAGCGTACTCAAACTCCTTGCCTACACATTGCCTGATCTCTTTAACTTGCCTGTCGCCTAGAAGATCCGATAAGGCCATGCCTAATAACTCTTCAGGCTGATAACCCAACACTTCCTTTGTATTGCTGCTGACTTGGACGATTTGCAGAGTGGGATTTTGAAGTACGAGCAGCACCCCATGGGGTTGGATCATCCCTGGAATGTGGATCGGTTCTAGGTCGCAGTTTGTTAAACCAAGGGTATCATTGGGCATTGGAAAGATTTCCTAATTTCTGAATAACTTTCAGCATATTATCCAAAAACGGCAGTCCATTATCTGATCAAAGTACAACAAGAAAGCTACCTCTGAAGATGGATTTTTTCCGTCGTTCTCCGTGTTGTCTGCTCCAAACTCTTTCCTTCAAAAAAATATCCCCGACTTCTGAAGTCGAGGATATTTTAGTTGTTTAGCTTATCGAATTAAACCAGCTTACGCACTGCTTCTACTTCGCTGGGGTGGATGCCCCGACGGGTCAGGTTGATGCGGCCTTTCTGGTCAATTTCTTTGACCTTAACGACGACATCATCTCCGACGTTCACTTCGTCTTCGACTTTGCGAACTCGATTTTCAGCCAACTGCGAAATATGCACCAATCCTTCCTTACCAGGAATGACTTCGACAAATGCACCTAAGTTGGCAATAATGCGAGTGACTTTGCCGAGGTAGACTTTCTCGACTTCGACAGTACGGGTCATGTTCTCGATCATCGTCCGAGCCGCTTCTGCTTTTTCGCCATCTACGGAAGAAACAGTGACGGTGCCATCGTCGTCGATATCGACTTTCGCTCCGGTTTCTTCGGTGATTCGCTTGATCGTTTTACCACCAGGCCCAATGACCAGACCGATCATGTCCACAGGAATTTTGATGGTCAAAAGACGTGGTGCGTAGGGTGAGATCTCGGTGCGGGGTTTGTCGATGGCGGTGAGCATCTTGTCTAAGATAAAGATCCGGCCTGTCTTCGCCTGGGTGATCGCCGTCTCAAGGATTGCAAGGGTAATGCCTTGAATCTTGATGTCCATCTGTAAAGCTGAGATCCCCTCGCGGGTACCAGCACTTTTGAAGTCCATGTCGCCCAAGAAATCTTCGAGACCTTGGATGTCTGTTAGAACGCGCACTTCATCGCCTTCTTTGATTAGACCCATGGCCACACCGGAAACAGGCTCGCGCAGGGGAACGCCAGCGTCCATCAAGCCCAGGGTTGAACCGCACACCGAACCCATGGAGGTGGAGCCGTTGGAAGAGAGCACTTCAGAGACGACCCGTATCACGTAGGGGAAGGAAGCATAACTGGGCAGTACGGGCACGAGGGCACGTTCTGCGAGGGCACCGTGGCCGATTTCACGGCGACCTACGCCTCGTTGCTGCTTGACTTCACCGACCGAGAAACCGGGGAAGTTGTAGTGGTGCAAGTAGCGCTTCTTTTCGTCTGGGTGAAGATCGTCGAGTTCCTGGGCATCAGAAGAGGTACCGAGGGTGACGATCGAGAGCACTTGGGTGGTACCCCGTGTGAAGAGGCCGCAACCATGAACGCGGGGCAGAATTCTCACCGCGCTGCTGACTGGACGGACTTCATCGAGAGCACGCCCATCGACGCGTATGCTCTCATCGAGAATCTGGCGGCGCATGGACTTCTTCGTTGCACTCTTAAACAGCGCTGGTAGCTTTGTTGCACTTGCTGCCAGTTTCACCCGCAATTCAGCGTCTTCAGGCAGTTCGCTAATTTCCGTTTGCAGTTGTGCCTGAATCACATCGAGTTGGGCATCGCGATCATCTTTTGAAAGCGAGAAGTCTTTAAGCACTTCAGCAATCGGGGTAGCCGCTTTTTCTTGGACAAAAGACACCAAAATCGGATCGACTTCGGGGGCAGTAAAGGGCTTTTGTTTGACACCCAGTTCTTGGATGAACTCTTCTTGGGCCAGCAGCAAAGCTTGGATCGCTTCGTAGCCGTAGTCTAGGGCATCGAGAATGTCTTCTTCGGGGAGGATGTTTGCACCGGCTTCGACCATCATCACGCCCTTGCGGGTGCCTGCGATCACGAGGTCGAGTTCACCCTCTTCGATTTCGCGGTAGGTCGGATTGATGATGAAGTCATCGCCGATCAGGCCAACGCGCACGCCAGCCACTGGACCGTCAAATGGAATACCCGCGATCATCGTCGCCATCGAAGCCCCAAACATCGCCAAGATATCCGGTGGTACCTGGGGATCCATCGCCAGCACTGTGGCGACGATCTGGACATCATTGATAAAGCCCTTTGGAAATAGGGGTCGGATCGGTCTATCGATCAACCGTGCAGCCAGAATCGCTTTTTCGGGGGGACGGCTTTCGCGGCGAATAAAACTGCCTGGGATCCGTCCAGCAGCATACAAACGCTCTTCGTAATCGACAGTCAGGGGGAAGAAGTCAATATTCTCCCTGGGCTTCTTGGCCATGGTCGCCGTCACCAGTACTGCCGTTTCACCCGACTGCACCAATACTGATCCGCCTGCCAACTGCGCCAAGACACCCGTACTCAGGGTAATTTCACGTCCGTGCAATGTGACGGACTTTCTATATTCGGTCATGTTTGTCTCTTTCTTCTTTGTGCTTTGGTTAAAGTCTAGCAAAGAGCAGATCGTTCTTTTTTCTCCAAGACCCCTGCTAGGCGAATGGGGATCGTCCTTTGCGTATCTATTGGGTTTTCCAGCCCACAGCGGCGTGGGGAGATTAAGATAAGATCACTGCAGGTAGTGGGTGTAACGCCAATGACTGAAAAGAACCGATCCACCGCAGCGTTTCTGGCCATGTTGCTGGGTTGGCTTGGTGCCCATAAGTTCTATTTGGGCCGTCCAGTTTCCGGCGTATTTTATCTACTGTTCTTTTGGAGCGGCATTCCTGGCCTGCTTGGGTTTGTGGAGGGAGTCCTCTACCTCGTTCAAGGGGATCAAGAATTTCAAACCAAGTACCTCGCCACAACAGCTCCAAAAGCCCTGGCTTACGAACCGCAAGCGACTTACTACGGCGATCCCATTGACACTTTGCGCCGCCTAGAATCGTTGCGACAAGAGGGGCTCATCAGCGACGAAGAATTTGAAGCCAAGCGGCGAAAACTGATCGACCGTATCGGTTAGAGGGGATTTTGATGGCGGCAGATAACAACTGGAAATGGTTGCTGGCCGTCCCAGTGGTCAACTGGCTGGGTCTATTGGTAGCTGGGCAGCAAGCCCGAAAATCCGAGTGGGTTCGTTGGGGGATTATCTACGCAGTTCTCAGCTCTGCTGTCCTGGGGATCAGTTTAGTCACCGATTCCCTGCTGGGTTGGTTTATTTTTTGGAGTATCTGGACTGTTGTGGCCGTCCATTCCCTGCGCATCGAGCCAGAGTATCAAAATCGCCTCAACTTGCTTCATAATCCACAACAACGGCTGACTTCAGAACAGCAAATGCTGACCGCACGGGAATTAGGGATGAGTATTGATATTAACCGCTGTAGTGTCGATGACCTTCTGCGTCTACCAGGTGTGACGTTGCTGGAAGCGCGTCGGATCGTCGAAATCCGCCGCAGTGGTGGCCCTTACTTTTCCGCAGACGAACTCCAAGAGCGCACAGATGTCTCCTGGGAGAAGATCCGCCGCCTCCAGTCCATGTTGCAATTTCGTTATTACGAACAAAAATCCAGCCTGCTGATATTGCTCGACATCAACAGTGCAACGGCCACTCAAATCTCCGAACTTGAAGGCATTGAACCGTCTCTTGCCAGTCGCATTGTCCAAGAACGCGACCTTGGGGGCGACTTCTCCAACATCAGCGATCTACGCGACCGCTTAAACTTACCTGCGAGGATTATTGCG
>JACMLN010000118.1 GCA_014379585.1 Gloeobacterales cyanobacterium ES-bin-313 | reverse complement strand
TGTTTCTGCTCGCTGAGAATGAGTGGCCACGGGTTATCCGCGAAAGCGGCCCATTCCTTGGTACGGCTTATCTTCTTTTGCGCATTCTGCTGGTCTTCTGGATGGGTAGAATGACTTTGCGCAGTGCGGCTCAGGACAATGTGTTGCCCCTAATGATTTACAGTGCTTGCTTTCAGGCCATCTTCTCCGGTCAATTTGGTCAGCCAACAGAGTTAGGATTCGCTACTTTTGCTGGTGGTCTCTGTTTGGCGTCTATGCAAATTCCCTTACCGCAAGTTGTCAGTACTGATGAGAATTCTTTTAATCGCCAATTATCTGCTCGATGAACAGCAGAGCATGTTGCGCTTCGCCGAGATGCTCGATGCAGGACTAAGCAGGTTGGGTCACGAAGTGCGGACAATTCGGCCTGAACCAATTGTGCTCAAAAAGCTCAACTTTTTGCCGAAGTCTTTGCACAAATGGCTTGCCTATATCGACAAGTTTTTGTTGTTTCCAAGACGATTGCTCAAAGAAGCACAATGGGCAGACATTGTTCATATTTGTGACCATTCCAATGGCATGTACACTCAGTCTCTGCCTAGAGCGGTAGTCACTTGCCACGATCTGCTGGCCGTGCGTGGTGCCCTTGGCGAGGAGACAGATTGCCCTGCTTCCTATACAGGCCAAATATTGCAACGCTGGATCTTGTCAGGTTTGCAAAAAGCAACACTGATTATCTGCGACTCAACCTATACTCTTCAAGATGTCCATCGGCTCGTCGGCAAGCAAGTTACAGCCAAAGTTGTTTTGCTAGGACTCAACTATACCTATCACCACCACGAATTGCCGCCACCGCTAGAGACAACTGTTGGCCTCGAAAACGGTACACCCTATCTGTTGCACGTTGGTTCTAATCTCGCCCGCAAGAATAAAGAAGGCATTCTGCGCATCTTCGCCGCGCTTAAAAATCGCTGGAACGGCAAACTCGTCTTTGCTGGTCCACCCCTGTCTGCAAACTTGGTTTCGATGGCAAAAGATTTGGGAATCTACGAACAGATCGTTGAAGTGGTGAATCCGGACAATCGCTTACTCGAAGCGCTCTATAACAATGCCTTAGCGCTTTTATTCCCATCGCGCTTTGAGGGTTTCGGCTGGCCTCCCTTGGAAGCGCAAAGCTGTGGCTGTCCGGTGATCTGTTCAGACTGTGGGCCGATCCCAGAAGTTGTGGCCGACTCAGCACTGGTTTTCTCTCTCCACCAAGAACAGGAAATGGCTGAGGCCGTGCTGGCTCTTCGCGATCCCCAAACGCGACAAATCTGGGTCAAGCGGGGATTTGCCAATGTCAAACGTTTCTCCGTAGACCGCATGATTGGCGAGTACGAAGCGTTCTACACCCAGAGTCTTGGCAGATGAACACCCTGATCGCCGCCTTCTCGCTTTTGTTACCTTGGCCCCTGCGCCGATTTTTTCTCGTCAAGTTCTGGGGCTACGACATTCACCCAACCAGTCGCATTGGGCTGGCTTGGATTTTCCCAAAACACCTGCGCCTCGAAGCTTACGCCCAAATTTCTCACTTTACTGTCTGCAAAGGCTTAGAACTTTTATATCTTAAAGAACACGCCTCTATTGGCCGTGGCAATTGGATCACAGGTTTTCCGACTGGACCGAGTCGTCACTTTGCCCACCAATCCCAACGCAGACCAGAACTAGTGCTGGGTCGCCATACAGCGATCACCAATCGCCACTTGATCGACTGTACCGCCTCAGTGACCATGGGCGACTTCACCACATTCGCTGGATTCAACTCCCAAATTCTTACCCACTCCATCGATCTTGAGGACAACCGCCAATCTTCAGCCCCGATCGTGATCGGTGAATACTGTTTTGTCGGTACCAATTGCGTGATCTTGGGGGGGAGCCATCTGCCGGCCTACTCGGTGTTAGGAGCGAAGAGCCTTTTGCGGGAAGCCTTTAGCGAGGAGTATGCGCTCTACGCAGGCACACCTGCTGCCAAGCGCAAAACACTGCCAGCGGATTGGAAATACTTCAGTCGCTCCGAGGGCTACGTCTGGTGAAGATTCTGCATACGATTACATCAGCAGATCCAGCTGGTGGTGGACCGATTGCCGCCGTCGATCAACTAGCACGAGTGCACATGCGCTGGGGACATACGGTTGAAGTCGCCTCCCTTGACGATCCCTCGATGGATTGGTTGGCGCAATTCCCGTTCAAAATTCACGCTCTTGGCCCTTCGATTTCGAGCTACGCCTACTCCCAACAATTTGTCCCTTGGCTCAAAGCCAACGGGAGAAATTACGATTGTATTGTGATCAATGGTCTTTGGCAGTTCACAGGTTTTGGGGTATTGCAAGCGAATACGGGCGTGCCTTACTTTGTCTTTCCCCACGGGATGCTCGATCCTTGGTTCAAAGTCACCTATCCGCTCAAACATCTGAAGAAGTGGATCTACTGGCCCTGGGCTGAATACCAAGTCTTGCGCAAAGCCAAGGCGGTGCTCTTTACCTGCGAGGCCGAAAAACAGTTGGCTCGCCAATCTTTTTGGCTTTATACTTGCCGGGAGACCGTTGCTCACCTTGGGGTCGATGCCCCACCGGGGGATCCGATCCAGCAGCGCCAGGTTTTTTTAGAACGCTTTCCAGCCTTAAAAGATAAACGGCTGATCTTATTTTTGGGGCGCTTGCACGTCAAAAAAGGCTGCGATCTTCTAATCCAAGCCTTTGCCCGTGTCGCCGCCTTAGATGATCGCTTGCATTTGGTGATGGCTGGTCCAGATCAAACAGGTTGGCAGGCGAGCTTACAAAAGATGGCGCAACAGTTGGGGATTGCTGATCGCATCTGTTGGGCTGGAATGCTCAGTGGGGATCTTAAATGGGGTGCTCTGCATAGTGCGGAGGTTTTTGCTTTGCCCTCCCACCAAGAAAACTTTGGTATCGCCGTCGTCGAAGCCCTCGCCTGTGGACTGCCCGTCTTGATCTCCGACAAAGTGAATATCTGGCAAGAGATCTGCGAAGATCGGGCCGGTCTTGTCGCGGAAGATAGCTTGGAGGGTACTGTGAATGTACTGCAGCAGTGGCTTGCGCTCACCATCGATGAGCAAAAAGCAATGGCTGTAAGCGCCGAGACGGCTTTTGAATCTCGGTTTGCTGTCGAACATGCAGCGCGCCGATGTCTTCAGATCTTTCAGGAACCCTGAGATGGCGATTCTCCAAAAGAACGATCCCTATACCCAGCCGAGCTTTTCCCTCGCCAACCGTTTGCTCCGGGTTGCATGGGGTATCGTCTATGCACTCCTATTTCGAACCTCGCCACGTCCTTTTCACCGTTGGCGGGCTTTTTTGCTGCGCTGCTTCGGGGCGAAGATGGGTCGCCACTGCCATGTCTATCCCAAAGCGGTGATCTGGGCACCCTGGAATCTGACCATGGCTGACTATGTCGGTATCGCTGACGGTGTGCAGTGCTATTCGATTGCCGCAATTTCCATCGGCGAGCGCAGCGTCATCTCCCAAGGGACTTTCTTGTGTACAGGCAGCCACGACTACGAAGATCCAGCATTTCAATTGATTGCCGAACCGATCACGATTGGCGCGCAGGTTTGGTTGTGTGCAGAAAGCTTTGTCCATCCAGGCGTTACGGTTGCAGACGGAGTTGTCGTCGGTGCGCGGTCGGTTGTGACCCGCGACCTGCCTGGATGGATGGTCTGTGCGGGGAATCCCTGTCGTCCCCTTAAGCCAAGGATCCTCCAGCAATCATCCTCTCCCTAAAAAGATTAGCAATGCAGAACCTGACGGTGATTATCTTAACTTTTAACTCAGAGGATTCCCTTGTCCAAGTCGTCAAGTCCTGCAAGGCATTTGCTTCGCGGATTATCGTCGTCGATTCATTGAGTACCGATACAACGCCGATGCTGGCTGCGAACTTGGGTTGTGAAGTCGTCCAACATCCCTTCGAGAACTATTCCATTCAGCGTAATTGGGCACAGACCTACGCCTGCCTTGGCGAACAAGATTGGGTGCTACACCTCGATAGCGATGAAGTCGTTTCAGAAGAACTAACACAGAGCATCTGCCAACTAGAAAGCAATCCCGCAATCGATGGCTATTTAATGCGCCGACTTTCTTACTTTCTGGGTAAGCCAATCCGCTTTGGTCAAATCAACCCCAGTTGGCACCTGCGGCTATTTCGCGCCTCAAAAGGATTTTGTGAGGAGCGACTCTACGATCAGCACTTCGTCACTTCAGGCAAGATCCGCAAAATGCAGGGTCTACTGCTGGACCTGCAAATTACTACCCTTGAGAAATGGACCGCTGCTCACAACCGTTGGTCAACCGCAGAAGCCTTGGAGGTCTGCAGCCGTTCAAGCACCTCTGAGCGTCAGTTGACCGCTTCTTTGTTTGGGGACCTGCGTATGCAAAAACGCTGGCTTAAAAACAACTTCTGGTATCGTAGCCCACTATTGCTACGTGCATTTGTCTTCTTCTTCTACTCCTACTTTCTGCGCCTTGGCTTTTTAGATGGCAAAGCTGGCTTGATCTATCACGTTCTACAATCGTTCTGGTTTCGTTATCTCGTCGATGCGAAAATTGTCGAATTGCAGATACAACAACAGGCGTACAGTGATAACAAGAGTAAGATATAGCGATAGAGTTCTATATGAATCTGGCTAAGCATGTAGGGCGATGGGAGGCAGTCTTCAATATCTATACTGGTCTACTATGGCCTGTAGTTTTTCTAACCTCAATGTATCGGCGATGAACGTGTAAGTTAAATTCCTCCATAATTTTTCTGGGGAAGTTTCTATCCCTAGAGGGATCGTCTAAAGGGATTTTGATTGTTTACTCATGTTGTGATTCGGTTAAATGATGTCTAATACCATATCGCTATAATATTAAGCGGAACAAAGTATCCATAATGAACCCGTAGGAGGCGAGAGACCCAATCACCTCCGCCCTCGCCCAATCGTCCGGTTTGTGACGATGTATTTTCTCAATTTTGGCTTTATGGAAGGCACACCAGCTTTGATTTATTGCCTGAACCTTGCCTACTATGAATTTCTGATTCAGATCAAGATGCTTGAAATGAGAACACAGAAGCCTTGATAATCAATCCTCTGCTGTTGCTTAAAGTGCATCTTTTTACCTTTACAGTATTGTAAAGACACTTGTAGCCAGAAATCTCCGTAATTTTGCTGACGAAGCTTTGTTCGGCTCAAGTGATCTTTCCCATCAGTTTGTATCTAATTTCTCAAAGTGTTTAAACCCTAACTTAGCTTGTTTGATTGTAAAGATGTTCTTCTGTACAAATCTGATAGGCGGTGATTCTGTGTTGACTAACATTGCTGGATCGTGATGATAATTCTCTGTGCAAATATGAGAAATAATTTGTTCCCTAGCCACGCCGCAGGAACCCTTGCCCCTGCCGCCATGGCGCTGCCCATCGTTTATCCCTTGATCCTGGTACATCGCGAATTATAGTTATTTCAGTGCAACTCTTGCGCAACTTTCTCAAGATTTTTTGTCTCTCAATGCGGGTACTCGAAGGCATTTTGATTGGTCGTAGGTACTTTAGTTCGATTGGAAAATGCACAGCTACACCAAATTCAGGGGCGACGTGAAAGAAAATATGCAATTCAGTACTTGCACGGAATAAGTTAGGAACTCTTGCATTCTTGTGAAGACTGATATTTGCTATCCTATGGGATGTCCAGTATCCTGCCCTTTCTCTCCCCCCTTAATTTCACTCCACATGCGCATTCTCCTCTATGGCATTAATTACGCGCCTGAGCTTACAGGCGTCGGTAAATACTCAGGTGAAATGGCCGAGTGGCTCGCCACACAAGATCATGATGTGCGGGTCATCACTGCCCCTCCTTACTATCCAGCCTGGAAAGTGAGTTCTGAATACAACGGCTGGAAGCACACCCACGAGTTTGTGAACGGTGTCGAAGTCTTTCGCTGCCCGCTTTGGGTCAAAGAACGCCCAAGCAGTATAGAACGCCTGCTACATCTTTTCTCCTTCGCAATTTCAAGCTTTTTGCTAGTCCTCAAGCAAATTACGTGGAAACCAGACGTGGTACTTGTGATTGAACCGGCCTTGTTTTGTGTGCCAGCAGCATTGCTGGCGGCAAATTTAAGTGGTGCTTACACTTGGCTCCACATTCAAGATTTGGAAGTTGATGCCGCCTTTGAAATGCAGGCATTGCCAAAAGCAGATTTTATCAAGCGATTTGCTTTTTCCATCGAACGTTGGCTGATGCAACGCTTCGATAGAGTCTCCAGCATTTCTCCGCAGATGATTACCCGTTGTCTGCAAAAAGGCGTTTGCAAAGACCAACTCGTATTTTTCCCGAACTGGGTGGATTGCAACTCTGTTTATCCCATTTCTGAGCCAAATGAATTTCGTGCTGGACTCGGTATTCGTGAGCAAGAAACGGTCGTGCTCTATTCAGGCAATATGGGGGGCAAGCAGGGTTTAGATATGCTTCTAGACGTTGCCGATGCATTGCCGAGTATTCACTTTGTGCTGTGTGGAGACGGAACAGCCCGCCAACGTCTCCAAGACGAAGCGCAGGACATGCGGTTGCGCAATGTGCATTTCTTGCCCCTCCAGCCGCTAGAACAACTTAATGTTCTCCTGAATATGGCGGATATTCATGCGCTTGTGCAGCGCGATGCAACAGCAGATTTGGTCATGCCTTCAAAATTGACTGGAATGCTTGCCAGTGGCCGCCCAATCATTGCTACTGCTCGCCCTGGAACCGCCATCGCCGATGTTTTTCAATCGGCAAACTGTGGGTATCTCGTTACCCCAGAAGATCCACAAGCGTTTGTCGCTGCTTTGGAGGAGATGACTGCCAGTCCAGAAGCCGCCAAGCAGTATGGCCGCAATGGTCGCCAATATGTATATACCCATCTTGATCGCAATCAAGTGCTCAGATCCCTAAATCAGGAACTCAAGAAACTTGTGCTTGGGGATCAGCCTGTCCCTGCGGCCATTCGGAATTCTTGAGCAAGCCGTCTGGTACACTATGACCGACGGACGTATGCGACAGAGAGGATTTAGCCATGGAAAAGACCCTTGGCTTGGAGATTATTGAGGTTGTGGAGCAAGCGGCCATCGCTTCTGCACGACTGATGGGCAAAGGACTCAAAAATGAAGCGGACGGTGTGGCTGTCAAGGCGATGCGCGACCGCATGAACCAGATTCATATGCGTGGTCGTATTGTCATCGGAGAAGGCGAACGCGACGATGCACCAATGCTCTTTATTGGCGAAGAAGTTGGGATTTGCACTCAGCCGGATGCCGCTAGCTTTTGCACCATCGATGAGCTGATCGAAATCGACATCGCTGTCGATCCCTGCGAAGGCACCAACTTAGTGGCTGAAGGCCAAAATGGCTCAATGGCTGTTCTCGCCATTTCTGAGAAAGGCGGATTGTTCAACGCTCCCGACCTCTACATGCAGAAGTTGGCTGGCCCACCCCAAACCAAAGGCAAGATCCACCTCGATTACACGCCCACCAAGAATTTGCAGATCATCGCCGAATGCCTCGATCTGCCGATCGACACCCTACTCGTGATCGTCATGGATCGCCCTCGCCATAAGGAGCTGATTCAAGAAATTCGGAGTACAGGTGCCCGTGTCCGTCTGATTACAGACGGTGATATTTCGGCAGCGCTCTCCGCCGGGATCAACGGGACTGGGGTTCATGCCCTGATGGGCATCGGTGCTGCACCCGAAGGCGTTATCTCAGCAGCAGCGCTTCGTCCCCTCGGTGCCCACTTCCAAGGACGCTTGATCTACGATCCCGAAATCGTCAAGACAGGCTTGATTCCACCCAAGGTGGAAACCGAGGCACGTCTCAAAGCGATGGGCATCGAACAGCCAGACAAGTGCTTCGAGGCAGAAGAACTTGCCTCTGGACAAAATGTGCTGTTTGCGGCCACAGGCATCACAGACGGCGACTTCATCAAGGGTGTGCGCTTCTTCCCAGGCGGTTTGCGCACCGAGACCATGGTGATCTCCAGCCAATCGAGTACCGTGCGTTTCGTTGACACCGTCCACATGATCGACAAAGAGCACTACGCCAACATCGTCGTGTAGATCGAGACCCTTTACGAAACCCCCGGAGCAATCTGGGGGTTTTTGGTTTATTGCGGATTGCTAAAGACAGATCGAAGTATTTCTTTTAGATCGCGCCCGCTGAGAGGAATTTTCTGTTCCATCGGGCGATTTATGCGACGATAGGTTAAATCTGTATGTAATGCCTGTCTTTACTTGGTAGCCTCGCGATGAGTTTTTGGAAGCGCCTGTTCACAGGTTCAGAATCCGGTGACAGTGAAGACTTGCCATACAGCAATGTCCTCTTCTCGACGGATCGAGAGATCGATCTTTACGAACTTGAAGAACTCTGCGACGCCGTTGGTTGGTCCCGTCGGCCTCTGCGCAAGGTCAAAAAAGCGATCGACCACAGTTTTTGTGTGATCTCGATGTACGAGCAGAAAGAGCAGTTCAAGCATCTGATCGGCTTTGCGCGGGCTACTTCTGACCATGCCTTCAACGCCACGATCTGGGATGTGGTGGTCCACCCTGAGTATCAAGGACGGGGTTTAGGCAAGACCTTGATGGATCGGATGATCAGCGAACTACGCGCTGCCGACATTAGCAATATCACCCTATTTGCCGATCCCCAAGTGGTCGATTTCTACCGTCGCCTCGGTTTTATGGCCGACCCCGAAGGGATCAAGGGCATGTTCTGGTACCCGGAGTAGCATTTTTGCGCTCTGTGCTCCGGTACACTGAGGAGAATTTTGCTGGGGACTCTATGGCTTCTGGATTGCGCCGTTCGCTGACTCTCCTCGATGGCGCAGCGATCATCGTCGGCACGACCATCGGCTCAGGGATCTTCGCAACGCCAGGACGAGTGCTCAACCAAGTTGGCTCCGTCGGTGCTGCTCTCGCCGTCTGGGTTGTCGGTGGTTTACTCTCCATTGCAGGTGCCCTGTGTTACGCCGAACTTGGTGCTGCCCTACCCGTATCCGGAGGCGAGTACGCCTACTTGAGCCGCATCTTCGGCAAGCCCTTAGGGTTCATGTTTACCTGGACCAACTTTGCTGTTCTCAAGACGGGCTCTCAGGCAATTATTAGCATTGTCTTCGCCCGCTACTTCGGCAGTGTATTGTTCAACTTAGATTTAAGAACACAGAATCTCGATGCGGATCCCCGCCTCAAGGCACTGGCTGTCGGTGCATTGCTCTTGCTCACAACTGTCAATTGCATTGGTGTGCGTTGGGGAGCAGCCGTCCAGGTGATTTTCACCGCCCTCAAACTGCTGGCCTTAGGGGGAGTTATCGTCGCTGGCGTGGCGGATCTCTTTCAAGGGGGATTGGCTCACTTCTCTTTGCCTATTACGAATGCTGTAAACCCCCCTCCAATGAGCACTCTCGACTTTATCAGTGCCTTTGGAGCGGCGATGATCACCTGCCTTTTCGCCTACGACGGCTGGAACAATCTCAATTACGTCACCGAAGAACTCCAAGATCCCGAACGCAATTTACCGAGAGCGATTATCCTCGGCAGTCTAGGTGTAATGGCTGTTTACGTTCTGGTGAACATCGCCTATCTCGCTGTTCTCACACCCCAGGAGATGGTTGCCTCCAAAGCCGTCGCCCGCGACTTGGCACTGCGCACCATTGGCCCCATTGGCGGCATCTTGATTCCCCTCGCAGTTGCCGCTTCGACTTTCGGATCAACCAATGGTTCTTTGATCACTGGGGCGCGTGTCTTCTACGCGGCTGCCCGCGATGGCCAGTTTCCCAAGATTTTCGGCAAACTTAGCCCAACTGCAACTCCTATTGCCGCTTTAATCATTCAGGGAGTTTGGGCTGCTGTTCTGGTTGTACGTGGCAATTTTGGTGATCTGATTGATTACTTTGGTTTTGCCGCCTGGTTATTTTATGGACTAGCAGCCATTGGTCTGATCGTCTTGCGCTCCCAGGCTCCCGATCTCCCCCGACCCTACAAAGTGTGGGGATACCCAATCGTTCCGGTTGCCTTCATCGCCATTGCCGCCTTTCTGGTTGGCAACTCCATTTACACAGCGCCTCTGCCTTCTCTTGGCGCTTCGATATTTATGGTTGCTGGTCTTGCCATCTACTATTTATTTTTTCGGCCACCTGCTGATCCCAAGCCTGAATCTGTCCCCAAGTAGTCCCCTAACCAATGCGGGCGAGGGTACCAACTGGGGATACTGACACAGATCAAACCATGATCAAACTATGGAAGGGCGCAGCGTGCTGCGCCCCCACACGAAAAAATTGCAACATGGCAATCCCACCGAGCTAGAACCCATTGTCTCTCTCCTGGACAGACTCCATCGGTACCCAAACCCATTGTCTCTCCCCTGGATGCACTCCATTGGCTACCCAAACCTCTCTCGATCCCTCTCCAATTCCGCACCACCACGCGTAGCGCCCAATGCAATTCCGAGTACCAAGCGTAAAAGTTCGCCGAGGGGGTGTGGGGGGACGGGCGCGTCCTTCCCCCACGGGGCGGGGGTTTTAGGGGGCGGGGCTTGCCCCTGCCCCCTAATGCAGTTCGCAATATCTCTCGCAGCAGCTACCAAAACCCCATCATTGCGAGTTCTCTTAAAATCGAAGCAAACAGCTTTTTCTCGCCTCTTACTTAAAGCCCTTTTCTTGCTGACAGAGTTGATACCGTGGCATACTAGCAATCTCTGTGTTCGCGAAAAATGTTTGAAGCGCTCAGTGAAAAATTAGAGGGTGCTTGGCGCAAGCTGCGTGGCCAAGACCGGATCAGCGCATCGAATATTGATGAGGCGCTGCGGGATGTCCGACGGGCGCTTCTTGAAGCAGACGTCAACCTTCAGGTTGCCAAAGAATTTATTGCCGATGTCCGCGACGATGCCCTCGGTGCAGAAGTGATTTCGGGCGTAACACCCGACCAGCAATTTATCAAAGTCGTCTACGACAACCTCGTCGAATTGATGGGCGAGGAAAATGTTGGTCTCGCGGAAGCCAAAGACCGTCCAACCGTGATTTTGATGGCTGGCCTACAAGGAACCGGGAAAACCACAGCCACAGCCAAGCTCGCCCTCTATCTACAAAAAAACGGTAAGAAGCCGCTACTGGCTGCCGCCGACGTGTACCGTCCAGCCGCTATCGATCAATTGCAAACCCTTGGCAAACAGATCAGCGTCCCAGTCTACAGCGAAGGCACCGACGCAGA
>JACMLN010000117.1 GCA_014379585.1 Gloeobacterales cyanobacterium ES-bin-313 | reverse complement strand
GCGATAGTGGTGCTACCTCCGAAGAGACCACCAGCACCGAAAGCACCGTAGGGGACTCCTTGAGGGTTGAAGTTGACGTTCGGGTTGCCACTTGCCGCACCACCATTGGCTGCAACGTAGACTGCGCGCAGTGCGAGGAAATCATTGAACTGGTAGTCGAAACCGCCGCCAGCGCCGAGGAAGGAGGGGGTCAACAACCGATTGTTAATGAATCCGCCGTTGGAGAAGTCTACTTCTGCATTGTTTGCAAAGGAGTTGGTATCGATGTATTCGAAGAGATCGATCCGTGGTCCAAAGAAGACTCGGAGTTTGTCGCTAAATAAACTTGTACTGTAGCGAATTTTATCGAAGCTGACTAAGGCGCTGCCGTTCGTAGACACGGTGCCAGTTGATTGGTCGAAGGAACCAGCCGCACCACCCGCGTAGAAAAGCGTACCGCTATTGCTGGCAATGCCGGGGAAGGCCGCGTCGATAGCTTGCCCAGTTACACCGCGCAGACGAATCAACAACTCATCTTGCCCAGAAAATGTGGCGCGGAGGTTGAGAGTGGTTCGCGCTGCAAAGGTTGTGTTTGAAGAAGCGCCTGGAACACTAGCGAATCCGTTGAAGTTCGTTCCAGCCCCAGGCCCTGGTGTACCAAGTAATCCTGTTGTAGGAAATGGAGCCAACAACTGCGCAATTTGGGAGTCTCCATAGGCACCAGAGGTCGCGGGGGCAAAGGAGAGGGTTTGGTCGCTGCTTGCGCCGCCGCCAGTGACAGCCATCACCACCGAACCATCTAACTTGGCGTTGACATTGAAGAGCTTGCTCTCAATATCTTTGGTTTTCGCTTCGAGGGCATCGACCCGACCACGGAGGGCAATGAGTTCAGCCGCGAATTCATCTTGAAGGCGCTTAAGAACTGCTAAGTCTTCTTTGGTCGCTTTGTTCGACGTATTGCTGGTTATCAAGTCGTTAACCTTCTCAAGACAAGCGTTGAGACCCGCTGCAAACTCGTAGCGGCTGGTGGGCTTGTTGCCCAAGTAGGTTTTGTTGGGGTATCCCTCTAGGCAGCCAAAACGCTCGACAATGGACTTCAGCGCTTGGAAAGCCCAGGAATTCGGGTCTACGTCTGTTAACTCTGATACCGAGTTAACCTGAGAAATGGACTCTCCGAGTCCTTGTTGCAAGTATTTGTTGATTTGCTGACTATCTGTTGACTCAGCTGAGGCTGGACTGACTACCCCAAGCAAAGCCACAAGACCAATCGTCCCAGCGTAAATGTTCAGTTTTTTCATGCTGTACTCCTCACCCGTGGCAAATAGAACACCTTATCTATCCGCTTTTGATAGTACAGCAAACCCTCACGGCTGCCCAAGGTTTTTGTGATCAAATACACAAAAATACCTCTCCAGATAGAGGGGCTGTTTGTGTGCAAAAGTCCCTAACTGCTTTTCGAATATGTCACACTAGCGTCAATATCTTGCCCACGACGATGTCAAGCGATACCCCACTAGTTTTATTGGTCGATGGTCATTCTTTGGCCTACCGCGCCTTTTTTGCCCATGCACGGGGAACCGAGGGAGGGCTGCGCACCTCAACAGGTATTCCCACCAGTGTCTCCTACGGTTTTTTGAAGATTTTGCTCGATGTGCTTCAGCAGCAGCAGCCCACCTATGTCGCCATTGCCTTCGACAATCGGATGCCCACCTTCCGTCACGAAGTAGACGATACCTACAAGGCGGGACGGCAGGAGACTCCCCAAGAATTTTTTGAGGATCTCCAAATTTTGCGATCGGTGCTTGAAAAACTGGAAATTGCTCAATTTGAGATGGCTGGATTCGAAGCAGATGACTTGATCGGGACTTTAGCGATTCAAGGTTCTCGCCAAGGACACCGGGTCAAGATTCTCAGCGGCGACCAAGATCTGTTTCAGTTAATTACCGATCCAGATGGGCCAGGACCAATTAGCGTCCTGCACCAAAATACCCGCACAGGTCTAGAAGAATTTGGACCCGATCAAGTCGTCGCCAAGCTTGGTATCACTCCGGAGCAGGTGATCGATTACAAAGCGCTCTGCGGTGATTCTTCTGACAATATTCCCGGTGTCAAAGGCATTGGTGCGAAAGGCGCTGTGAAATTGCTGAGTGAGTATGGTTCTTTGGACAACTTGCTTGCTTCCATGGACAAAATTCCGGGAGCGATCGGCAAAAAACTGCAAGAAGGGGTTGCGTCGGCGCGTCACTCGTACTTTATGGCGACGATTGAAACCAACGTACCGATCGTTACAGACTTTGAATCCTGCCGTCTGCGTGGCATCGACGAAGCCGCAATCACGCCCCTTTTTGAACAGCTGGAATTTAAATCTTTTTTGCGGCAGTTGCGGCGGATGCAAAAACTGTTCGGCCAGCCACCTGTTGAAGCGGAAGTTGTGGAGCTACCCGAATCTTCTGAAATCTCGACAACAACTGCCAGTGACGATGATCTTTGGTTCGACTTTGCTCCCACCAAAGCGTTCGATCTCACGGTACACACCGTGCAAACTCCGGCGCAGTGGGAGCATTTTCTCGAAGACCTGTTTGCTCAGGTGGATCCAGTTGCTTGGGATACGGAGACCACCAGTCTCGATGCCGTCAACGCTGACTTAGTGGGTCTTGGCTGTGCTTGGCAAGGAAACGTTGCCTACTATGTCCCAGTCGGTCACGAAACAGGAGAAAACCTCGATTTGGCGATGGTGCTTGCTGCATTGAAGCCGTATTTTGAGGATCCGAGCCGTCCGAAATGGTTTCAAAATGCCAAGTACGACCGCCTCGTCCTCCTCGGCCAAGGGATCGCTCTCGATGGAGTCGTCTTCGACACGATGTTGGCCAGCTACGTCTTAAACCCTGAGGGCAGTCATAGCCTGCAATCCATGGCTCAGAGGTATCTCCAGTTCGCCATGGGCACGTACGAGGATCTTGTGCCAAAAGGCAAAACGATTGCCTCTGTGGAGATTGAGGCAGCCAGTCGCTACTGCGGCGAAGATGTCGCCTGTACTTTTCAACTCACGACCCTACTTGGCAGCCAACTCCATGCCCTGCCCAGCTTAAAAACGATCTTTGAGAATATGGAACTGCCCCTCGAAGCGGTGCTTGCTGCGATGGAAGCGCGGGGAATCCGCATCGATAAAGCGTACTTGCAAACACTTTCAGCGGAACTTGAAGCAGAACTTAAAAGCCTCGAAGAACAAGCCTATGCCCAGGCAGGTGAGTCGTTTAACCTCAATTCCCCCAAGCAACTCAGCGATCTGCTGTTTCAGAAACTTGGTCTTTCTGTCAAAAAAAGCCGCAAGACTTCCCTCGGTTTTTCGACGGACGCAGCCACCCTCGAAAAACTGCAGGGGGATCATCCGATCATTGACATCATCCTCAGAAATCGCACCCTCGCCAAACTCAAATCCACCTATGTCGATGCGTTGCCATTGCTCATCAACCCCAAAACAGAGCGCATTCATACGGACTTCAATCAAGTCGTCACCGCCACAGGACGGCTCTCTAGTTCCCATCCCAACTTGCAAAATATTCCGATTCGCACCTCATTTTCGCGGCGGATTCGGCGGGCTTTCATCCCGGAACCGGGCTATGTGCTCATGGCTGCTGACTATTCTCAGATCGAGTTGCGGATTCTCGCCCATCTTGCCGAAGAAAAAGTCTTAATCGAAGCGTTTCAAAGTGGCGAAGACATTCATACCCTGACGGCTAAATTGCTGCTGGATAAAACAGAAGTGACTGCCGACGAGCGCCGCCTCGCTAAGACCATTAACTACGGAGTGGTCTACGGCATGGGGGCACGGCGCTTCGCCCGCGAAACGGGGACAAGCACAGCCCAAGCAGAAGCCTTCATCACCGCGTTCAATCGGCGCTACCCAGGCATCTTTGGCTACTTCGAGCGCACCCGCAAAATGGTGATCGAAGAAGGCTACGTCGAAACGCTCCTGGGTCGCCGCCGTTACTTTCAGGGCATTGACCAACTCGGTCAGCGGGATCGTGAAGCGGCACTGCGCTCTGCCGTCAACGCCCCGATTCAGGGCACGGCTGCCGATATTGTCAAATTGGCGATGCTCAGGGTCGAAGCCTTGCTCAAAGGTCGCCGCAGCCAGTTGTTATTACAAGTTCACGATGAGTTGGTGCTGGAAGTGCATCCCGATGAACTCTCGGAACTTGAACCGCTGATTCGCGAAGAAATGGAAAATGCGCTTTTGATCAGCGTTCCACTGCGGGTTGAGATGAACTGCGGCCCTAACTGGATGGAAGCAAAATAATTTACGATGAGCCGAAAGATCGCTGGTTCTCAATGCGCCAATTTTTGCTTCTCCTCTTCATGCTCTGCTTTGCTGCACCTGCGGCGGCAAGTCCGGTCATTCCAGCGCAATCGACCCAGATGATCCTGGTGCGATCCGCCGATTGGCAGGCTCCAAAAGGGACGTTGCAGCGCTACGAACGCACGGTACGCGGTTGGCAGCCTGTCGGTGCGCCGTGGGCGATTGTCCTAGGTCGCAATGGGTTGGGTTGGGGTTCGGGCTTGGTGCCAGCGCCCGGCGGTGGCGAACCCAGTAAACGTGAAGGCGATGGGCGATCCCCCGCAGGTATCTATCCATTGGAAACAGCCTACGGATACGCAAAAATGCCGCCCGCAGGTAGTCGTTGGTTCTATAAAGCGATTGGGGAACAAGACCGCTGTGTAGATGATGCCAAGGCTCCCCAATACAACCAAATCGTCACTATCTCTCCCGAACAGCCTGAAGTTTGGCAATCTGCCGAGGTGATGAAGCGCCCTGACGACCTCTATCGTTGGCTGATTGTCGTTGCCCACAACCAAAATCCACCGATTCCTGGTCAAGGTAGTTGCATTTTTCTGCATGTCTGGCGCTCGGACAGTTCCCCAACCGCTGGTTGCACAGCCATGGCCCAACAGCGATTAGAAAGCCTGCTGCGTTGGTTGCGCCCTGAGGCTAAGCCAGTTCTCGTCCAATTGCCAGAATCTACCTATCGGACGATGCGCAAATCTTGGAAACTACCCTAAAGACAGATTTCCAACATAATGGCAAGAAGACTAGTGTAGACGAATGACAGAGACGATGCTGAGCTTTGAACAAGCGATTGCACAGACTGAGGAACTTCTCGACCAGCATGGGCATGGGGAGATCTCAACCGCGCGGTTGGCTGAACGCATTGCTGAACTGATCACTACGAGCAACGGTGCACGGGGTTTCTTTGTCGGCTGGCTGACGGGTGACAGTGCCCTAGCAGACACTGTCCCTTCTGAGGTTCTATCAGCACTGCGCACGGCTCCAGACCAAGTGGCCGAGCTACTGACCAAGAACCTTGCCATGTCTACGGCGATGGCCTACACCCATCGAGCGAATGGCGACTCTGCCTCTGCCGCTGGTTCTGAACAGGTAAGCCGCCGCACCCAAGCTTTGATTACTCGCATTAACCTTCCCGCTTTGGTCGAACAGTTGACCCTTCTCAAAGCTTCGTTAGATCATTCCGATGGTCACTACTCTGCTTTCCTCCGGCGCTGGGGCTATGGGGCTGCTCAGCTCAAAGCGATCCGGGAAATCTTGGTAACACTGCGGGGAGTACCAAATTAAAAAATTGGAATTTCTGAGTATTTATACTCAGTTTCCTAGGTGCTTATAGGGACTTTCTCTTCATTTGTGCTCAATTTTCTAGGTGCTTATAGGGACTTTCTCTTCATTTGTGCTCAGTTTTCTAGGTACTTATAGGGACTTTCTCTCTATAGTTTTTGAGTATGCATTTTCACTAAATCTTTATACCCCAATGTTTTGAGACTGCTAAGGTGTACGAAGGAATAAGAGAATTTCGCAGGAGTTCCGAGTATTTCTTTCGGACTAAACATGTGAGGCGATATGTTTAAAACGTGGCCGAATGGATTAGCCGTTGCATTTTTTGTATCGATTGCTCTGTTTCGAGGAACGCCTGCCTTTGCCAGCGAACAATGTGCGGATCTCTCTGGCCAAGACAGACAAGCTGCCGAATATCTCAATCATGTGCGTTCTGCTCCAACTGCCTACGCGCAGCGCAACAGTTTTAGCAGCGCGAATCTTGCTCCTACACCTGCGCTCAATTGGAATCCCCAACTCGCTGCAGTTGCACGTCGAAAAGCAGAGAGTATGGCCCGCCATAACTACTTCGCTCACACAGACCCGGACGGTCTTGGCCCCAATCAACGCCTTGTCCACGCTGGCTACCGTCTACCGAAGGACTACCCCCTCGACGCCGCAGCGAATACAACTGAATCCATCGCTTCAGGTGCTGCCAATGCCGTCGAAGCGGTGGATCAACTCTTGATCGATCAAGGGGTACCCGACATAGAGCACCGAATCCACTTGCTTGCGGCGGATCCCCTGTATCGGACGCACACGGAAGTGGGGATTGGGATTGCCTGCAACCCAAACAGTACTTATATGTACTACTACGTGGTTTTGACTGCGCCTCCCGCCGTCTTGCCCCGCCTGAACCACACTGCCGAGAGTCCGCTGTTCAGGTCACAATTTACGCCCAAAGCGATGTATATGATCTGGTAAAGCGTAATTCCAAAAGCTGAAAGCTTGGTTCTCTCTGGCTTGCCAGGGGTGATCGAAGCGGGTGAGCATGATCTTCAGAATCGCTTCACCGAGCAGATCTGTTTGCCAGAGTTGCGTGATTGCCTGAGGAAAAGCAATTCCCCAAAGGCTCCTGATCATCCGTAGAGGCAAGATCAGGGCACGACGATGTTCCGACTCCGCGAATTGTTGGGCGACCCGTGACCAATCCACCTGCGAGGCACAGATCAATCGGGCGAGTTCACCTAAGTAGCGGTAGCCGACGTGGTAGAGCAAGGCAGGGCGCGTCTCGACGAACAGATGGCGAGCGACATGTCCTGTGATGTAAACAATCAGGTCTTCTGGAGCCAAAACATGGGAGCCTGCCCACCAAGGAATAGCGCGAGCGAAGATTTCTTTTTCATTGACGGCGGCAAGGTATTGGGGAGCGAGGCGATAGTGTAGATCGACGGCACCAAAAGGAAGTTGGTGATTGGCCAAGTTGTAGTTCGGCAGTTCATGGTATCGCCAGTCCAGAGGAGCCGCCAGATTCTCAGGACCACCTTGGTATCCCATTTGTCGGAGCAAAGCATCAGCACTGGGAATCGCTTCAGGCTGCACCCAAAGATCGATATCGCCAAAGGGTCGGAGGGCCGGATCGGACCAAAGCAGTGTCCCAAGATGCAGCCCTTTGAGGACAACCACCTCGATGTGAGCAGTCGCAAAGGCTTTTAGTAAGCGGATTAATTCTTTTTGCATCCATTGGACACAGGCACTCGCGGCGATATAGCTTTTGCGCAGATCGGTACGCACCGCTGGAGCCGGATCTGCGGCTTTATCCATAATCCAGTGTTCGTAGGCGGCAAGGGCAAGATTGCGTTCAGTGAGGTAGGCGTTGAGTGCCAGCCAGCCTTGTGGATCGAGGGTACTCAAGTCGGGGGGTGCCTGCCGTAGAGCGGGTGGGCAACTGAGAAAACGGGCGACGGCAACCTGTAATTTATTCATTGCGTCAGTTGAATGATCGTTTCGACTGCTTGCGATAGATGGTCGTAAGTGATCTGATAGGTCGGTGTTTGCTCGACAAGACGGCTCAGGGCTGAAAAATGAACGCTTGATTTGCCCGTCACCATGCAGAGATTGGCAAGGGCAATCCATGCCTGGGCAGGACGTAGACGGTTCAGTTCAAGCTTGGCACCAGGGCAGTAGCGAGGTAAAACGATGCAGGTTGGTACCCCAGAAACTCCCCAGTGCCTTGGACGACAAAATCCCTGGGCCAACGCTTCTGGCAAAATCAATTGTTTGTTCAGCCCCAGCTCGCTGGCAATAGTAAGGGTAGAGGCATCAACGTGAAAACAGCGCTCAAACGGACGCACGGTGCTTTGGCGAGGATCGAGCAAAATCAGATCGTCTGTAAGGGGCAAAAAGCCGCTTGCCATCATGCCCAAGGTCAAAGTCGTCTTGCCACTGCCGGAAAGCCCAGGGAGCAAGATGAGCTGTTCGGCGCGCTGAACAGCACCACCGTGGAGTTGCAGGTGATCGCCGCAGTGGATTGCCGCCTGAGTGACTAGTAGCCACTCACAAAAGTCGGCCACTGCTTCGCAGGTGCCGGATGTGCAAAGTGTCGCCGTTTCGACCGCATAGCGCCCATCGCTCAATTGCCGAAAAGCGGCACAAGGATCGGCAAACGCGCGGCTCGAAAAGGGAGCCAAAAGTTTGCTGAGAAGCCCTAAGCACTGTGGATCGCCGACGACTGTAGCCGGCAAACCAAGAATATTTACACCGAGGCGTTGAGGAGGGCTCGCTGCTGCAGCGTCTCCAAAAACTGGGTCACATCCTTCTGACACTCTACCGTTGGGGTATCGAAGCATTCTCTTAGTAAAGCAGCAATGTCGCCGATACTATGTTCTCCATCACAGTATTCCCAGATGAGCGCGCCTGTTGCATTAAGTTCGTGGGCAATACTGGTCTGTGGATCAAAGAGAATCGTCGAACCATCGGCGAGTTGCTGTGTTAGGACATCCGGGCGGGCAATCGGGTTCATGGATGAACGAGGATCTGGGTTCCTTCTTCAACTTGATCGAATAAGGCGATGATATCTTCGTTGCGCAACCGAATACAACCGTTGGTGACAGGACGACCGATGGAACTCAGGTTGTAGGTGCCGTGCATCCCGTAGTCGTTGGCGCCTGCTTGCTTGAAACCGATCCAGCGCAGTCCCAAAGGGTTGTGGGGATCTTTTTCACCGATGATCGTCCGGGTGTTGAACGGGTTCTGCCAGATCGGGTTTTCCATCATCTCCATCACTTCAAACTGACCGACAGGCGTGGGCGTTGTCGGCTTGCCGACAGCGATCGGAACTTCCATCAGAACTTGGTTGCCTCGATCTCGCAGGCGCAACTTGCGCTCTTTGATCGAAACCTCAATCCAGGCATCATTCGATAGCTGGGTATTACTAATTCCCGTCGAGAGCTTAGGCACGGCCATGCCTGATGAGAGTTTAGGAAGTGCCAACGCTGAAATATCGAAAATAGAAACAAAGCTGCTCCTCAACCAAGGAATACAGCCCACAGAAAGCATCACACAAAACAAAGCCACAACCCAAAGATCATCTTTGGAGAATAAGTGGATCGAAGTCCGTATGCGAAATCTACGCATAGCCTAGCCAAGTCCGCGAATGGCTCTCTTCACCCGACTATCACGGGTTTGGCTACCACCGCCAATACGATTGCGTCTAGCACGATTAAAAGGACGTGGTGGCAATGTACCCCGATTTCTAGGTGCTAAGACTGGGCTGTCGGCGCGGCCAATCAAAGGAGCAACGTTAGCATTTGCTAAGGGAATACCAAAAAGTGTCGCTGGAACCACCGCTGGAGCCACACCCGCTGCCGCTGCTGCTGCACCAGCACCACCAAGGAAGGGTAAACCAGCCAGAGGAAGCAGTCCCAAGTAGGCAAGACCACTGGAGTCACCACTGGATGTAGCACTCGTTGTGGAGGGAGAACTTTGGGCAAGCACAGCTTCTGAGCTGAGAACTTGAGGAACGCAGTAGAGCAGCAAACCAAGTTTCGCCGCATCTTTGAGTGCTTCGCGGCGCGAAAGGCGTTCTTGTTCTTGGCTGTGTTCTGCGTTTTCTTGATGGGTTTTCATAGGGAACTCACGAGCTTGGTCAAAGTTTCCAGGGGGCGAAGTAACTTGCGCTTAAAACTACTGTACCCAAGCGTTGCCATGGAGGATACAGGATAGCTACACTTCAAACAACAATCCACAACTTCTTAGTGAGGAGGTAAGGGTCGTAGGAAACAGCCAGCAAAATCGATTATACTTGACCGAAATTTACTTGCCTCAGGACATATACTGAAACGCTGATTGAGAACTATCAAATCTTGAGAACAACTTATCCCACATTCCGCAGGTAGAGCGGTCGCCTAGCGTATTTTAGGGCTGTTTCAATAGTTGCCGAATAATCAAACCACCGCTAAGAAACTGAATCATCAGTATCGCAAGAACGGTACCGTTCAAAACCGAATGTACAAACTTAGACCAAGAGAGGCGCTTAAGTGGGCGAATGCTGACAAGTGCTGTCGAAATACTGAGCAAGAGCAAGACACTCAAAGCGCCAATTCCATGCCAAGTTGTGTCAACGCTTTTGGGCAGAGTGGTTGTAGCAAACCCGCCGATGAGAGCAACAACAACGACAGCGACTAAAAAAGCGATGCCATTGGCAATGTGTCTATCCCTGGCAACTTTTGGCGAAATCTTGCGGCGGGAGCGTTCCAATCGAACTTGCTGCAAAGTAATCCCAAAAGCGGCTGCGGCAAAACCGACGGGAAAGACAATCAAGATCATCAGCAGAGGATGAATATAGGACATTGGCAAATCCAATTGTGAAAGCTCTGCCCGGTATCATAGAGGACAGCGCAGCAATTTTGCTAGGAGATTGGTATGGGGAAAAGATGGTTAGCTCTGCTCTTGGGGGGAACGCTCGCCTTAGGGAATGCGGCTGGGAGCAGTGCCCAAGAGTCGAAGGCTCCAGAACCAGTGCAGATTCCAACTGCCTATGCCAATTTGCCCCGACTCAAAGGCAAAGCCCTCGTCGAGATGCAGACGAGCAAAGGGCGGATCATGATCGTTGTCGATGGGGATCGTGCCCCCCTCAATGCCGGGAATTTTATTGATCTCGTCCAAAAAGGGGTGTACAAAAACACTGTTTTTATCCGTCAAGAGAAGGGATATCTGATTCAAGTCAGCGACCCTAAAGGTGGCAACGACAGTGGCTATATCGACCCTGCTACGGGCAAAATTCGTCAAATCCCGATCGAAATTATCCCTGAAGGCAAGTCGCAACCAACTTACGGCAAAACCCTCAAGCAAGCAGGCATTCCTGAGAGTGTTTTCCCGGTGATGCGTCATCTTCCTGGAGCCGTCGGCCTTGCCCACACCGAAAAGAACCCTAACTCCGGCTCGACTCAGTTTTATATCACCTACGCCAACAACGAGATGGTCAATCCACGGGGCAACTTTTTGGATGGACGCTATTCGGTGTTTGGCTACGTTGTTGATGGCATGACGCGCGCTCAAAAGCTTCAAGTTGGAGACAAAATTCTTTCGGCACGGGTGATTCTCGGTGCTGAAAACTTTACCCCAGGCAAGTAGGGACGCATCGTGCTGCGCCCGCGATGCCTATTCTTCAACTAGCCTTAGACCGTAGCCTCGACCAGTTCCTCAGCAGTCTCCTCCTCAGGATCGGGCAGAAATTCCTGGGCTGGGGCGACAAATTTGCAACTGGTGCAGGCGACGACATCGCCGCGCTTGAGGGGCTTGAAGACGAGGAGCGAATTGCACTCTGGGCAGGATGGCGTGGCAATCGGTCTATTCCAGACGACAAAGTCGCACTCTGGGTAGCGATCACAGCCGTAGAAGTTCTTGCCCATGCGCGAGCGGCGCTCGACGATGCTGCCGACTTTGCACTTCGGACAATCGACCCCGGTGGATTTAGGCTGACTTTTGCCGCAGCTGCCGCACTTGAGGTACTCGCCATGGGGACCAAACTTGATCGTCATGGGTTCGTGGGCGCAGTGCTTACAGACAACGCCGATAGCTGGGCGATCCTTCGGAACAGGCTTGTTGTCCCGCGTCAGTTGGTGGGTGAAGTCGCACTGGGGATAGGCAGAACAGCCTAGGAAGTTGCCAAAGCGTCCGTAGCGACTGAGTAGGGGTGAGCCACACTTTTCACAGAGGTAATCGGTGACGATCACGACGCGCTTCATCTCTTCGTTGGCAGCCTTGAGGGTCTCAAGAAAGGGGCCGTAAAAATCTGCCAACAGCTTTGTCCAAGGCTGGGTACCATTTTCGACTTCGTCGAGATTGGCTTCCATGCGAGCCGTAAATTCGGTATCTACGATATTCGGGAAATGTTGCACTAACTGCTCGTTGACCTTCATGCCTAAGTCTGTAGGCGTCAACGTCCGCCCCTCTTTGGTCACATAACCACGATCTTGAATCGTCGCGATCGTTGGCGCATAGGTACTTGGTCGCCCGATCCCCTGTTCTTCGAGGGCTTTCACCAAAGTTGCTTCTGAGTAGCGCGGTGAGGGTTGGGTGAAGTGCTGGCGCGGTTCGACGGCCAAAAGCGTGAGGCTTTCACCTTCTTCGAGCACGGGGGCTGCGCCATTTTCTTCGGCGGGTGTCTGTTCTTCGCGGGCTTCTTCGTAGACCCGTGTATAGCCATCGAACGTCGTTCGACTCACCGATACACGGAACAGGGCATCTTGGCGACGACTGGGAACAGCGGCTTTGATTTCGACAGTTCGAGTTTCAATCGTCGTGGCGACCATTTGGCTGGCGACAAAGCGCTGCCAGATCAGGCGATAGAGTTTGAACTGGTCGGGTGTTAAAGATTTTTTGATCTTGTCGGGGGTGCGGTTGATGTCGGTGGGTCGGACGCATTCGTGGGCATCCTGGGCACCTTTTTTGGCACCGTACTGGCGGCGGCGGCTTGGGTAGTATTCTTTGCCGTAGGCGGAGAGGATGAAATCCCGCGTATTATCTTGGGCTTCTTCGGCGACGCGGGTACTGTCTGTGCGCATGTAAGTGATCAGCCCCACCGGACCTTCTTCGTCAAGTTCAATGCCTTCGTAGAGCTGCTGGGCAATGGCCATCGTCCGCTTGACCGTGAGATTCAGGGCAGAAGCGCCCTCGCGCTGCAACGTGCTGGTAATAAATGGGGGCTGAGGATCTTTTTGGCGGTCGCGGGTTTTGACCGAATCGACGGTGCAGGTCGCTTCTTGCAGGGCAGTGGCAACCGCATTGGCGGATTCAGCGTTGCCGAGTTCAGGTTTCTTTCCGGCCCAGCGAACAAGATCGGCGCTAAATCGGGGTGCTTTGTCGCTGGTCTGCTGAAATTGGCCATGAACGGTCCAATATTCTTCGCTGACAAAAGCTCTGATCTCGTACTCGCGGTCGCAGATCAGTCGCACGGACACCGATTGAACCCGACCAGCTGAGAGTCCGCGCTGCACTTTTTTCCAGAGCAATGGACTGAGCTTGTAGCCGACTAGACGATCTAAGATCCGGCGCGCTTGTTGGGCATCGACACGATTGATGTCGATGTTGCGGGGATGGGCGACAGCATTTTGAATCGCTTGCTTGGTAATTTCGTGGAACTCGATGCGCTGCATCCGCTCAATCGGGATTTCGAGAATTTGGGCAAGGTGCCAAGCGATCGCTTCCCCTTCGCGGTCGGGGTCAGGTGCCAAGTAGATGTGATCAGCGTTACGAGCCGCTCCCTGCAGTTCTTTGACGACATCTTCTTTTTTAGGGATGATCACGTACTTGGGTTCAAAATTGTTATCGACGTTGACGCCGATTTCCTTTTGGGGAAGGTCGCGAATGTGGCCTGCAGAAGCTTTGACAACAAAGTTCTTGCCAAGAATTTTGGCGATGGTCTTGGCCTTAGCAGGAGATTCGACGATGACGAGAGATTTGCTCATGGTTTTTTAATACGTTTTTTGAGCTTCTTTTAATATGGCAAAGCGTGCGCTTGTGATCACAGCCTAGCAGCACCGAAATCGTAACGCCCTTTTTGGCTGATTGTCTGTTTTGGTTTCAAGATGCCCAAAAAGCTGAGGAGCACTGCCGCTGCCGTTTGCCATTGATCAAGACACGAAAATCTTTACAGGCTGGCAGGGTGCAGCAACGGTGAGTTCCAACCCAAGTCCGAATATTGCCTAAGGCCTGAAAATGGATCGGCTAAGGCGTACTGCTGACTGTTCCGTCGATATCAGCAGTCGTGTCAGGAATGCGCTGGAGCGCCTCTTGGATCCGTGGGGTGGCTAGGAGTTTCGCGGTTTCGCGCAGCAACTTCGTTCCCCAAAGATTGTCTTTGAGATAGTCGAGTTGGCTGTAGCGTTTGTCGAGGCGAAAGGCTTCTTCGGCCAGACTGAGACCTTTTTCTTGGTTGCCTTTCGCATAGAGGGCGACACCGAGGGCAAGCCGGGGTTCTGCGGCTTTGTCGCTGATGCTGACGGCCTGCTGCCAACGGTTTTCGGCTTCCTCGATATTGCCGAGTTCATAATTTAATAGACCAATATTGTTAATTGCTTCCCAAAAATCTTTTTTCTGGGCGACTGCGGACTCAAATGCTTTAAGGGCGGCAGGGCGGCGGTCGGTGATGATATAAGCATTGCCGAGATTGAAGTATTCATCGGAAGCTTTTGGATCGAGCTTGAGTCCTTTTTCCAGGGTGCTGGCAACGTTTGCATAGTCTTTTTGGCGCTGGTAGACAAGAGCTAAATTGAAATAGACGCGCGAATTGTCTGGGGCAATTTCTACTGCTTTTTTGAGGGTCTTGAGGGCAAGATCGGCTTTATTATTCTGAAGATAAACAATGCCCAGGATGGTGTAGGACTGGAAATTTTTCTGGGACAGCTGCACTGCCAGAGAAGCGAGCGCTTCCGCATCTTCGTAGCGGGCGACTTGCATCAGACGAAGCGCTTCTTGCGACAATTGCAGGGATCGCTCTTGGAACTGCTTTGGCGAAAGCTCAGGGACAGAGAAAAGAGGTGCTTGGGCGTTGGCCGCTGTGCCCATCAACAGAGTACTCAGGCACAGACCACTCAACAGAAGACGCATATCGCTCATAGCCAGTCGGAAATTTCGGGCTTTTTCATTGTAACGAATCGTCCATGTCAGAATGGCCAGAGCACCGATTTGGCTGTTATCCATGGACGAAGACCAGTTGCGAACCGCAATCGAGAAAAAACGCCTTGATCGCGGCAACCTCGTAGAAATGTTGACCCGTCAAGACCTTGGCGATCCCTTGCGCCAGGATATTACCTACGCCATCGAAGAGATCGACGAATTGCTCAGTGAATTTGAGCGCACCTTTCCCCGGCCCTAAACATGTTTGCAGGCCGTCGGGTATTGATCGGCGTTACAGGGGGCATCGCCACCTACAAAGTCTGCGAGGTGGTCTCGACACTGGCAAAAGCGGGGGCTGAGGTTCGCGTCGTCCTCACAGATGGGGCACAGCAGTTTGTCAGTGCTCTCACCTTTGCCACCCTTGCCCGTGAGCGTGCCTACACCGATGCCGATTTTTGGAGCGCGGAGCACGGTGCGCCTCTGCACATTACCCTTGGTCAGTGGGCAGAGGTGATCTTGATTGCCCCGCTGACTGCCAATACTGCTGCGAAGCTCGCCCTCGGTCTGGCCGATAATCTGCTGACGAACATCGTGCTTGCTACTGCTGCCCCGATCTTGTTGGCTCCAGCCATGAACACGCAGATGTGGGAACAGCCGACCGTCCAGAGCCACTGGCAGGTCTTGCAGAACCGCTTTCACCACCTAGGGCCACAGACGGGTCGCTTGGCTTGCGACAGTGTTGGCACAGGACGACTGGTAGAACCCTTAGAAATCGTCGATTACCTCGGTTCGCTGCTTTTAACCGGCGGGAAGAAAGATCTGTTAGGACGAACCGTCTTGATCAGTGCAGGGGGGACCCGCGAATTTCTTGATCCAGTCCGCTTTATCGGCAATCCCAGTTCAGGGCGTATGGGATTTGCCCTAGCGGCAGCGGCGGCGCATCGGGGTGCAAGTGTGTACTTGGTCTACGCCCCCACGGAGTTGGCCATTCCTCAAGGAATCCAATGCGAATCGGTGATCAGTGCCGACGAGATGGCTGAGGCGCTATTTTCCCAGTTCGCCACTGCCGACATCACGATCATGAGCGCTGCAGTCGCCGATGTCCGCCCACAGACCTTTCACACTGAGAAGTTGGCCAAGGCGGAGCTTCCGAAAATTCTGCCCCTTGAATCTGTGCCAGATATTTTGAGCACTTTGGGTGAACGCAAGCGCCCAGAACAGATCTTGGTCGGTTTTGCTGCGCAAACGGGAGAGGATTTTCTGGATCTCGCCCGCAAGAAGCTTTTTGTTAAGCATCTAGACTGGATCGTTGCCAATCGCATTGATAAGCCTCAACAAGGCTTCGGCAGTGACACAAATCGAGCTATTCTTTTAAGCAAAAGTGGCCAGTGCATTGAGGTTCCCCTCGTCCGTAAGCTGGTGCTCGCCCATAACCTCTTGGACTGTTTGGTAGCGACCTGTGACCCGTACACCTTGGTTTGATGAACAAAGTGGTGAACTCGAATTTGGTGTTGTCAGCCGGATGGCTTCTTGGCAAGCAGCCCTCGCCGATGGAGTCGTCACTGTTGAAGAACTGCAAACCCAGAAAGAAACCGTTGCACAACTGCTGCGAGTAATCGATGCACGGGTCGATGACGATACCCATCAGTTGATTACAGACATGCTCAACGAAGTCTCTGTGCTTTATGCCATGGAAGTATTTTACGCATCGGAGTTGTCTTCTTGAAGCGCTATCATGCAAGGCAACGGGCGCGGTAGACGCTGATGAGCGACGATCACTCAGTAGAGTACTGGAAACGAGCCGCCGAAGAAGCGGAAAAACTCTGCCTTGAGCAGATGGAATTGCTCCGTCAAGCCCAAGTCAGCAGCGAAGCCGACCGCGATGCACTCCACATTCAAGGGCAAACGATTGCCAGCCAACAGGCCGAACTTGCGGAATTGCGCCGCAATTTGGATCGATCCACCCAACTGATTCAATCCCTCGAACAGCGCGTCGGAAAATTGCAGACTTTTCTGGAAACTGAGCGTGTTGCTTCTCCCCAAGTCAACGCACTAGAGACGCAAATCGGTGAACTTCAGCATCAAGTTGAGGTGGAGGCAAACCAAACCCGGACTGCGCAAGTGCAACTTGCCCGCGCCCAAGAGCGTCTGATTCTCCTCGAACGCCAAGTGCTGCAACTGCGCAGCCTCGTTGAACGCCCAAGCCAGCCTGCGCCGCCAACAGGTGAAGTCAGCCCGCCTCGTTCGTCTATGGGTCGCGTCCAACTGCCCCCTTTTTTGAAGGACTGAGTGGCTTAAACCTACGTCCTAGCGTATCCCTAGTGAATTCTGGTACAACAGACTTGGGATAGCATCTGTAGTGCGTATTTATTCTCTTGAGAGCAGTCAATGATCGGTAGATTACTGGACGGGCGGTACAAAATTCTTCAAGTGCTCGGAGCTGGAGGATTCAGCGAGACGTATCTCGCCCAAGATACGCGTAGGCCGGGTAGCCCAACCTGCGTCGTCAAACTCCTCAAGCCGAATACGAACAATCCAAATTCTTTACAGATTTCACGGCGCCTATTCCAAAGCGAAGCTGAGACCTTAGAGCGCCTTGGCAACCACAGTCAGATTCCACGCCTTTTGGCCTACTTCGAAGAAGATCAAGAGTTCTACTTGGTGCAGGAGTACATCAAGGGCAATTTGCTCAGTACTGAATTTACCCCAGAAAAGCCTTATACCGAAGAACAAACGATTCTGTTGCTGCGAGATGTGCTTCACACGCTCGCCTTTGTCCACGAGCAAGGCGTTATCCATCGAGACGTGAAACCGGACAATCTGATTCGCCGTTGGGAAGATGACAAACTAGTTTTGGTCGATTTTGGCGCTGTCAAAAAGATCTGGAACCGCAACGCCGCTCAGAACCAAGTAGCCGGAACGATCATCGGTACCCCAGGTTACATGGCCACAGAGCAAGGCCGTGGGAAGCCTCGCCCAAGCAGCGATATTTATGCCCTCGGCATGGTAGCCGTGCAGGCAATTACGGGCATCACACCGATGTCTCTGCAGGAAGATTCTGAGACGGGTGAAATGATTTGGCAGCAGTACGCTAAATCCGGCCCAGGGTTAGTGGCGATTATTGACAAGATGATTCGCTACCATTTTCGCGACCGCTTCCAGTCTGCCAAAGAAGTTCTGGCAGCCTTGGATCAGCTGAACAATGCAGCTCCCGGCTTTATGCCCAACCTCAATGCCTTACTGCCAGTTGCGGAAGAAGAGGAAGATACTGCTCCTGCCCACCGCGAAGAAACCTTCTTTGGTCAGGTCTTTGTGCCTCCTGCCCAACCCCCTACTTATGTGGCACCGGAAGTGTCTCCTGCTGTTGCCCGTGATGCGACGGTCTTCATGCCAGCACCCACACCTGCTGAAACTTCTGCAACTCAGCCCTCCACGTTTCTGGTCGAATCGCTCCCGGTTCTTGAGCAACCGAATCGATCTGCCCAGCCACCGACAGTGCTTTCTGCCGAAGAGCCGACACTGAGTCAGTTGTATCCACCCCCATCCGTACCGGAACCGATTCTGCCTCAGCAGCCAGTGGTCGTTCCGAATCCGGCTGTTGGATCACCGGCTCCTCAAAAGCCAGCTTCCAAGGCACCTGTACTGGTCGGTGCTGGTGTGCTTGCTGCGCTCTTAGTCGGCACTGTTGGGTTTTTTGTGCTCAAGCCATCTAGCCAAAATTCTTCCCCAACTGTGGTACCCAGTGCCCTCAATCCAGGGGAGCCTAGTTCTGGGACAAATCCTGCGGCACCTGAATCTTCGACGATAGAGCCAATAGGAGGGCAAAATCCGGAGAATTCAACAGCAGCAACGTCCCCTGAAAAGCCTGGGGTTCAATCAACGACAACAGCAGAAAAACCTTCTAGTCCGTCAACAACCACTCCAGAAAAGCCCACTGATCCGGCTTCTGTTTCGACAGCAGAAAAGCCGATCACCCCCCCACAAAAGCCTGCAGTTGCAGCCGTCTCACCACTCAAAAAAGTAGCTGTTCAGTCGCAGCCGTCCCAACCGACTATCAAGCCCGAAGAACCTGAAAAACCCCGCAAGAAGCCTGTGCTTGCGGTCAGAAGACCTGCAAAACCACCTGTTGAACCCGTTGAGCGGCCTAAGAAAGTTGCTATCAAGCCTGTTCAAAAGTCACCAACTCCTGAGAAGAAACCAACGGTTGTCCTCCGTCCAGTCAGACCAGAAGGATCGGCTTCGCCCTTCAAGTCACAATCCGCTCCGGTGAATAGTGGTTCTTCCGATGGTCTCAAACCGGCAGCAACTCCAGTACAACCGCCCAATTAATTAAAAAGCGAAGCCTGGAAAGCTTCGCTTGGTTTTGCCATTTGTTCCAAGCTAGCGAATAAAGACCTTATAGGTTCGCCATGCTGCACCGCGCCATGCAAGCCTCAGCATGGATTGCTTGCCAAGCCCGGAGCGCTTGAGGGCTTGGTCGATGGTGGCACCCCGCTTCATCTGCGTGACAAAGTTTTGGGAATACTTGTAGGTCAGATCTGAGGTCTTCAGTAGTTTGCGGGAGGCACTCAATTTCAAGCCAAGCAGAAGATCATCCGTCGTAGCATCGTACCCGCTGATTTTCCCAAGCGAGACAACTCCAGGGGGTAACTGCGTTGGCGTAGTCGGAATAAAGGCCGTCGAAGGAGCAACGGGTGGATCGGTTGCGACAGGCGGTGGTGTCGTTGGTGGTGGCGTGGTTGGGACAGGTGGCGTGGTTGGAACAGGTGGCGTCGTTGCGACAGGTGGCGTGGTCGGTGCAACAGGCGTAGTGGCCGCCGCTACTTTTTTGCGCAATCCCTCAATCGTTGCTGTGAGCTGTGCATTTTTTGCTTCAACAGGAGCGAGCTCTCGGTATTTTTCAAAATCTTCTAGGGCACCTGCATAATCTTTGAGTAAGTCGCGGATGGTGCCACGGTTATAGTAGGCATCGGTGTAATCTGCCTTTTTGCCGATCGCAACACTCAGATCCTCAACGGCACCACGCAGATCTTTAAGATAGTAGCGCGTAATCCCACGATTGACGTAGGCTGCTGGTTCGTTGGGATTTTGTTCAATAGCCTTACTCCACAGAGACAAAGCCTTCGCGTAGTTGCCTTTATTCTGTTGATTAAAGGCGTCGTTAAAGAGTTGCTGTTGCGTTGAGCTTGGGGCTTGCGCCAAGGCCAGACCGAGAGGACTGAATACTGATAGGACCAACGCCAGGCTCAGGCTCGCAGGCCAAGAACGATTCATTAGGCTCTCCCCTATGAGAACGACACGCTAGTTTTGCCATGCGTGACGGAACTGAATTATTATGCCTCAACCCTATGCAAAACTAGTAACGCGATGCGATAGCACTTATCAAAGCATGCCCACAAGCAGAACGGTAGAGATCGCGTAATCTTTGTCATGGCTAAAGCTCACCTGCCAGGAAACCTGTGCATAGTCGCCGACCATCGCTGCTGCTCGATTGTGCAACTGAATGGTCGGTTCTCCAGAAGCCTGACGAATCACTTCAACATCTCGGTAGCCTAAGCCCCTCCAGCCAGTGCCTAGGGCTTTGGTGACCGCTTCTTTGGCCGCCCAGCGCCCAGCTAGCCGTGCAAACAGATGGGGCTTGGCAGCCAAGCAGTAGCGCTGTTCTGCTTCGGTGTAGACGCGGCTAAGAAACTGGCCTCCAAAGCGTTCGTAGAGGGCTTGGATGCGCGGAATATGGACGAGATCCGTGCCAATCCGATAAAAAGTTTCCACCTGTCTCTCTTTTGCTAGATAGCGACGACCATTTTACGCAGTTCGCGTTTGAGAATCTTGCCCAAAGCCGATTTTGGCAAGTCTTCCAGGATGGTGACTTTCTTCGGCACCTTGACAGCGGTCAGTTGGGTGCGGGCAAAGGCAATGATCTCCGCTTCGGTTGCAGAGAGACCTTCTTTGAAACTGACGTAGGCGTGGACGAGTTCCCCTTTGTCTGGATCGGGATCCCCGATGATCGCCACTTCGCGGATCGCTGGGAACGTCATCAAGGCATCTTCTACTTCGCGCGAGAAGACTTTTTCACCACCGACGATCAGCATGTCTTTGAGGCGATCGACAATGAAATAATAGCCATCGTCATCTCGGTAGCCCAGATCCCCAGTCCGTAGCCAGCCGTCTACAAACGTGTCGGCAGTTGCTTGGGGTTTGTTCCAGTAGCCCTTAAAGACGTGGGGGCCACGCACAACGAGTTCGCCGACTTGGCCGTTGCCCAGAAAGGCTCCACTGAGGGGATCGCGTACCCCAAGTTCATGGCCTTGGGGAAAAGGCACACCGACGGAACCAAATTTAACTGGGCCATGAAGGGGCGTACAGCCTGCGTAGGGGCAGCATTCGGTCATCCCGTAGCCTTGGCGGATGATGCTACCGAAGCGCGCCGTAAATTCCTGTTCGAGGGCTGGAGGCAGAGCACCACCACCGGAGAGGATACAGCGCATATTGGGGGAGAGCTTGAACGCTTCTGGAAGGCGCATCAGGGTCGAGAGCAGACTGGGAACAGCGGCCATCACGGTGTAGCGTGGATCGCTAAGTTGGGTGATCAGCTTTTTAGGGGTGTAGCGGTACTCAAACGAAGTCGAGCCACCAGCCAAGGGAAAGAGAACGAATGCACCATTAAAAGCGAAGGCGTGGAAGACGGGGAGGAGGGCAAAAAAGTGATCGTTGTTGGTGACGCTCAGAAATTCAATGCCCGCCTTGGCGTTGGCAAAGAGGTTGTTGTGAGAAACCAGAGCGCCTTTGGGCTGGCCAGTGGTGCCGCTTGTGTACATGATCTGGGCAATATCGTCGGGGTCGCGCTCGACGATATTGCAATTTCCAGGTGTTGAAACCAACGCCGCAAAGCTCAGATCTCCCGCTGGAACTTCTGCACCGATGACGATCACTTTTAGTGTGGGCAATTGGCTGCGCAGGGTTTCAAAGACAGGCAACAGCGCATCGGGGAGAATAATCGCTTCAGCCTGAGCATCCTGGAGAATATAGGCCAGTTCAGGGGCAGTCAATTGGGGATTGATCAAGACAGGTTCTGCGCCAATCCGCCAGATCCCGTAGATTGCCAGACCGTACTCAGGGATGTTCGGCAACACAACGGCAATCCGAGCACTAATGCCATATCCGTGGGCAGCCAAACCAGCCCCAAAATTTTCGCTGAGGCGAGCGACTTCGGCGTAGGTGAACTGGCGGCCATCGCCATCGAAAAGGACTTTGTCGGGAGTTTGCGCGAGGCCATCTTTGATGACATAGGCGAGGTTCATGGGTTTCTCCTGGGGTGAATAACTTTACGATAAAAAGCTTTGCAGTTTGCGTGGGGGACAAGTGGACAGTTTCTGGATTGGCTCAGTCTTTAATCATGGTTTCAAAGGCCGTTCGAATCGTGGTGGTCAGATCCGCAACTGCCTGCTTTGCGCCCTGGCGGCTCGCTTTGTAGCTTTCCCAGCGCTGAGTGAGCGAGATCGGTTCGCCGACGACGACGAGGGCACGCTTTTTGCCGAGATCTGGCTCGGAGAAAGTGTCTACACCTTCGAGCCGCTGCATGGTCTTATGGGCGATCAAGACAACTTCGGCAAAACGGTCGGCGCTTGGTTTCTCAGCAACATAAGCACCCGTCACAGCGACGAAACTTTCGACCAGACGCATATGCCACATGCGCAGATCCGATTCTTCGGCGACGCGATCCGCAAGGCCACGCTCCACGGGAGTAAGCGTATTCGCCTCTTTTAGATCCTCGCGTAGATCCTCGCGATAGATCCGCTCCCAACCGGCCTGTTCAATCCGGCGACAACGGTCAATGATCGTGCCCTTAGCCTGGAGGTTGAAATACTGTTCAGCCACCCGCAAAGAAGCTTCCAGCAATGCCTGTAGCCGCGTATTAAAATCTGCTCCCGACGGAATCGTGATTTCTTGTTGGTAGAAACGGGTGTAGAACTGCGATACCAATAGCAAAAGCCGTTCGCCGATGCGGTTGAGGCGAGCGAAGCGATCCAGTTTGCTGTCTTTTTCCAGCCCACAATTCACCTCGATTTCACTCAACAGGCCATCGAGGGCTTCCCAGGGGGGATCGATGTAGCTGTAGCGGATGCTGACAGGCAAAATCGACACTTCAACAGAGGGCAATACAGCCGCGAGGCGATCCTCTACGCACCAAAAGCCCATCTGTGCCACTCCTGGCTCCAAGGGGCCAACGATTTCGCTATGACCATTGGTTCCCCCTTCGGGAGCGGCCATGAACGGCATATCCCCAGTGGCAAACAGTTCGCGGGCTGTGCGCAGGCTTTGGCGATCTAATTTGCCCCGCTGCACAGAAATACCACCGACTCTGGGCATCAGCCAACCGACGAGAGAACCAGCCCAGAGGGGAACGCCACGGTCGTAAAGAAAGTAACAGCCGGTCAGTCCTTTCAGTGGAATGTTGTGGGCTTGCGCAGCCCGTGGTACTTCTCTAAGGCATAAATTGGCCATACAAAGCGGGTCGTAGGTACTCGGATGGCGAAAAGCAACCAAAAAGCGGGCTTTGCCTACTTGAAACTCGCTGTAGAGTTTGGCGAGGCGCTCGGCATGTTTGACTTCTATATCAGCGAGGGGGGTTTTGAGCTTCAGCCAAAGCGGTAAAGCTGCGCCAATGCCCCGGACGAGGGTGGGGTTAAAGGCGGGGGGGATGAATTCTAAGGGAGGCTGGGCTTGAATCGGAGTCCGTGACATGGCAGTACACTTTCGACACCTCAAGCATACGGTGCTAAGTCGGGGTGTAAAGCCTGCCGGGGGACACTTTTAAAAGTGGCTGCCTTGGGTCGGTTGATGGATCAACGCGTCTCAATTCCCGGAGCGATTTGTACCTGAAACTTCTGGCTTTGCTTGATTTTGCCGTAGGTAAGGGTCACTTTGTATTCGCCAGATTTGACGAAAGTAACTCCCTGACCACCGTACTCAGAGAAGAAGTCCTTAGTGGGCATCAGATCCCAGATCACCCGATTTAAACCCGGTGTCCCAGTCGATTTGAAATTGGCCACGGGTTGATCATCGCTGTTGGTGATCACTAGCTTGATGGTGTCACCTGTATAGTTCTTGATGTAGAAACTGATTAATGCGCCAGGATCGCGATTATCGCCCCGGTAAATGCCGTCACCCGTCTGCTCTGCAAATCCTGGCAATTGATAGAAACCTTGGGCAGTCGCAGGTGTGAACAGATGGGCTTCGCTGGCGATCACGGGGCTAGAGATCTGTTGGAGAGGACGAATATCGTCAAAAATGAAAAGGCTCCGCCCGTGGGTTGCGACGACGAGATCCATGGTTTGGGGTTGAACGACGAGATCATCGACAGCGACGGTGGGCAGATCCCCAAGTTTTGCCCAGTTTTTGCCTTGATCGAAGCTGACGAAGAGGCCAAATTCTGTTCCAGCGTAGAGCAAATCGGGATTGACTGGATCTTCGCGAACAACTTTGACCGGGCCATTGATGGGCAAGTTGCCGCTGATACTTTGCCAGGTCTTCCCACCGTCTGCGGTGCGGTAGGCAAGGGGGGTAAAGAGACTACTGCGGTGGGCATCGACGGCGAGGAAAGCCACTTGTGGATCGTGGGAACTTGCTTCGATGCGACTCATCCATTGTCCTTGGGCTTCAGCCGGAAGATTGGCGGTCAAATCGGTCCAGTTGGCTCCTTCGTCCTTGGTGATCCAGAGTTTGCCATCGTCGGTGCCCGCCCAGAGCAAACCAGGCACTTTCGGCGACTCGGCAAGGGTATAAACAACGCCATAATTTTCGGCACCGCTGCCCGTCGTCGTCGTTTTGATTGGGTCTTTGGTGGAAAGGTCAGGGCTGATCGCCTTCCAGGTTTTGCCGTAATCACTCATCTTGAAGACGCGATTTCCTGCTAAGAAAAGGCTGCCCTTAGCATGAAGACTGGGGATCAGCGGCGAATTCCAGTGAAAGCGGAACCCCGATTGACCTTCCGCAGGCTCAGGACGCAACTCTTTGACTTCGCCATTGGCCAAATTGCGGCGGATGACATAGCCTTCCTGGGACTCTGCAAACACAAGATTCGGATTCTCTCGGTCAAAGAAACAATAGAAGCCGTCGCCACCGCCAATAGCGATCCAATCCGCATTCAAAATGCCTTCTTTGGACTTCACTTGGCTGGGACCAACCCAGTTTTCGTTGTCCTGCAAACCGCCACAGATCCGGTAAGGCGTGCCCTGATCGACGTTGATCCGATAAAATTCCCCGGCAGCAATGCGGTTCAGGTGATCCCAGCTCTCGCCACCGCTGTAGCTTTGGTATATACCACCGTCGCCGCCAAGGAGGAGCCGTTCTGGATTTTTGGGATCGATCACCAGGGCGTGATGATCCGAGTGGACTTTTTTAGAAAGATCTTCGCGAAAGTTGCGACCCCCATTGTCGCTGACATGGACGATAAAGCCGAGGACGTACACCCGTTTGTCATTCGTCGGATCGACACGGATTTGGCTGAAGTAGAAAGGGCGTGGGTTTAAGGGATTTACGCGCGTCCAATGTTCACCACTATCTTCGGAACGAAAAACCCCGCCCTTCTTGCTCTTTACTTCGTCAATACTGCTTGTGCCACCTTCATCACTTTGAACAATGGCATAGACAATCTTTGGATTTTTGGCGTAGACACTGAGGCCAATGCGTCCTGTTCGAGTCGGTAGTCCCTCGGTCAACTTTTTCCAGGTATTGCCACCGTCGGTGCTTTTGAAAATACCACCCACATCCTTGCCGTCTGTAGCATCTGGGCCAGCGACGAAAGCCCAAGGCTGGCGGCGACGAGCGTAAAGTGTGGCGTAGAGGGTATCTGGATCTTTAGGATCGATGGCGAGATCGCCCCCACCGAGACGATCTGCGTAGGGTGCTGTGCCTGTCAACACGGCTTTCCACGTCGCTCCGCCATCGGTCGTTTTATAAATTCCGCGTCCTGTGCCATAGCTCCAGAGATCCCCCGCCGCTGCGACCCAGGCTGTCTTCGGGTCTGTGGGATGGGCGATAATGCGGGCGATTGTTTTACTGTTTTTCAGTCCGACATTTTTCCAAGTTGCGCCACCATCGGTAGAGCGATAGACCCCATTGCCCCAACTCGACGAATTGCGGTCGTTGGCCTCACCCGTTCCTACCCATAAAACCTTTGGATCTGAAGGGGCAACAGCTACAGCGCCCACGGCTGCCACGGATTCCTCTTCAAAAATGCCTGTGAAACTCGCTCCGTTATCCTCCGTCTTCATCAACCCCCCAGTCCCAAGAGCCACATAAAACTTGTAAGGATTTTTCGGATCCATTGCAATCTCTGAAACTCTTCCACCCATGACGGCTGGCCCGATGCTGCGGGCTTTGAACTGTTTAAGCAGAACTGGATCGATGGGGAGTGCGGGAGTTTCGGCCAGAACAACTGTTTGGGTGCCAAGCAGTAGGGCAAGAGACAGGGCGAAGAGACGGTTCATGAAAAGTTTCCGTGGTAAAAAGTTGGTTTAGCGTCGCAAAAGACAATCGGTTTTCCCTCAATCGGCTATCGGATAGACAGATTGGGGGATCAAAGTTTCAAGCTAATGATAGTGGCTTGAGCGGAGGGAAGCCAAGAGATATTTCTCCTTCTGAACCGACCACGCGCATGATCGATGGATTCCAATGAAAGTGTTTGTGCTGTAAGCTACGAACAACTTTCGGGGAATGAGAATGCGTCGTCGTGAATTGCTTAGGGTAATAGGCGGAGCAGCGCTAACAAGTATTGCTTTGCCTGCACATGCTGCGGACTTTCGGTTTGCGGCAATTGCCGATACAGGCACAGGTGGAAAAGGCCAGTACGCAGTTGCCAAAGTCCTCGCTGATGTTCAAGCCCGCAGCCCCTTAGGACTGGTTTTGCTTGGTGGTGACAATATTTACGACAACGGTGAAATCACCAAGATTAAGGCTGTTTTTGAGCGGCCCTATGCACCATTGCTCAAGGCAAAAGTGCCTTTTTATCCAGTGCTTGGCAACCACGATGTCCGCACGAACAATGGCGAAGATGAACTGCGCTACTTCAAGATGCCTGGGCGTTACTATACATTCAATGCAGGTGGCATTCAGTTTTTTGCCCTCGACACTAATGTTAATGCGGATTGGGAAAAGCAGATGCACTGGCTAGAGCAAGCTCTCAGCCGCAGTACCGCCCCAATCAAAATTGTCTACGGCCACCATCCGGTCTACTCCAGTGGTCATTACGGAAACAATCCTCGTTCCGTTCGCGATCTTGCCCCCATCCTCAAGGCGCACAAAGTGACCCTCTACCTAAACGGTCACGAGCACAACTACGAACGCACCAAGCTGATCGACGGCATTACCTACCTCAACTGTGGAGGTGGGGCAGGGTTACGACCTGTGGGGCATTCAGAATTTACCGCCCTCTCCCGCTCTGTCCTGCACTGCGTCGTCTTCGAGCGCAGCGGTTCTAAGTTGACCCTCACGGCTTTGGGAACCGATGGTCAAGCCTTCGATACGGTCACGCTCGGTTGAGTAACGTCTGCCACGAAAATCACTGGATTTTGCAGTTACGCTACGAACGTTGCCACTTGGGGTGAAGATGTCGCGTAGTACTCGGTTGATGATGGCCACCGTTTCAGCCTGCTTAGGTCTGACGATCGTCAGTTGTTTGGCTGCTTTCGCAGGACCGGGGGGTGGGGATCGGGTGACTGGCTCGCCTTTTGCTACCCGCAGTCCTGTGATCGCCCAACACGGCATCGCCGCCACCAGTCAACCCCTTGCCACCCAGATCGCTATCGATATTTTGAAATCTGGTGGAAGCGCTGTGGATGCGGCCATCGGGGCAAATGCTGCTCTTGGCTTGATGGAGCCGACAGGGAATGGAATAGGCGGGGATCTGTTCGCCATCGTTTGGGATCCGAAGACCCGCAAACTCTACGGCCTGAATGCCAGTGGCCGCGCCCCAGAGGGGCTTTCCTACGAGAAGTTAAAAGCTCTGCTTGGGGATCAAAAAAACATGCCCCTCTTTGGCCCGTTGCCCGTCACTGTGCCAGGGGCGGTGGATGGCTGGTTCAGTTTGCATGGGCGCTTTGGCAAACTGCCGATGAAGCAGATTTTGGCTCCGGCAATCCGCTACGCCCAGGAAGGTTTTCCGGTTAGCCAAGTCATTGCTGGAGCCTGGGCGAGCAATGCTCGGCGCATCGACCGCGAGAAAGCATCAATTCCAGAGTTGGATAATTTTCGAAAAACCTATCTGCCCAAGGGGCGTGCACCGCAGGAAGGCGAAATATTCAAAAATCCTGATCTCGCTCGAAGCCTCCAAAAGATTGCTGACGGTGGGCGAGACGTTTTTTATAAAGGTGAAATCGCTGAAACCATTGATGGCTACATGCGTAAAGTCGGTGGATTTCTGCGGCGCTCTGACTTCGAAAAGCATACCAGTACTTGGGTTGAACCTGTTTCGGTCAATTATCGCGGCTACGATGTCTACGAATTGCCCCCCAATGGCCAAGGCATCGCTGCCCTTGAAATGCTGAACCTGCTCGAAGCCTACGACCTCAAAAAAATGGGCCACAACACTGCGGATTACTTGCAGGTGCAAGTTGAGGCGAAAAAGCTGGCTTTCGCTGATCGAGCACGCTACTACGCTGACCCTGAATTCAGCCCAACGCCTGTGGCGAAGTTGCTGGACAAAAAATATGCCAATGAACGCCGAAAGCTCATCGATCTTGCCCACGCCCAGCCAAGACTCACCGCTGGCAATCTAGGCGGTGACACGATCTACATGACCGTTGCCGATGGCTCCGGGATGATGGTTTCTTTGATTCAAAGTAACTACTTGGGCATGGGCAGTGGCCTGGTTGCCGATGGTCTTGGCTTCATGTTTCAAGATCGTGGTGCCCAATTTAACTTGAACGCCGGACATCCGAATGTCTATGCCCCCCGCAAGCGCCCTTTCCACACGATTATTCCGGCGTTTGTGACGAAGGATGGCGAGCCTTTTCTCAGCTTTGGGGTGATGGGTGGGGACATGCAGCCCCAGGGCCATGTCCAGATTCTCTGCAACATGATCGACTTTGAGATGGATGTGCAGGCAGCTGGAGATGCGGCGCGTTACTACCACACGGGCGATAGCGATCCCGATGGCGATTTGATGATCGATGGTGGTAGTTTGGCCCTCGAAACCAGCATTGGCCAAGCAGTCCGCAGTGAACTGGAAAAGCGGGGTCATCGCCTCGCCCCTGCACCCGGTGCCTACGGGGGGTATCAGGCGATTCAGTGGGATCCCATCAATCGGGTCTACCGGGGCGCTTCTGAGATGCGTAAGGATGGTCAGGTGAGCGGTTATTGACCATTTGCAATCCATGTTCTTGACCTGGAACCCAACAGTATGGCATTCTCCATCCTAGTCTTGCGATTGCTATGCATCTACGCCTCTTTGTTTCTAGAAATCTTAGTTTCTGTATTTTTCTGTTTCTTGCGATTACTTTGTTGTCGATAGATTCAGAAGTATTAGCAAAAGCGGTTCCTCGTCATGCTCAACGAATACGCGTTTCTCTGGCGTTACGAAGATCTAACGCCCACCACAGCCGATTGGCTGCTCGCCTCTCAAAGATGCGGCCAAGAGGGGTACCAACACGGGGCAAATTAACTTCGCGGTTTGGAATGAGACGGGATCCGTTTACCCGCCGTCGTACTTTTCACAACGGGATCGATTTTGCGAGCCGCGTCGGTACACCGATTTTTAGTACTGCCCCTGGCAAAGTGATCGCTTCTGGTTGGGCAGGTGGCTACGGGCGGCGGATTGCCATCAATCATGGCTATGGTTTGATGACGCTCTATGGTCATCTTTGGCGGTTTAGAGTGCGTCCCGGTAAGTGGGTCAAACGAGGCCAACTCATCGGTTGGATGGGCAATTCAGGCCGCTCTACGGGGCCCCATCTCCACTATGCAGTCTTTCGTAAGCAGCGCCCCGTCAATCCAGTGCGCTATCTCAGACGGCGTTAGAAAGATTCTTTTTCGCGCTGATACATGAAGTCGGGGGGCTCAAAATTGTCTGGTCGAGACAGAAAATTGGCAACTTCTTGTTCGAGGCGGTTAATTTCGAGGGGATCGAGGTTCTCGCTGTAGCGCAGAGCGGTGACGAAACCATCTGCAAATAGCCGCAGTTCTTCGCTACCGTAGCGGCGGCGCCACAGTTCCACCAGAGTATCTGAAAGACGTTGATAGTAGCGGATGGTCTTTGGATCTTGCAGCATAGTGCCGAGGGGTATAGACTTACTTCGATAGTTACATTTTCAACGGACGGTGACAAGAGCAGCCGTATTGGTTTGACCTGAATTCGCATGGGTAGGTGCCTTGAAGTACCTACCCCACAGTCACGACGTAGGCAAACCAATGCTTACTAGGGTGTAGACATCATCCCAGACTTCGCTTCCATTTTCATCTTCTTCGTGTTGCCCTTTACTGATAATTTTGCCTTTTTCTTCGTGGCTTTTACTTCAGGTTTGGTCATCGTCGAAGGAGCCGACATTTGAGCCGTAGCAGGAGCTACCAGCACATTTTGGGTGACCGCTAAGGTCAAAATCGCAAGCAGTGAAACCGAGAGCATTTTGCGCATTGAATATTCCTCTTTTGAATATCCTTTTTACTGTAGTTAAAAAATGCCCATTAAACTGTAGTTTGTGTATCTAAAGACTATTCCATAGACACTACTAAATCTGATTCCCAATAGCCGTAGCAGTGCTGTTGATCCGCAATGAGCAAGAAATGGTGGTGTTGCGCTAGCAATTGCAGCCAAAAGGCTTCAAGGCGATCCTCGGAGACCACCAAAGGATAGAGTCCGTTCCCAAGAAGCACACGCAATAAGTTATCTTCCACTGCAGCAAAATGGACGAGACCACCATACCCTTGGTCGTCAATATCGATCGCTAATTGATTTCCTTGCTGTTCGAATTCTGGAGTGATCACAAGACCGAGTGTCGGCGCTTGCGCAGTCAGCATGTGCATGTGTGGGGCATGGTCTCGCCATTGCGCGGCTTCCGCTTCCTGACAAAGAAGGAATTCTCCCCACAACATCACGCCATCGCGCCACCGGGCACGGGCTGGGAGCAGGAGGGAGTGGTTTTGGTCGCGCTGTTGGCGCAGGTGGTATTGGAGCCGTTGGGAAGCGGATAGGAACATAGCCTACTCTTGAAGAAGCGGATCTCACCGAGAAAATGGGCGAAGTTGAACTGATTGGGGTAGGTAAAACCTATGCCCGTTATAAAGCCCTCGAAAATATTGATTTGCGGGTTGCTCCTGGCGAACTCTTAGTACTCGTTGGCCCAAGTGGTTGCGGTAAATCGACCCTCCTGCGCGCAATTGCCGGACTTGAAACCATCGACCATGGCCAGATTCGCATCGGCGATCAGGTAGTTGCCGATACCAAATGCCATATTCCTCCTCGTCAAAGGGATGTCGCAATGGTTTTTCAAAATTATGCTCTCTATCCTCACATGAGTGTGGCGGAGAATCTCGCTTTCGGCCTGAGAATGCGCGGTATTGCCAAATTTGAACGCGAGAAGCGAGTACAAACCATCGCCCATTTACTCAGCATTGAAGGGCTATTGGAGCGCAAACCTGCACAACTTTCGGGGGGGCAACAGCAGCGGGTTGCGGTTGGTCGTGCCCTCGTGCGGGATCCGCAAATCTTTTTGCTAGATGAACCGCTCTCCAATCTCGATACCGAACTGCGCAATCAGACCCGCATCGAACTAAAGCGCCTCCATCAAGATCTGAAAACGACCATGATCTATGTCACTCACGATCAAGTCGAGGCGATGACCTTGGCGGATCGCTTGGTTGTGATGTCAAAAGGAAAACTGCAACAAGTCGGCAGCCCGCAAGCAGTCTATCAAGACCCAGACAATGTGATGGTCGCCCAATTTTTGGGGAGCCCACTGATGAACCTGTTCGAGATTCATCGTCAAGCACAAGGATGGGTATGGCAAGGTGAGATTCTGCCAAAAAGTATCCTTGAGCCGCTTCTCGCTTCAGCCACCCAAGAACGCCTCTGGTTAGGTCTTCGCCCAGAAGCTCTGCACTGTCCAGCCCAAGAAAAGCAACCTGTGGGGCAATTCATCGTCGAGATGATTGAACCCCTTGGCAATGAAACCATCGTGCAAGGCCGGATCGGTGTGACTTCAGCCAGCCTTCGAACCGCCAAGGATCTTCCCTGGTGTCGCGGCGATCAAGTCAGCGTCAGTCTCGACTTGAATGCTGCACTCCTCTTCGATCCTGACACTGGGAACCGATATCGATAAATCAACTTCTCAATTGGAATTCGGCAACGCTAAGCCTTCACCGAACGCCATCGATTTCACCAATGTCTCGCTTCAGTGCCCTTGTTACATAAGTGATCTTGCCAATTCATTTGGGCTAACGTTCAGCTGACGCTTGGAGTTTCTTTTACTCTAAGGACAAGGGAAACCTCGCTCATTGCTTAGGGACGTCGGCGCATACGCATTTTGCCTGCTAGTTCAAGTTTTTGCCCCCGACTGAGCATCGAAGCAACTTGACTGCGAGCTGATGTAACAATGTCGCGCAGTCGATAGACCTGCTCTTCTGTTAATAAAATATTCCCCATGGCCTCTTTCAGCTCTTTCCCGGATTTTAAGCCTGCTTGAAACTGTGCTTTTTGCTCATCGTTTAGCATCGCATTTATTTTATCGACGCTCTCGCGGCTGATCCGCTCAAGGCGTTCCTCCTGCCAGTTATGAAGTTCCATTCCTGTCATTTCAGTGAACAAAAGTGCAGGTAAATAGACGGGAGGATCTGTGACTTTTGTCTCTTCTGTTGGTGTCGATGATTGGCTACTAGTACTCGGTGCAGAAGGCGCTTCCTGGGCAATCACTGGCGCACTTAATAAGAGCAAGGCAAAAAGCAAGATAAGATTTCGCATTTATTTCTCCGGCAATTTGTACTGACTGACAATTTTTTTGGCGTAACGTGGAACATGCTTTTCGAGTTTATTTGGATAGTTGCGACGCGTATAGAGATAGTTGCGGGTGAAGTGGGAATCGATGGAAAACCGAGCATATTCTAAGCCCCTCGGCCCAATCTTTTCAATCACAATCCCCATCAGTTTCGCCACCCACATTGGCAGCGTGAGGGCTTGATCGTAGGCAGGAATGCTCTGTTGCACAGCCGCTTGACGTTTCCCTGAGGTCATAATTGCTTTGAAATCCAGTTGATCGCGCACGAGATTGAGCAATTCGGTGCCTGTGTCGTTGCGCTCAACGATCCACTGCCAACCGAACTCCGCGCCCATGTAGCCGACGACTAGATCTGAGAGGCCATTGACGTAGTCGAAGCAACTCAAACAGGAGGGTGCAAATACTTCTTTAAGTTCTTTCGTATTCAGGCCGAAGAAAGGCACTTTTTCGATGGAACCGTCTTCGTGCTTGAAGTGAATTTGAAAATCCTGCATGAATTCATAGTGGACGACCGTACTTGGCGAACGGCTCGTCGTATCGAGAAATTTCTGGAGTCCTGAACGCGAAACATTATCTACGCAAGGGGTGCCCAAGACGTAGAGTTTCTCCAGTCCAAGCTTGTCCTGCACCGTGCGCAGTGCTTGGATCTGGCAACCTACCCCAATGGCAAGCAGGCGCTTAATACCCAGTGTTGGAATCTCATCGAGTACAGAAAGGTTCGGACTGAGGGTTGGCTTATTGACCCTTGCCGAGAGCACTTCTTCGGGGGTTCGGGCCAGCAAGGGTCTTGGCGTAAACCGATCTTCGCTATCGGCTGCAACGCAGAGGACTGCATCGACCATGCCTGTTTCGAGTGCACGCATCCCAATGGAACTGACAATCCCTGTCCACTGTGCCCCGTCGATTGGTTTGCGTTTGCGCGCTGCGTACATCTGTTGATGCACCCCGAAGTAGAGTTCTAGATCGTTGTCGAGATCGCGTTGCCTGCCGTGGGCTTTTTCTTCGAGATCATCGACATGTTGGGTGATGAAGGCGCAGGCTGACTTCGCATAGCGCAAATAGCTGGTGTCGCAGAGACCACACTCACTGCAAAGCGCCAGGGCTGGACGATTTTTTGGCTTTGGGTGCATCTGGTTCGCGGCGTGAAACCTTTGCAGTGTAACCTAAGCTTCCAGCCGCTTTGCGTAGCAGCGCGTCACCACTTAAAGAAACCTTCTTTTAGAAAAGTGCCAATAGCCTGGAGCCGCGCTTTACCGTAGACATCCGCGAAGCGCTTGCGGGCATTGGCAATCTCGTTGTGCTTCCCCGTGTGTACCAATTCATTGGCAATCCAGGCTTTCCACTGGACTTCTTCGTCCCGCAGTTTTCGCAGTCCATCGCGGGTCTTTAAATCCTGGTTCAAGGCATCCGCCATGCCATTGAGTAGCTCGACGCTTTCCCCTTGGCCGATTTCCATGAAGACCAACTGCTCCACAGTAGTTAATCGTCGCGCGTCGCCAATCGCCTCGCGCAAATACTGAATGTAAGGAGTCGTTGCCGCCACTTTGGTGAAGTTGAGCGCCTTCAAGAGTTCAGCGAGGCTCTCCTGCTGACGTGCCAAGGTTCCTAAGCGCTCAGTAAACTCTGGCTTTTCTTCTAAGCGTTCCAATAGACTTGTCTGAATAATCCGGCTCTGGCGAATCCGATCCAGGACTTCTCCCAAAAGCTGCGGATTGCGGGCCACTTCTTGTTTTAAACGACCAAAAAAAAGTTCTTCAAGCATCTGAATTATAGACCCTGCAAGCGATCTAGAAATTCCAAGACCGCAAAAGATTTCTAGATAGTATCATCGTTGCCCATGGAAATGTGAACAAGAAGATATTACGAACGGCTCATCCGAATATGCACCTTATTGACTTCAAAATCTAAAATATCCAGAGCGCCTGCTTCTGCGAAGTCTTTGACGAGGGCACCGACTTGTTTTAGATCGATTGGGAAGTGTTGGAGCGGTTTGCTGCGCTTCGTAAAAAAGGTCTTGGCCACCTGTGGAAAGAGTGCGTAGGTCAAAACATCTTCTTCACTTTTTGCCCATTGCGCTGATTCCTGCTGGGCATGATCCCAACCCGGATCAAGGCTATCGGCTGGGCGACCCTCAATCGGGTGTTCGCCTTCTGAGCGGAGTCGTTCGATCAAAAATTCAGCGATCGGTGCGGGTGGTCGTCCATACCAGCCGAGAATATAGTCTCGCACTTCACGGGGCAAAATCTTGTAGCGCTCACCCATCAAAACATTCAAAACGGCTTGCGTACCGACGATCTGGCTCGTCGGAGTCACCAAAGGCGGAAAGCCTAAATCTGCACGCACCTTCGGCAACTCAAGAAGCACTTCTTTTAGGCGATGGGAGGCTTTTTGCTCGTCAAGTTGGGAGAGCAAATTGGTGATCATCCCGCCTGGAACTTGATGGGAAAGAACACGGGTATCGATAATTGTCTGACGAATCGGAGCATTCCCTGCCTCCCGGAACAGCCTCTCGAAGTATTCAGCCACATCGACAAGGGCATCAATGTCGAGTCCGGTGTCGTAGAGGGTATCCCGCAGGACAACGACCATGGTTTCGGTCGCTGGCTGGCTAGAACCGAGGGCAAGGGGTGAAATGGCCGTATCCACGACATTTGCCCCGGCGTGGATCGCTTCTAAGTAGCTCATTGAAGCCATCCCCGAAAGGGAATGGGCGTGCAACTGTAAAGGCAATGTTCCGATCACAGAGCGCAGACCGCGTACCAGCCGCCCCGCCGCATCGGGTTTCAATAGACCCGCCATATCTTTGATGCACAGGGAGTCGATCCCCAAGTTGATCAACTCTTTGGCCACACTCAAATAGTGATCCAAGTCGTGAACAGGCGAAGTGGTATAGACCAGCGTGCCTTGGACATGGGCGTTACATTCTTTGCCAACTTCGATGGAGCGGCGCATATTGCGCGGATCGTTCAGGGCATCAAAAGTGCGAATGATATCGATGCCATTGGCCACAGAGCGACGAATAAACCGTTCAACGATGTCGTCGGGGTAATGACGGTAACCCAAAAGGTTCTGACCACGCACCAGCATTTGCAGACGGGTATCTGGCATTTCTTTGCGTAAAGCCTTGAGCCGCTCCCAAGGATCTTCTCCGAGGAAGCGGATACAAGCATCGAAAGTCGCCCCACCCCAGACTTCCATCGAATGAAAACCGATGCGATTCATCTGGGTCGCAATCGGCAGCATTTGCGCTGTGGTCATCCGTGTGGCCAACAGCGACTGATGGGCATCGCGGAAAGTCGTATCCGTGATCCCTACCCGCGCCGGAGTTCCCGATGCTGGCTGGGTTTGCTCATTTGGATAGGGTGCAACAGTGATGGTCAAGGGCTTGGCCTCGCGCTTACTTACCGTCCATGTACTTTTCGAGGGTTGTGGCCAGGGTGGTCTTAGGAACCGCACCGACAACCATGTCTACTTTCGAGCCGCCCTTAAAAACCATCAAGGTCGGAATGCTGCGGATGCCATACTGGCTCGCAACTTGGGGATTTTCGTCTGTGTTTACTTTGACGACTTTGAGTTTGCCAGTGTACTGCTCGGCGATTTCTTCGACAACCGGAGCAACCATGCGGCAAGGACCACACCAGGGAGCCCAGAAGTCCACGAGTACGGGCAATTCGCTGTCGAGCACTTCAGATTGAAAGTTGGCATCACCAACTGGTAAAGCGGATGACATGGCTCTGGTGCTCCTAATGCTGATGTTATATCGGCATTTTATCATAACGGGATCCTCCCTACTTGACAGTGGGGATCAACGATACACAAAAGAAACCGCCCGGAGCGACCGGGCGGAACAAGGTGTGAGGAGTGAACGGAAACTTGCGTCTCCGCTTTCCTTATTCTAGGCGAGAAGTCCATTCAACAAAAGTCTTGAAATGCAAAGAGAGGCGCAGGACTGTCCGCGTTTCGTCCTACGCCTCTCTTGCCATTCACCCCTCACTAAGAGACGAGTATAAAACAGAACCCAACAATTGTAAACCCTGACACAAATTTTTACCCCACTACAGGGGAGACCGTCGAGTAACTATCGCGCCGCCGATGGACTTCCAGGTAGATCATTAAGGCGTTGATATCCGCTGGACTCACCCCACCGATGCGGCTGGCCTGGCCAAGGGTTTGGGGACGGATGCGCTGTAGTTTCTCGCGACTTTCTTTCGAAAGTGTCTTCAGTTCTGTAAAGTCGAGATCCGCAGGCAGAGGCCGATCCATTTGCACACTGGCACGGTCGATCTGCTCCTGCTGACGGGCGATGTAGCCGCTGTACTTCAATTGGATCTCTACACCTTCGCGGACATCGTCCCCGAGCGCCGCATCTCCAGCTCCCAGTCCAACAAGATCGTCGTAGTGAACCCCTGGCCGCCGCAGCCAATCTGCCGCTGAGATCGCGCCACCCCGTACCGGCTCTGGGAGCAAAGCAGTTTGAATGCGCGTCTTTTCGAGGCGCACTTGTTCTTGAGCAATTTGGGTCATTTTCTGGCTGTAGAGTTGCCAACGCTCGTCGTCGATCAGACCAATCTCTCGGCCCAGAGGCGTAAGACGATGATCAGCATTGTCGGAGCGCAGGACAAGACGATATTCAGAACGGCTGGTGAGCATTCGGTAGGGTTCACGGATTTCTTTGGTGACCAAGTCGTCGATCAGCGTCCCGATGTAGGAAGATTCGCGGCTGAACGTGATCATCTCTTGGCCTTGGACGCGGCGAGCAGCATTGATCCCAGCAACGAGTCCCTGGGCTGCCGCTTCTTCGTAGCCTGTGGTGCCGTTGATCTGCCCAGCGCAAAATAGCCCCGGTACAGGCTTGGTCATCAGCGTCGCAAAGCATTGGGTTGCGGGCAAGTAGTCGTACTCGACTGCGTAGGCGGGTCGCATAACAGCACAGTTTTCCAGACCAGGAAGCGTCTGGAGCATTTTAATCTGTACCACTTCTGGCAAGGATGTCGAAAAGCCCTGAATATAAAGTTCGGGGGTATCGCGGCCTTCTGGCTCGATGAAGATCTGGTGGCTTTCTTTGTCGGCAAAGCGGACGATCTTGTCCTCGATGCTTGGACAGTAGCGTGGCCCCTTGGCATCGATGTCCCCGGAGTACATGGGCGAAAGGTGCAGATGATCGCGAATGACTTGATGGGTGGCAGCGGTGGTGTGGGTGAGGTAGCAGTTCATCTGCTCTAAAACCACATGGGCTTTGGGATCGAAAGAAAACCAGCGCTGTTCAGGGTCCGGGGGCTGGGCTTCCATCACCGAAAAATCGACGGTGCGCCGATCCACCCGTGCTGGTGTACCTGTCTTCAAGCGACCCGTTTCAAAGCCGAGGCGATGTAGGGTGTCGGTCAATCCTTCCGCTGGAAATTCGCCAGCGCGACCAGCGCTCATGGACTTGCGCCCGATCCAGATCTTGCCGCCTAAAAAAGTGCCCGTAGTCAAAATCACCGCCCGACAGGCGAAAGCGACATCAAAAAAAGTACTGACCCCGCAGACTTCGCCGTTGTCATCGAGGAGCAAATCGGTGATCATGCCTTGGCGCAGGGTCAGGTTAGGGGTTGCTTCCACTACCTGCTTCATGGCGCGGGCATATTCCCGCTTGTCCGTCTGCGCCCGGAGCGCCCACACGGCTGGTCCTCGCGAACTATTCAAAATCCGCTTTTGCAAATACGTGCGGTCAGTAATCTTGGCCATCTCGCCGCCAAGGGCATCAATTTCATGGACAAGTTGCGACTTTGCCGGTCCACCCACGGCTGGATTACAAGGCTGCCACGCCACGGTATCCAGGTTCATGGTCATCAATAGGGTGCGACAACCCAACCGCGCTGCCGCTAAAGCCGCTTCACAGCCGCTATGACCTGCGCCGACAACGACGACATCGAACTGTGCTAAGTACTGCATGGGTTGGGCTTAAAATGGATGCCGTTCCATTTTATGATTTCGGCAGATGGCGAACACCTATTACTTTCTGGCAGCAAGCGCCGCATTCTTCAAGGAACACATTGTCAGTGAGATCTTGGAAGAACGTACCAGCAACTACAAACATAAAAATAAAGAAATCGACTTTTGGCATATTGAGGAACCTCGTTTCTTGGAAAGCTCGCAATTCAATGACCTGCGCCGCCGCTGCCCTCAACCTACGGCTGCGATTGTCTCCACCGATGGCCAGTTCATTCTTTGGCTCAAACATCGGCTTCAGTACGTCGCCACAGGTCAATTTGATGCTTCGGAGGTCGCTGACCCCTTAGCTGGTGCGGCGGTGATATACTAATATGCGCCGTCGCCTTCTCCTCTTTGGCCTTTGTGCTCTCGTCAGTGCATCGGCAGTTTCCGCCCAAGAAAATGTCTATCGGGACTACATCCTGGGCTACACGTTTCAGCCCCCAACTGGTTGGAAATTGACTGAGATCAAAAATCGGGTTGGCCAAGTTTCTCTTCTCCAACCCCTCAGCCGCAGCTTGATCTTGGTAACTGTTGAAGCGCAACCGGGTCAAGTGGACGATGGAAAACCTGCCACCACTGCCCAGCTTTCTCAACTCAGCGCTACTTTTTCCCGCCGCCTTGGACGCAGTCAACTCGGAAAAGTGTATGGCAACTTTAAGCCTTTGTTCAACTTGCCCAGCCGAATCGGTACATTCAACTCTGCCGAGTTATTTTTCAGAGGCATACCGCGCAAATCCCAGACTGCCGAAGGTCGGGTAATTGTTTGCATCGGCAGTGACAAAAATCGCCTCGTAACAATCACGATGATTGCTCCAAGTACCGACTTCGATAGCCTTCAACCCTCTTTGTTGCAGGTGCTCCGCAGTTTTCAATTGTCCGAATAGCCGATTTTCGATCCTTTAGGTTCTTGAGCATCCCAATACCCTTTCAGGTGAAGAAGTCTTGCCTGGATTTGTCCTTAACCTGGAAACTATCTGGCCTCAAGGCTGACAGTGCTCAGAATCGGGCTGCGGTTTGGCGCAATAGTCATTACGGTTTTGCTATTTCAACTCTGCTCGGTAGGTTTTATACTGTTGGGAACCGTCCCGCACCCTGTCACCAGTTCGCAGTGAAACATTCATATGAAAACCAACAAATTATTTACTCCTCTATCCCTTTTATTTTTGGCTGCGGCTGTGAGTGTTGTTATTGGGCAGGCCGCTGACGCTCAGACCCAATTTGTGCCGAGCGCGCAACCCCAATTCACACCGAATACTCAGACTCAGTTTGTGCCGAGTACCAAACCCCAATTTACACCGAATCCTCAGACCCAATTTGTGCCGAGTACTCAGCCCCAAACTCCCCGCAGTTATCAAACAGGCATCAGCAACCAGAACTTTAACCAGAATCAGACGGTACAGCCACCTTTCCAAGGGTCGAGCTATCAGCAGTTTCCTAGAGATAGGCAGAGTTTTTCGCAACGGGTTGACGCAACGGTTCTGTCTGGAGAAACCTTTACTGGACAATTTTTGCCGAGCCAAGGTGCTGAGAAAATTTCAGCGATTGTTCGCTCCGAGGTCAAGGCAACCGCTTACTTAGACATTACCGACAACACGCTGGACGAAAACAACACAGTCTTGGGAGCGGTTGCCGTGAAACTTACTCCCAAGCAGGCTCAAATTCTCGCTTTGCCTGCTTGGGTCATTAGTATTCAGGGTGTGCGTTTACGGGTTGTCAACGAGGACAGCAGCTTCGGCAACGTTAAAGCAACTATCACAGTTGTTCGGTAAGAGAGTGTTCCCACTGCATTTGTAGAAATGATTGATTTTGCGGTTGTATCACATTGAACACATCCAACAAATCTCCAACACTCTATAGTGGTTTTGCTGTTAGAAAGGGTAGCGGATGATGGAAAAAATTGAAGCATTTATTCAAACTGCCAAACTTGAGGAAGTCAAAGATGCGTTGGTGGCTCTGGGTATCTCAGGGATGACCGTGAGCCAAGTCGAAGGGTTTGGCCACCAAAAAGGCCAGAGAATGAATTACCGAGGCACCAGCTATGAAGCCTCGTTCATCCAGAAAGTGGAGATAGAGGTGATTGTACCAGCTGAAATGACGGAAAAAGTAGTGGATGCAATTGTAAAAGCAGCGCGCACCGGCCAAATCGGCGATGGCAAAATTTTTATTACTCCGATCAGCCAGGTGATTCGCATCCGTACAGAAGAACGTGACCTTGATGCTATCCAAGAAACTGGGCCATCAGAGGATTAAAGGCAGTGTAAGTAGGCAAGCATCATTGAAAGGCGTGCCTTCCCCTGGATAACCCATGGGGTTGCAAAGGACATGGGTGTCCTCAATCCAGTAATTGAAGCAATCGTGGGTATGTCCATGCACCCAGGCAGCAGGCTGACTTACCAAAATATCTTCCGAACAATCATTCAAGAAGGCACCGTTGATCGGGCTATTGCGAAAGCGTGGAGAGATGCTAAGTTGGCTGGGCAAATGATGGGTAACGACGATGGTTTTCGGAGTCATCTGAAGCGCCAACCAACGCCGATGCTCTTTGCCTAGCTCCACAAGCGCTTCGTAACTCGTTCCTTTGATCTGCCGCAGATCCACCATGCAGCGCCTGATGTATTCGACGTGCAACGGATTCGAATCTCCGCCATACCAAAGAGTGCAACCGATAACCTCGTAGTTTTTCAGGGAAGTTTTCTGACCGGGACGCAGATAGCAAAGACCTGGCAATTTTGATTCGAGATCAACCAATAGCGCTTCTACTTTTAGAAAGTTACTCCCAAAATACTCATGATTTCCAGGAACGTAGAATACCTGGCGGTAGTGCTCACAAAGTGTTTCGAGGGTTTTTGAAATCTGTGAGAAGGCACAGATATCGCCCGCTGCGATGCAGTACTCCGCTGCGACAGGCGGCAACGGATTGCCAAATTCTAGATGCAGATCACTAAAAACTTGAATATTGAGCACAACGCTTCCTCAACGCAAAAGCCTAGAGTTACCTTAAACCCTCTGGATACCGATCAAGCCACGCAGTATCTCTATTTTGGTAAGCGAGATAAATATAGCGAACTGCATTAGGGGGCAGGGGCAAGCCCCGCCCCCTAAAACCCCCGCCCCGTGAGGGATGGACACGCTCGTCCCCCACACCCCCTCGGCGAACTTTTACGGATTGATACTTGAAATTATATATTGCGCTACGCGTGGTGGAGCGGAATTGGAAGGGGATTGGGAGAGATGGATACTGCTTAGATATCCAACTTATAGGAACTCAATCTAATACTAATAAAATCAAGGAGACCATCAAAGGTATAGCAAAGTATCCCTTGCGAATCTACCTTTGTCTTCCCTGTGCGATAAGCTAATCTCTGCTTCTCCCGAATATCAAGATATGTCTCGCGCCCCACAACAAGTACACCGACAAAATCTACCTTGCCATGGCCAAACATTGCTTTAGTTTTATCTGTATTAACATTCACACTCATTATTTCAAACCAGTCGATAATCTGACTATATCCATGTTCAAAGCATTTAGACCATTCCAAAGTGCTTTTCTTTCCGGCTTTTCTAAAGATGCTATCTTTCTTCGCTTCTTCAAATTCAATGAAAACATATTTGTTGTTTTTTCTATCTCCTACTACTAAGTCACAAACATAATCACCATATAATTCATACTCGAATGCAATCACATCTGGCAGTCCCATGTGTGAATGTAAAAACCCAACCATTGCAGAGAGCATTAACCTTTTTCCAAAAAATGGCCGTATTTGATTTGCTTCTGATAGTTCGCCATTTTCTTTCAGAAAATTCTCAAACTCTTGTGCCTCTTTTTGACATTCTGCGATTGTAAAGTTGAGGGGAGTAAACTCTTTTGCCATTTTATTTAATAACTAATGAAACTTAAAGAATTGGGGTCTTTGATTTATCTTTTTCGAAGACTTGTAAAATAACAATTGCTTGTTCCCGCACCTCCATAATAATTCGCAGGTTCGATGCTGTAGGAATCGTATATTCGTAAAGATTGCGATCTTTAAGGATTAACTTCTGTAAATTTGTATCCATCGAAAGAATGCCGTCCAAGTCTTGCTGAATCAAGTCAAATGCTCTAGTTACAGACAGTCGATCGCTTGATGTAAGTTGATCCAAGCTAGCCTCTACATTGGGGTCTAAAACCAGAATTCTCTTAAGGTTGTTGTTGCTCATTACAGTTTCTCCTTGTTTAAAGCAAAAAAAAGTCAGTATAACTTTGTGAAATACATTAAAAACTTTACTAAAACCCTCTTTAGAGTAAATCGTCTTGCATTAAAGTATTTGCAGTTCTTGTTGGGTGTTTTATGCTTGCCTCGCCTAGATTGTAGCATAACTAGTATGCTTTGCATTTTTTCAGCAAAAAATCCCATGAGATGGCTATCTGTTTGCATGTAACTAATGCGGCGGCTTTGGGAGAGTTACATGTATTTAGGGCATATTCTGACCTGACTTCGACATTCGAGAAAAATATTCTTTTTCAGGAGCAGGGTAGTGGCGGACACCAAATTTGAGGCGAAGACAAGCACTGTTGAAGACTTGTTTTCTTCTAAGTCTGCTGCTTTCCACATTCCGCAATTTCAAAGGCGATATGCGTGGGGAGTATCTGAAGTGAGTCAGCTCATTGCAGATATCTACACTGACAAAGAACTACTCGAGTCTTCGGACTCAAGCAGCCCGTATTTCTTAGGTTCTCTTGTCTTTGCAGAAACTGGAACAGCTTCTGGACCAAAGCTCGTGCTCGACGGGCAACAACGCCTGACAAGTATTTCACTTATGCTTGGGGTTCTACAGCAAAAGCTTCCTCCGGAGAGCAGCGAAGCTGCGGATATCAAGAATTTATTAGAGACAGGAAAAATTGGAGGGAGGAGAACTACCAAGCTTACACTGCAGGAAGATGACGCAAAAGTTTATAGAGTCATCATGGCTGACCCAAATCTTCATGAAAATAAGGAGTATAAGAAACACCCGATAGCTGTTGTAGTTGCAAAGATTATGTTGCTTTTAGATCAATATATCTCGGACTTGATAACTAAAGGTATGCCAGAATTGGCTGTTCTTCATCGATTGGTAAGTCGTTTGGTTTATGAAGTTGAGTTTGTTTGTATCACCGCTCCTTCTGAAGCTGAAGCTTTTCTGTTGTTTGAAAGTTTAAATGATCGTGGCCTTGCCTTAAATGCAGCGGATCTAGTGAAGAATAAATTGTTGGCTCGTTGCGGCAATGAGAATCTTGAGGAAGCAATCGAATATTGGAAAGAGATCGTTGAACAGGTTGAACCTAGTGAAATTGTAGATTTTTTGCGTTACTACTGGATAGCGAATGAGGGGGAGGTAAGGAATAAAGATCTTTATGCAAAGTACAACGATAAATTGAGTAAACTGCATTCCTCTGAAGCATTAGTTTTTGTTCAAAAGTTGAAAAATACTGCCCAGCATTACAAGTACATTACTGAGCCCAATTCGCAAAATTCTTCTTGGAGTGACGAAGTTCGAGAGATCTTGAAACGACTCCTGGCTTATAGAGCTCGCAGTTGCAGACCCGCAATTCTCAAAGGTGCAGAATTGGAGCACAATGAGTTCTTGCTACTACTACGCGCAATAGAGTCGGTGACCATTCGCTATTCCGTAGTGGGGAGCAAAAACCCCAACAAGCTTGAAGGAGCCTATAATCATTTGTGCTCGAATCTTAGAAGCAAAGAGATAGAATTACCTGAAATGATCTCTTTAGCATTCGAAGGTATTATGCCCAATAATGAAGAATTCAAAGACTCTTTTTCTACTATTAACGTAGTAGTATCACCAACATGGCGGGCTATCTTGGTGCGCTTAAACGAACAATTAGGAACTGGGGAAACCACTATTCTAGGTTCAAATAAAGTAGAAGTAGAGCATATCTTACCTGTTAAACCCAATGAGTTAGCACTTCGCGAGGCGGAGCTAGATATAGATTCCGCTGAGTCACTGATCGGCAGAATTGGTAATCTTACCCTTATTTTTGGGAAAATAAATAAACAGTTGTCGAACGGCCCATTCTCAAAAAAGAAAGCTGCTTTTGCCAATTCTGAGATTGCCTTGAATCAGTGGATATCTCAAAGAAGTCGTTGGACTAAGAGCGAAATTTTGGAACGCTCGCAGTTGCTCTCAGAAATTGCTGTCAAAGCTTGGCCTTGGCCTGTGCAGTAGTTTAGGTATTTAGATCAGATGGGTAATTACTCATCCTCATGCTACCCACCAGGCAACAGAGCAACCAAGAGCACTTCAAAGAGTCCAACGAAGAAACCAAGGGTCATGCCGACGTAGGGAATTGCTTTGAGTTCGTTGCGGGCAACTTGTTCGATGGCATCTTCGAGTTCTTCGGCGGAGGTGGCGACGATCTTTTTAATGACGAGTTCTTCTAGACCCAATGCGGGCAAGAATTTCATCACCAATGGTTCGAGTTCGCGGGTCAAGTAGCGGTCGAGAACACTGCCAATGCCTTCGGCAATTTTGTCGATCCAACCG
>JACMLN010000116.1 GCA_014379585.1 Gloeobacterales cyanobacterium ES-bin-313 | reverse complement strand
GTCCGTCCCCCAGGGGGCGGGGGTTTTAGGGGGCGGGGCTTGCCCCTGCCCCCTAATGCAGTTCGCCATATTTCTCTCACTCACCAAAATAGAAAAGCGCGGTGTGATCGGTATCCAGAGAGGAACATCCTCAGACACTCTAGATGTCTCGTTATAATGACTGGATACTCCCAAAAACTCGCTTATGCAATGGCGATCAGCGCTCATCCTTGGAATTCTTGTAAGCCTTGGGTTTGGCGCAGGAGTCGCTTGGGCTGAAAGTGGCGATGTGAATGGCAATGGTCGGATTGACGACGAAGATTTTCGTCTGATTGACCAATATCTTGACGGTTCGATTATTCTGCAAGACAACCAAATCCGTGCTGCCGATACTGACCGAGATGGCAAAATTACCCGCAAAGATCGCGACTTGTTAGCGCGTAGATTCGCAAAATTAGGTGTTAAAGCCACACCAAAAGGAAAGTCTGAGGCGAGCAAGATCCAGCTGGACAGTAGCGACAGCGGTGTAGTTGTCGATAAGGTGACAGGAAAACCTTTGGCAGGAGTCGAAGTTTCACTCCCTGACGAAAATGTCACTGTGCGCACTGATAGTCAGGGGCGCTTTCGGTTGCCACGCTACGCGCCTGGAAAGATTTTGACCGTGCGAGCCAGTACCTACGTGCCAAAATCTGTCACGTTGAGTCGCAGTGGCAGCCTAGCAGATTTGAAGTTGGAGCAGTTAAATGCTCAGTTGACGGTTGTCGATGATCATTTGTATCACCTTGGAAATGACAACTTTGATCCAAACTCTGCCAATGCAGTCCAATTTAGTAAACCTGCCGTCGGTGGTCGCTACGAAAAAACTTTTGACCTAGAAAATTACCCTGCTCAAGATTTAACCTTGCGCATCGGTTCCTTAATTGGAGTCGATACCCGCGAGTCTGTGGCAGCAGGTCAATCAGGACTGAGGGATCGACTTCTTCCTGACAGAGGCGGCCTGCGGATTTTCTTGAATGGCTCGGCGATTGCCCGTCTTGTCCTCAATGGCGATGATTTAACCGTGCCTCTTCCCCGCTGGCTTCTTCAAAAAGGGAGCAATACCCTTGTTTTCAGCACCGATCCCTTCGATCAAGCCGGGATTTCGCTTGCAGCGACACCAGCGAGTTACTACGGCCCAGGAATTGATCTTGACGATATTGAATTTGCCCATGTGATTATCGAAGATGTCACAGGTTCTTTGGTTCAAGGTCAACTGGAACAAAACATGGCCAAAAAACTGTCTAAATAAGCTCTCCTAAGGAGAAAATCGATGTCGCGTTCTTGGATCGTACTAGCAGGTGTAAGTTTCTTCTTGGTCACTGCTGCACCTGCACTCGCAGCCAGTGGAGATGTCAACAATGATGGGCGCGTCGATAGCCAAGATGTGCAGATGATCGACGATTATCTGAACGGCGATGCCACTTTGCAGGACGATCAAATTCGAGCAGCCGACGCAGATAGTGATGGTCGGATTACTCCCCGCGACAAAGATTTATTGCAGCGCCGCCTTGGAAATGTAGCAGTGAGAACCGCTCCCCGCAGCAACACGAGCAATAGCCAAATCGATCTCAATAGTGCCAACAGCGGTGTCGTAGTTGATAAAGCGACAGGCAAGCCCTTAGCTGGTGTCGAAGTCTCTATTCCTGATGAAGGAATCACCGTGCGCACCGATTCCCAAGGTCGTTTCCAACTACCTCGTTCTAGCGCTGGCAAGATTTTGACCGCCAAAGCTTCTCAGTATGCCCCTACTGCTGTAGCGAATCAACAGGGCAAGAATTTTGAGCTGCAACTTGACAGGTTATCGTCTCGCCTCCAAGTGATCGACGACGAACTCCATCACTTAGGCGATGGGAACTACGGTGCAGGTTCAGCCAATGCCTCAGATTTTCGCCTACGCAACCAAGGCTATCGCTACGAACGTGGCTTCACTCTGGCTAAACTTCCACAAGGAGACATGATCCTGCGCATTGGCTCTTTGATTGGTCTTGATACACCCCAATCTGTCCAAGCCGGTCAATCAAATCTGCAACAGTTTCTCGGCACACAACAAGAAGGCTTAAAAATCTTCTTGAATGGCCAATTGATCAATCAGATCTATCTCAATGGCGATAATATCCCTGTGCCTCTTCCCCGATGGCTGCTGCGGGTTGGTAACAATCAGTTGGCTGTTGAAACCCATTACTTTAAGGGGATTAGTGGTGGTGGCTTTTCGATTAGTGGTGGCAGAAGCGGCTTTTCGATCGGTGGCAGAAATGGCTTTTCTATGGGTGGCGGTCTCAATGACATACTCAGAATGTTTGGGGATCAAGGTAGCTTTGGCATGAATTCCAACCAGAATACTGTCGATTATGACGACATCGAATTTGCTCATCTTGTTCTGGAAAATCCGAATGGTCAAACCCAAGGCAGCTTTAACTCCCGTGGTCGTGTTTACCAGCCTTATCCTTAAGATCCAAAGCAAAAACTAGTCAACGAAAACCTACCTGGGGAGAGATGTCAATGGTGTCACGTTCTTGGGTAATCATGGCGAGTGCAGGTGCCATCTTGATAGTTTCTTCCCCTGTTTTGGCGGCGAGTGGCGATGTGAATAATGATGGTCGTGTCGATAGCCAAGATGTACAGATCATCGACGACTATCTGAATGGTGATACGACGTTAGAAGACAATCAAATTCGGGCTGCCGATGCGGACAACGATGGTCGGATTACTGCCCGCGATAAAGACTTGTTACAGCGTCGCCTCGGAAACCTAGCGGTGAAATCCTCCCCTCGTAGCGATACTCGCAATAGCCAAGTCGATCTCAATAGTGCTAACAGTGGCGTTGTTGTCGATAAAGAGACGGGCAAGCCTCTAGCTGGAGTCGAAGTATCCCTGCCAGACGAGGGGATCACAGTGCGCACTGATGCCCAAGGACGCTTTCAACTACCGCGCGCTAGCGCTGGAAAGATTCTAACTGCAAAGGCTTCTCAGTATGCACCTGCTGCTGTTACCAATCAGCAGGGCAAGAACTATGAACTGCAACTTGAAAAGCTATCGCCCCGTCTCCAGGTGATCGACGATGAGCTGCATCATTTAGGGGATGGAAATTACAGTCCAAGTTCAGCCAACGCTTCAGACTTTCGACTGCGCAACCAGGGCTATCGATACGAACGCACTTTTGCTATGAATAAGCTTCCTCAAGGAGACATGTTCCTGCGCATTGGCTCTTTGATCGGCCTTGATTCGGATCCATCGGGGCAAAAAGATGGATTGAAAATTATCCTAAATGGCCAGTTGATCCATCAAATCCATCTCAATAGTGACAATATTCTTGTATCCCTCCCCCGTTGGCTTTTGCGGCCTGGAACGAATCAGTTGGCGATTGAGACCCCACAAAGAACGCTTGGTGGTGGGATGGGTTTCGGCGACAGCGGCGGTGGGATCCTCAGTCTCCTCAGAGGCTTGGGAATTGGCCCCATCGGCATGAATGCTAGCAACGATTTAGTCGATTACGACGACATCGAATTTGCCCACCTCGTTCTCGAAGATCCCAGAGGTCAAGCCCAAGGCAGCTTTAACTCCCGTGGACGCGTCTATCAGCCCTATCCTTGAGATCCGGAGAGCTTCGGCGCAGTAAGGGTGATAATAGCTCTGGCCCGAACACAAATCCGATGACCTCACCTCTAGAATGGACCTCGACACAGCAGCGCATCAAACTGTTAGAGCTGATGCGCACCCTCGCTTACCGCGAAGGGGATTTTAAGCTTTCTTCTGGGCAGACGAGCAGTTACTACATCGATAGCAAGAAAGTGACTTTGCATCCCCTCGGTGCGCTCCTCGTCGGTGCTCTGCTCCTCGAAAGAATGCCCGAATCTGCAATCGCCATTGGCGGTCTGACTTTAGGCGCAGATCCAATTGTCACCGCTGTTTCAGTTGTTTCAGTACTGAAAAGACCAGAAAAGAGTGTTGGTGCATTTATTGTTCGCAAAGAAATTAAAAAACATGGTTCCCAACAGTGGCTTGAAGGTTTTACTTTACCTGCGGGCAGTCCAGTTGTGATCGTGGATGATGTCGTCACTACAGGTGCTTCTGGCCTTCAAGCTGTCGAGAAAGCAGAAGAACAAGGCTGCCAAATTCTTAAGATTCTTTCCCTGGTGGATCGCAATCAAGGTGGGAGAGAATTGTATGAAAAGCGTGGCTATATCTATGAATCACTGTTCGTCGTGGACGATTTTCGCACCCAGGCAAGTTAGAATCACCGGTAACCACTCCGGCGAATCGGGGATTTGACGATGACTTTGCTCCTCAAAAAACGCACCATTTTGCCAGGATTTGGCCTCAGTCTCGGGTACACCGTGTTGTATCTAAGCATCATCGTGCTGATTCCCCTCTCCGCGATTTTCTTTAAGACCGCCACCCTGACTTGGGATGTGTTTGTTCAGACCATCACGGATCCATTGGTGATGGCAGCCTACCGTTTGACCTTTGGAGCCTCTTTGGCGGCTGGTTTGATCAATGCTGTTTTTGGTTTCTTGGTGGCTTGGGTTTTAGTCCGCTACGAATTCCCTGGGAAGCAGATCGTGGATGCGCTCGTCGATCTGCCCTTTGCTCTGCCGACGGCCGTGGCTGGGATCGCTCTAACCACGATCTATTCACCGAATGGCTGGTTGGGTCAGTTTCTCGAACCCTTGGGGATCAAAGTCGTCTTTACACCCTTGGGGGTTATCGTTGCACTTACCTTTATTAGTCTGCCTTTCGTCGTCCGCACGGTTCAGCCTGTGCTTCAAGAACTGGAGATGGAAGTGGAAGAGGCGGCGGCAAGCCTCGGTGCGAATCGGTTTCAAACTTTTTCGAATATTATCTTTCCAGCGGTGTTCCCATCGTTGCTGACTGGTTTTACCCTGGCATTTGCCCGTGCCCTTGGCGAGTACGGTTCAGTCGTCTTTATCTCGGGAAACCTGCCCCTCAAGACCCAGATTGTCCCTCTGCTGATCATCTCGAAGCTTGAACAGTACAACTACGCTGGGGCTACAGCCATCGCTGTCGTCATGCTGCTTGCTTCGTTTGCACTGCTCCTCATGATCAATATTCTTCAGTGGTGGAGCCGTCGCCGCCGCACGATGAATACTTAGCCCAAATACCTACCAACAAAAAATATGACTGCTACAACAACACCCTTTCGCCTCGCCAAACCAGATACCACCACGGAACCGACGTGGATTCGCTGGAGTTTGATTGGGACAGCTTTGCTCTTTCTTTCTCTGTTCCTTTTTGTGCCTCTGGTGGTGGTTTTCTATGAAGCACTTCAGAAAGGTGTGGGTCTCTATTTTGCTGCGTTGATTGAGCCAGATGCCCGTAGCGCGATTAGTTTGACCTTGATCGCTGCGGCTATTTCAGTCCCCCTCAATCTCGTTTTTGGGTTGGTGGCCTCTTGGGCAATTGCCAAGTTTGAATTCACAGGCAAGAGTGTCTTGATCACGCTGATCGACTTGCCCTACGCGGTCTCTCCGGTGATTTCGGGTCTGATCTATGTGCTGATCTTTGGGGCTCAGGGTTTTCTAGGGCCTTGGTTACAAGAACACGACATCAAAATCCTCTTTGCTGTGCCTGGGATCGTCTTAGCAACGATCTTTGTCACCTTTCCATTTATTGCGCGGGAATTGATTCCGTTGATGCAGGATCAAGGAACCGAAGAAGAAGAAACAGCGATTTCCCTTGGGGCAACTGGTTGGCAGACGTTTCGGATGATTACCCTCCCGAATGTGAAGTGGGGGCTACTCTACGGGGTGATTCTCTGTAATGCCCGTGCCATGGGAGAATTTGGGGCTGTCTCAGTCGTCTCTGGCCATATTCGCGGGCTAACCAATACTGTTCCTCTGCACATCGAAATTCTTTACAACGAATACAACTATGTCGGTGCCTTTGCAGTCGCTTCGCTCCTAGCCATGCTCGCCTTGGTCACTTTGGCGGTCAAGAGCTTGATCGAATGGCGTACTGGTCTTCGCTTAGGGAATGAAAAGCTCTGATACTACTACAGCTTGGCTATTTTTAGCCCCAGCCTTACTTCTACTTGGCATCTTCGTACTCTGGCCGATGGCCTACCTGGTCTGGCTAGGCTGTACCGATGGCAGTTTGCGGGATCCTTTTTTTGTCGGAACGGCAAACTACGAGCGTCTCTTCACAAGCCCGCGATTTTGGGAAGTCCTGATCAACACGGTCGTTTTCACCTTCGGAACCGTCGTTCCATCCGTCGCTCTTGCCCTGTTGGTGGCTGTCGTTCTCAACCGAGCGCTTCTTTTTCGCGGAATCATCCGAGCAGTCTATTTTTTGCCGACGGTGATTTCTTTGGTGGCGGCAGGCGTTTCTTTTCGCTGGCTTTTTCATCCCCAAGGCTGGATCAATGCGCTATTTGGATTAAGCGGAACGGACTGGTTGGCCAGTCCCACTTGGGCGATGCCTGTATTGATCCTCGTCGCCCTTTGGAAACAGATCGGTTTTAATGTCGTGATTTTTCTGGCTGGGTTAGGCACCGTTCCCGCCAGCCGCTACGAGGCTGCCCAACTCGACGGGGCGAACGATTGGCAGCAGTTTTGGTACATCACTCTTCCCGGCATTCGTCCGACTTTGGTGTTTGCGATCGTTACTACGGTCATTTTTGCGTTTCGTAGCTTTGAACCTGTCTATGTGATGACAGGGGGTGGCCCAGTAAACCGAACCAATATTCTTGTCTACTACATCTATCAGCAAGCCTTTGGACTGTTTAACTTTGGTCTCTCAGCTGCTGCAGCTGTCGTTCTCCTCGTCGGTGTTTTGTTGGTGACAGCGGTGCAGCTTTGGGTTGCGGGCAGCGATCAGCAAGATTAAGAATTTTGGTCTTCCTCGAAGTGGACTGTAACGTGGAAGGGCAGTCGTCCTGAGATGCTGACTATGGCCCTTGAGCATTCCTCGCCCAGAGAGATTCCAGCACTGCAAACTGAAAACCCACAAGTTAAACCGCTCGGAAGGTGGCTTGTCTGGGGCTTGGGCGCTCTCTTTTTCCTCTGTTTGATCGGTGGTTATATCAGCGCGAGCGATCACCTCATTCAGCAACGTGCCTGTGAACTCGAAGGACACTTAGCCCTGCTTTGTTTGGGACTGACCCTCGTTGCACGCCCTCTCGATGCCCGCATTCCGGGGATTTTGACCCAAAGACGTTCCCTTGGGCTACTCGCTTTTGCCTTTACGATCCAACACACATGGAACACCATCGTCCATGTCCTCGGTGGTACTTTAGACGGCATGTTCTTCTTGCCTCTGGACATGCAACTGGGTGTCACCCTCGGCGTTTTTAGCCTACTCGTCATGGTGCCGCTTGCACTGACCAGCAACAATCTTTCGGTGCGACTGCTTAAAAAATCGTGGAAGAGTCTACATTTAGGCGTTTTTTACGCAGCCGCCCTTGCTGTTCTCCATACCCTTGGAACAGGGGTTCACTATCTCGTTGTTGCCCAAGCCCCCTTGCAGATGGCTTGTACCTGCCTGTTGATCGGTGGCGTGTTGTGGGTTTGGAATGCGCGCGAGGCTAAAGCAGAGAAAGTTCTAACGGAAAATTCTGGTGAGGAGTAACTGCATATCAGCACCTCCTCATCCTTAATTGGAAATTTTGCTTTTTGCCGAATCTAAAATCTACGAGTTCACCTGTCTTTTCTTGCGGAATGCAGAAGCAACACCAAGTCCGGCAAACGCAAGCAGTCCACCGCCCATCGCTGGTTCTGGAGCAGGTGATGCTCCAGTCAATGCAATATTGTAGCTGAAGGCTGTTGAGGTAGTGCCCGTATTATTTGCCCAACTGCCTAAAGCCCCAGCGCCAGAATTGGGAGAAATTGGCCCAGTCCGTGTGTCAGCAAAAATGAAATTCCCTGCTGTGTCTCTTGGATCATAGTTAAAGCCAGAAATACCCAAATAGTAAATACCTGTTGTTGTTGCAGTAAAGCTAATTGAGGATAAGGTTGTGGCATTGAGCAAGTTGTCATTTGCGACAATACCAAAACCTTGAGCATCAAAAAGAAAAAGCTGTGAATCGTAAGCTACCGGTGGGGCTGTAGTCACAATAGTAGTTGCAGTAAATAACTGTCCTGCTGTGAGAAAAATACCGAACAGATCAGCATTGTCACTGGTCATATTTCCAATGATGGAAGTCAAACTTGGATCCGTGGGACTGCTTGTTACATTGGTGAAATCAATGATAGTAGCACTGGGGATAAGCTCCCCAGAATCACCACTACCTTCAGTGTAAGTAAATGCCATCGCAGAACTGGCAGAGAATAGGCAGAGTGTAGTGGCAATGAGTAGTTTCTTCACAAGCAATTTCCCCTACCAATATGTTTGATAGCGAATGATAGCCAATATTCAGAAGTCTCGCAATATGCAATTCGGGAGAATTCATGCCCAGTTTCCGCAGGAACTTTATACTGATATCCAAATTTTTCCCATAAACTACGCATTATTTCAATTTTGGTGAGTGAGATAAATATGGCGAACGGCACCAAAGGGATGGGGCAAGCCCCTCCCTCTGGACTCCCACCCCGTGGGGGACAGAAGCCTGTCCCCCACACCCCCTTGGCAACTTTAGTGGCTTGATACTTGGTGTTGCTGGGTTGCGCAGTCCTCTTCCC
>JACMLN010000115.1 GCA_014379585.1 Gloeobacterales cyanobacterium ES-bin-313 | reverse complement strand
GACAGTCAGCCTGCGCAACCGAATATCACTCAGTATCAAGCCACTAAAGTTGCCAAGGGGGTGTGGGGGACAGGCTTCTGTCCCCCACGGGGTGGGAGTCCAGAGGGAGGGGCTCGCCCCTTCCCTTTGGTGCCGTTCGCCGTATTTTTCTCACCCACCAAAACAGAAAAATGCGTGGTTTTATCTTTGCATTGAAATGCTTTGAGCGCTTCCTTGGAAAATAAAGTGCACTACAAGGGATCTTACATGGGAAAGCAGAATGTGGGAATATCCGAAACTGCATAAATTTCCACCAGCATTTCCTGCTGCGGCAGACACGAGCGCTTCAAGCTGTAGCTACAGCACTGCGGGAAAGTTTGTCAGGGATGAATCGACAAAACAACCAGACTGTAAACTACTGCAAACAGGACGTGGAAATTCTTTATGGGTTTGTTGATGAATCTCGATGGTGTGATTACGCCTGATGCCCAAATCTCGGTGTTGGATCGGGGGTTTCTGTACGGCGACAGTCTCTATGAGGTGGCTCGTACTTTCGGTGGACGACCCTTCGCGTTGCTTGAACATCTCGCCCGGTTGCGCCAATCAGCCGCTTATCTCTACATAAATATTCGCTGGAGCGATGCCCAGATCTGCACTGAAGTAGAGCGAACCCTTGCAGCGGCAAATAATCTGGAGTCCTATGTACGAATTGTGGTTACGCGGGGTGCTGAAGAAGAGATCAGTCTTTTTCCGGGGGCAGAGATTGAACCCCATTTGCTGATTATCGTTCGACCGATTCCACCGAACCCAAGTCTTGCCGAAAAAGGTTTGCATTTGACGCTGTTGCCCCGATTGCGGGTGGATCGTCGTGCCCTCACTCCAGCCGCGAAGACAGGCAATTATTTAAACAACATCTTGGCCTTGATCGAGGCGAAACAGGCTGGTGCCGATGATGCTCTGCTGCTCAATAACCAAGGCGAAGTGACCGAAGCGACTACCAGCAACCTCTGGATTTTGCGAAAAGGTATTCTTTATACCCCCGTTGTCGAATCTGGAATTCTCCAGGGCATTACCCGTCAGTTCTTGCTGGACTTGCTGAAGGAGTGGCAGATTGCCCATAAAGAGGCAACCCTAACCCAGGAGGATCTTTGGGACGCAGAGGAAGCTTTTTTAAGTTCTTCTGTGCGCTTGATCGCCCCAGTCGGTCGCATTGGCGATTACAGTTTGCCTAGCTGTCCAGGTGCGTTGACCCGACGATTGTTTGCCGGACTCATCGAACGTATGACTGCTAAGGCTGACGCGCTTGGCAAAAAGTGAAACGGTTTTGCTGTCTTTTCTTCAGGCGAGCGACTTCGCTTAGCTGCCACGCTTCAGCAGTTGATTGCTTAATCTTCGCGAAAAAGATCGTCGACACCCCAAGCTTCCATCCAACCACTGATCGTCGATTCAAATTGGGCAATCATCGGGTCGATAGTGCTCTCGAACTCAAAGAGAGTTTGATCGAGCTTGATCTCGAAATCATTCAGTGTCTGGTCAAAAATTTGCAAAGTGGGGTCAAGGCCAAGGGGATCGATCGGGACTGCCATGACTGCTAAGGGGGGGAATGCCCACCACCGCCCACCAAAAATGGACATTGGGTCTTCTACCCAGCAAGGATCTGTCCAATGATTCTCCTGGCACCAGTAGGTGATAAACCAGGGAGCTTCTTCCTGCATAGTTGTCTGTAACTTCTAAGGAATATACGTTCATCATAACGTTTCCCAGCCATCCCAGCCGTCTACGCGGTGGACTACCAAGCTCTAGCGCAATTCCACTGTTTCTGTCCAAATCCAGCAACCAAGAATAGAGGTAATGCCAAGAAGTAATAGCGGAAAAATGCCTGTTGCATACATGGGCATCATTCCTGTGGTCGCCGCACAGACCATGGTGGCACAAGCAGTGAGAGGAACGGCAATACCGACAAGGACTCCGAGAAGTTGGAGGGTGTGGATGTGGGCGAGGCGTTGGCTAGTCATGGGTAAGTCTCAGTGGTTTCGATGTATCCATCTTTCCACCGGGATACTTTTTTCAGCAGAGGGCTAGGTGCACAATCCCCTGCGCCTAGGGGAGGGGAACGACTACGCTTAAGCGCAAAAGGATGTGCGTTTGGGCTGCTGGGTTTGGCGGGTTGGATCGCTTAGACTACCTGAGCTACGGGCAACCGCAGCTTCGGTGATTTTTTTTTGCGGGAGGGCAGCTCTCCCGCTTTTTTGTGGAAAACGCTGTAAAGCTGACTTTTCTAGAAGAATGCTGTTTCAGGCATCTCCGCAGACAACTGCCGGAAGATTTTTGCAGAGCAGATGCTTGCGTGCCCCGATCAGCGGAAACTCGCGTTCGCTATTTTCGATGGTGTAGCCGAGGGAGCGATAAAGTTGCAGGGCACCAGCATTGTCGGCCATGACGTGGAGGCGAATATCGGCTTGGTGCCAGTGCTGGGCGGTACGCTCACTTTCAGCGAGTAAGTCGCGGGCGATGCCTCTTCGCCGCCAACTAGGACGCACAGCCAAGTTAGAGACGTAGACGAGGCGGTCGCGGTGAATGAAACTCGGCAACCACCAAGGTTCAGGCAAAGGACGCACTGCTACTTCGACGGTGCCGACGACGGTGTCATCGATGAGCGCAATCAAACAGGAGTGGTAGGCGGGTTGGCGGGCGAGACGGCGTTCAAGTTCGTTGTGCAAACTCGCCAAGATCCAAGGCTGCAAAAGGCTGCCCAACCCGCTTGCTGGGTGAAAACATTCAGCCAGGACGCAAGCGATCTGCTCTGCATCGGCTGAACGGGCTGAGCGAATCAGCGAATCCATGGGCAACTACTGATCTTGAAACTCTTCATACCATGCCATTTGAATTGCTTCGAGGATCCCTTCGTTGGATTTTTGGGGATCGTCTGTGAAATCGGCAAGTTCGGTGACCCAGCGATGCAAGTCAGTGAACCGCACTGCCAGTGGGTCGATCCCAGGGTGGGTCTCTAAAAGGGCAATGCCAATCTCTTCGCTATCCTTCCAAGTGATCTTCATCGGTTCCGGAACACCCCTATGAGACCTCCATTCTAATTTGTTCCCCTGCTGAAGGGAGGCTTCAATGCAACCTCTCATCTATTGAAAGGAACTTTGTCCTGGGGAACTGTGATCTCTGGCGTAAAATCGAGGCGTACTGCGGGATACTTCTATGTGTGGAATTGTCGGCTACATCGGCTCACAGATGGCTTTGCCTTTTCTGGTTTCGGGCCTCAAAAAATTGGAGTATAGAGGCTACGATTCCGCCGGTATCGCCACGATCACCCCCACAGGTCTGCAGCTGGTACGCGCTAAGGGCAAGCTTTTTAACTTAGAACAAAAATTAGAAGGTGAGAAGCCGGATACTTCAACCGTCGGCGTTGGCCACACGCGCTGGGCGACCCACGGCAAGCCCGAAGAACACAATGCCCACCCCCACACCGATGCCAGCGGTCGGATCGCTGTGGTTCAAAACGGGATCATCGAAAATTACGCCGAACTGCGGAGTCGTCTCAAAGCGGCGGGCAATGCTTTCCTCTCGCAGACCGATACCGAAGTGATTCCCCACTTGATCGCCTATCACTTGCCTGGAAAAAGTTTACTTGGAGCTGTGCTCGCCACTGTCGCGGAGCTGAAGGGTGCCTACGCCATTGCTGTGGTCAGTGCCGACCACCCCGATGAACTGGTGGTGGTGCGCCAACAAGCCCCCCTCGTGATTGGTTTTGGTGAGGGCGAGAATTATTTTGCCTCGGATATTCCAGCGATTGTCGCGTATACGTCCCGCGTGCTCACGTTGCAGGACGGCGAATGTGCCTCGATTGGCCGCGAACGCGTCGTCGTCTACAACTTTGCGGGCAAGATTCTGCGCCGTCCACCCCGTACCCTCAACTGGAATCCCAGCCTCGTCGAAAAGCGGGGTTTTCGCCACTTCATGCTCAAGGAGATCCATGAGCAGCCCGGTGTGATTCGGGACATGCTCGAAGATCGCCTCGGTAACACCGCTGAACCAGTTCGTCTTGGTCTACCAAAAGCGCTTTTCCAGGATCTAGAGCGCATCTACATCGTTGCCTGCGGTACCAGTTGGCACGCTTCATTGGTGGGCAAGTACTTGATCGAGCAACTCGCCGATCTTCCTGTCGAAGTCGTTCATGCCAGTGAGTTTCGCTACGCCCTGCCACCGCTGAATAGCAAAACCCTAGTAATCGGTGTCACTCAATCCGGTGAAACTGCTGATACCTTGGCAGCCCTCGACGCTGCCAAAGCCAAAGGCGTGCGGATGCTGGGGATTACCAATCGCTCCGAAAGTTCCCTGGGGCAAAAAGTGAATGCCTTAATTGACACCAGAGCAGGGATGGAAATTGGGGTGGCTGCCACCAAAACCTTCACCGCCCAACTCGTTGCGTTTTATCTGCTGGCGCTTCACCTCGCCCACCTGCGGGGTACCCAGACGCCAGAGCGGATCCATGAAATTGCCGATGGCTTGCAACAGTTGCCCGTTCACATCGAAAATATCCTCGATACCCAGGAGCGCTACATTACCGAATTGGCCAAAGAATTCGAATTTACGCGGGACGTGATCTATATCGGTCGGGGCATCAACTACCCGATTGCCCTCGAAGGTGCTCTGAAACTCAAAGAGATCTCCTACATTCACGCCGAGGGCTACCCCGCTGGCGAGATGAAGCACGGGCCCATTGCTCTGCTCGATAGTGAAGTGCCCGTAATTGCCATCGCT
>JACMLN010000114.1 GCA_014379585.1 Gloeobacterales cyanobacterium ES-bin-313 | reverse complement strand
GGCGGAGATTGCTCTGCCTGTTCAAATTCCTGCCACATCAGAAGCTTTTGCCACCTACGGCCAGATCGATGAAGGGGCGATTGTTCAACCGATTCAAGCTCCTGATAAAGTCCTCAAGCAAGTCGGTGGCTTGGAAATATCTACCTCTTCCACAGGGTTACAGGCTCTCACCGATGCCTATCTCTACATCGCCAATTACCCCTACGGCTGCGTCGAGCAGGTTTCTTCGCGGGTCATGGCCACTGCGGCACTGAGAGATATTTTGAGTGCCTTTAAAGTGGATGGAATGCCCACGGCCACTGAGATTCAATCTTCCATGGAGCGGGATCTGCAACGCCTTGCCAGCTTGCAAAATCCGAGCGGTGGCTTTGGCTTCTGGCGGCAAGGAGATACGGAATGGCCGTACTTGGGCATTCATGTGGCTCATGCGATTCAGCGCGCCAAGGAAAAAGGCTACACCGTCCCTGTTGAAATGCAGGCACGTTCACTACAATACCTGCGCACTATCGAGAGTCATATTCCAAAAGAATACGGCGATGATGCACGTCAATCCCTGATCGCCTATGCGCTCTACGTCCGTCACCGCATGGGAGATAGCGATCCCAAGCGTGCACGCCAAATGATTCAAAGTGTCGGTTTGAGTAAGCTTCCCCTGGAATCGGCAGGTTGGCTCTTACCCACCCTTTCTGCCGATTCAGCTTCCAGAGGCGAAGTGGCAGCCATTCGTCTATTGCTCGACAACCGTGTCAGCGAAACGGCAGGAACCGCCCACTTCGTCACGTCCTACGGGGATGGCGATTATTTATTGCTCAACTCGGATCGGCGCACTGACGGAGTGATTCTTGAAGCGCTAATCGCAGATCAGCCGCAGAGTGACCTGATTCCCAAAATCGTCAAAGGCTTACAGGCCAATAAAGTTCAAGGCCGTTGGGGCAACACCCAGGAGAATGCCTTCATCCTGCTGGCGCTTGACCGATACTTCAACACCTACGAAAAAGTCACCCCGGACTTTGTGGCGCGCAGTTGGCTGGGCAATCAGTACACGGGCAGTGCCGCTTTTCGAGGCCGCACTACGGATACCTATCAACTAAACATTCCGATGGATGCTCTGACGCGCAAGTCAGGAACCCAGAATCTAACGCTTGAGAAAACGGGCTCTGGCCGCCTTTACTACCGCATCGGTTTGAAATATGCCCCCGAAGATTTGAGATTGAAACCTTTGGAGCGCGGGTTTAGCGTTGTCCGCACCTATGAGGGCGTTGACGATCCCAAAGATGTTCAGCACGAAAAAGATGGTAGCTGGACAATCAAAGCGGGGGCAAGGGTGAAAGTGCATCTGCGACTGTATGCACCGACGCGCCGCTACCATGTTGCTCTTGTAGACCCGTTGCCTGCTGGTCTTGAGCCGATCAATCCTGGACTGGTTGGTTCGCAACCGGGCAAGACTTCACCGAATTCGCCAATCGCGCCTTTTGAAAGTCGCTACTTCTATGGCAACTGGTACGAGTTCCAAAATCTCCGGGATGCCCAAGCGGAAGCGTTCACGTCTTTGCTGTATGGGGGAGTCTACGATTACAGCTACACGGCACGGGCGACAACTCCTGGGGTCTTCGTTGTTCCTCCGCCGAAGGCCGAAGAGATGTACCAACCGGAAGTCTTTGGCAGAGGGGGCACGGATCAGGTGGTTGTGAAATAGCCCTCCGGTGCTGGAAACCAGAGGTTGCCTAAGAAGTTTTCACCAAGACGGGTTCAGCATCGGGAATATGGATCGGCTTGCCAAGTTGATCTTGAATCTTGGCGCGGATCTCTTGGCGGAACTCGAAGAAGTGTTCGCCGTGGGCACAGACTGTCAAATAAGGATCGACAGCACCAGGATTTTTTTGGAGCAGGCTAAACAGTTGCTTCCAGAAAATAGCGCGGGTTTCAGGACGCTTGACACCTTGGAGCCAAATGATCTTGAAGACTGCTCGCAGTTCGGGCATCAAGGGCCACTTGAAGGGGCGCTTGCCCTTGGGTTGACCGAGTTCGAGGGAATAGCGGTAGCAACGTTGCAGATAGGTAGCAGGCTCGTAGAGTTTCCAAAAAGCGTTGACGTACTCTTCGGCGATCTGCTCAAGGGGACGGGTGGGAATGAAGTTGAGTAAGGTGCTCTGGTTCATGCCTGTGCCCTCGCCCACCAGGCGATTTTCTTTTTCGAGGCGAGTCCAGAGTGCTGTCCCTGGTAGGGCTTGCAACATACTGAACATGGCATCGGGAATCCCGGTCAGTTCGACAAAGCGCACAATCCGATCCCCAGCGCCCGCTTTCTCGCCGTCGAAGCCGATGATAAATCCAGCCAGTAAACGCAGACCCGCGTGGGTCAGTTTGTCGCAGGACTCGCTCAAAGGATGGCGGTTATTTTGAAACTTTTGGGTGAGGCTGAGGCTCGCTTCGTCTGGGGTCTCGATACCTAAAAATACGGAGTTGAAACCGGCTTCCACCATCAGTTCGACCAAATCCATGTCTTCGGCTAAGTTGATCGAAGCTTCCGTGGTAAACCGGAAAGGATAGCCCCGCTCTTCCATCCAGGGGATCATCGCTTTTAATAACAGTTTGACATTGCGTTGGTTGCCGATGAAATTGTCATCGACCATGAAGATCGAACGGTTCCAACCCAATTCGTAGAGCCTTTGTAGCTCTGCTATTAACTGTTCAGGGGTCTTGGTTCGTGGTTTGCGTCCATACAGAACAATAATGTCGCAGAATTCGCACTGGAATGGGCAACCCCGCGAAAATTGAACGGACATCGAATCGTAGGCATCAAATTTCAACAGATCGAAGCGCGGAATGGGTGTGGTGGTGACATCGGGCTTGACCAATGTCCGGTACGTCCCACTCGGATCGCCCTTGGCCAAGGATTCCAAGAACATCGGGATCGTGATTTCGCCTTCGTCGAGAATTAAATATTGTGCGCCAGCGTCGAGGGCATCTTGGGGAATGGAGGTTGGGTAAGGGCCGCCAACTGCAACTTTTTTGCCTCGGCCAACACCTTCGCGGATCAAGTGCAAGAAATCTTCTTTTTGAACCATCATTGCCGAGATAATCACCAAGTCCGCCCAGCGCCAATCGGCTTCGGTCTCAGAGGCAACGTTGCGATCTACCACCCGCATGTTCCACTCCTGGGGCAACATGGCGGCAACAGTGACAAGACCGAGAGGGGGCAACAAGACTTTTCGATCGACTAATTTAAGAACCGCTTCAAAAGACCAAAAAGTTTTAGGAAAAATCGGGGAGAACAACAACACATTCATATCAAAGCCCCTGTGAAAGGAATGAAATCGTACTGACTAAAAGAAGTTTGCTCACAATTCTGACAGTACTCAGGCTAGCAGCATATCGCAGATCCAGACCTGACTTGAAAATATTTGTTCCAAGAGAGGAAATTTACGGCGGTAGTATGAGTAAGGTTTAGTGCAGTGAAGAAGGGATTATCCATATGAGTACGTCCACCCTGCCCGCTTTTTGTGAGGGAGTTCAATACTTTGGTGAGCCATTGCCCAACTTTGAAAAGTTCGGTGCCACCCCAACTATTGCCCCAGGTATGAAAGCTATTGCTGATCCCCACGACGTTGCAGCGGTTTACCAGACGCTACTTGCTGCCGACGCCCTGCGCTATTTGACGCTGCAAGTGACCAGTTCGAAAGCTTCCGGACATCCCGGTGGCTTTGCCAGTTGTGTCGAAGCCTACGTCTCCCTGGTGATGCTCGGCCACAAAAATATTCCGACCGAAGTCGGGCACCATGCTCCCGGTTTTTACAGTGCCATGTTCATGGATCGCTCTCTAGAAGCAATGGGCATTACCACTGTCACCCAGATGCGCGAACGCTTCCGCGAAAAGCACGGTTTGCTTGGCCATCTCTCCGGCTATATCCCCGGCATCCTTGCTCCGGCTGGCCCCCTCGGTCAAGGGCAACACTTCGCTATGGCCGGAGCGCTCCTCCACCCTGACAAACTCTTTCCCGTCACTATCGGCGACGGTGGCCTCGGTGAACCCTACATTATGAGTTCTATCGGCCACTTCCATACGGCTTTTCCGAAAGCCACTAACTTCTTGCCTGTTCTGGTCTGGAACGGCTATAGCCAAGAACACCATTCGATGGTTTCTACCTGGGACAATGACCGGATGATCGCTTACTGGCAGGGCAATGGCTTCGAGGAAGTGATCCTCGTCGATGCGAAAGTCTTTGACGACGCGGATCAACCCGGTGCCTACGTCGATAGCACCCAGTTTTCCTTCGATCAGCGCCTTGTGTTTACAGAGGCCGTACTCAGTGCTGCGGACAAAGCGGCAAAATCGGCACTCGGCGGCAAACTTACTGTTTTGATCCTTAAGCAACTAAAAGGGGCTGGGATGCATGCCCGGGGTGCTAAGTCCCACAACTTGTATCCCCAACACACTCTCGACAATCCTGACATCATCGCTGCCCTCAAAACCCGTGCCCTTAGCCCAGAAGCTTGGTCAACAGTACGGGCAAATCTTGAACGTGCAGGGGGTGGCCCAGCCGCTCAAACAGCGATCACCGAGTCGGTCTACCCACTGTCTACACTTCCTGCCCTAAAACTCGAAGACTTCGAGGTAGGTGGTGCCAATAAAGTGGCAACGACATCTATGGGCTTATTGGTTGGCCAAGTCGGTACCGCCGATCGGCGCTATCTGGTTACGAACGCCGATGGCAACGAAGCCTCTGGCATTGCCAATATCAACCAAGCACTCAAAATCATTCACCCCACCCCAGATCCGCTTTACAACCAGGCACCCGACGGTCAGGTCTACGAACCCCTCAGTGAAGATGCCTGTGCGGGTCTAGCCGCAGGTTTAGCGTTATTGGGAAGCCGTTCCCTCTGGTGTTCCTACGAATCTTTCGCGATTAACGGTCTTCCAATTTGGCAGACTGTGACCCAGGCCATGGCCGAACTACGTCGGCTTACCCCTTCAACGGTCTGCCTTTTCACCGCAGGAGCACTGGAGCAGGGGCGCAACGGTTGGACGCACCAACGGCCTGAAGTCGAAAATTATTACGCTGCAATGATGCGCAACGGCAATATTTTTCTGCTCTTCCCGACTGATTCGAATAGTATTCAGGCCAGTTACGAGTGGGCGATTTCGACCCACAACAAAGGGATTGTGATCGTCGCCAGCAAATCCCCTTTGCCGATCCGCACCACACTGGAACAGAGCCGCCAAGCACTGCGTGATGGAGCGATCGTATTGCAAGAAACCCCAGGCACCAAGACGGTTGTTTTCGCTGTGATTGGGGATATAACTTTGTTGCCTGTCTTCGAGGCCGCCAAGCAACTTGCCCAAGCAGGCATTGGTGCCAGAATCGTCTCCGTTGTCAACCCCCGCCGACTCTATCGGCCAACCGATGTCGCATGGGAAACCTGTTCTGACCCCGATGGGGGCTTTTTGGACGATGCTGGCTTTGAAAATCTGTTCGGTGGGGATGCTTTGATCGCAGTCACTGGTGGCGCAAGTGGCACCCTAGAACCTGTCATCCTTCGCACGACTGCCAAGCGCGAAACCTTTGCCTGGAAGCGGGGGGAAACCACTGCCAGTGCTGGGGAATTGATGGCTTTTAATGGCATTACTGCCGATGCCCTTGTCCATCGGGCTACCCAACTCGTCTCATGACAGCAAAAATTATCGTGCTCGACGACGATCCGACGGGATCCCAAACGGTTCATAGTTGTCTGCTGCTGATGCGTTGGGACGTAGAGACCTTACGCTTGGGATTGCAAGATGCTTCCCCGCTGATGTTCGTACTCACAAACACACGGGCAATGACACCAGCCACTGCAGCAAGCACGACCCAAACCGTCTGCCAGAATCTAAAAGTAGCCCTTGCCGCCGAATCAATCACTGATTTCCTCGTTGTTAGCCGTTCGGACTCAACTCTGCGAGGTCACTACCCTGTAGAAACTGATGTGATTGCGGCGGAGTTGGGAGCTTTGGACGCTCATTTCTTGGTTCCAGCCTTTTTTGAAGGGGGCCGGATCACCGTCAATAGCATTCACTATTTGAACGGTATTCCAGTTCATGAAACGGAGTTCGCCCGCGATTCTGTTTTTGGTTATAGCCATAGCTATCTGCCGGATTACGTCGAAGAAAAAACGAAGGGTCGCATTCCTGCCGCCTCTGTAGAACGTTTCTTGCTCCCAGAAATCCGTGAGGGTTGCATGGAGAGGCTCCTAGCACTTCGTAAAAACCATTGCTGCGTTGTTGATGGTGAAATCCAATCCGACTTAGATCGTTTTGCCGAGGACATTCTTGCGGCAGTTGCCCAGGGAAAGCACTTTTTGTTTCGTTCGGCAGCCAGTTGGCTTACAGCTCTTGCCCACTTGCCTCCCCAACCGATTCCCCCAGAAGCAATGGCCACCTATGTGCGTGGTGGCAGGCCAGGATGCGTGATCGTCGGTTCCCACGTCCAGAAAACGACGACCCAACTTGAAAATCTCTTGAAGGCACCGGGAATTGTGGCTGTGGAGATCAATGTCAAGCGTCTGCTTTTACCGGATCGCCACGACATGCTCCTCCAAGAAACTCTAGAGCAAGTTCACGATGCCTACGAAGCGGGCAACACTCCCGTGGTTTTTACCAGTCGGGAAGAAATCGAGTTTGAAACCGTGGCAACCCGCCTCAGTTTTGGCGAAGAAGTTTCAGCGCTCTTGATGGATGTCATCCGTGGACTACCCGAAGAGATCGGCTTTTTAATTAGCAAAGGTGGCATTACTTCCAACGACACCCTCAGCAAAGGCTTGGAACTCACCGCTGCTCGTCTCCTTGGTCAAGTCATTGCTGGTGTGTCCATGGTGCGCACCCCAGCAGATCATCCGTATCTTCCCGATTTACCTGTGGTTCTCTTCCCTGGCAATGTTGGCGATGAACAGGCTTTGACCACTGTCTACCAGCGTCTAAGCCGCTCTCACACTGCGTCTGTGGAATCATAGGAGTCTGCCCTCACACGAGACGGTGACCGCTGTCAATATGAATTACTTCTCCCGTGATGGTTCCGCTACCCATGAGAAAAATGACCGCTTGGGCAACTTCTTCCGCTGTGGAAAGGCGCTTCGCAAGCACTTGCGCGGCCACTTGACCAAATACGGTCTGCTTTTGCTGACCCAAAACGCTATCCCACATCGGGGTATCAGTCCAGCCTGGAGAAACTGCGTTGACGCGAATTGGCGCGAGTTCTAGGGCCAGTGCCCTTGCCAACTGTTCAGTTGCCGCTGTCGCAACTGCTGTCGCCCAAGCCCCCGCCACCGGACGGTCAGTAGAGAGTCCACCTGTCAATGTCAAGGAACCGCTCCCGTTCATTTTGGGGACAGCAGCCCGCACCACATGAACCGACCCCCACACACGGGTATCGACGGCACGGCGAAAATCAGCCATGTTCCCTTCCAGCACATGCCCCCCAACAAAGCTGCCCGCAGCGACATAGACGTGATCGATAGGTGGTAAGTCTGCGAAGGCTGTAGTGATTGCGGTTTCGTCTGAAAAATCAGCAACGGCAGTTCGTACACCATCAATTTGTTGGGCAACGAGGTTGAGTTTTTCTAGATCACGGCTGATCAAAGTCACCTCCGCACCAAGTTGTTTAGCGAGGGAGCCTGTTGCGAGGCCAATTCCACGACTGCCACCAACAATCACAATGTGTTGGCCACTCAATGTTTGCAAATGCATCATCTTGCTCCTTTTATGTCAGTGAATACATCGAAACTGGCTAGCAAAAGTTTCGGAATTCTAACGACTTAGATGTAAAATTTTCGATGGCTCTGGCGTAAAAATCTTACAATATTGCAGGATCATTCATGTTTTTGCTGGCTCACCAACAGATCTGCTAGAGTGTGTTGAAAGCTATCTCTCTTGCTCAAACTGCTCAACCATGCCGCTGTTTTTGGTCTACTACTGATGAGTGCATTGCCTTCCTTGGTCATGCCGATGTAAGAGACCATCACACCCACTGTAATATCGGCTAAGCTTAGCCCGTTGCCGACGAGGAAAGAACCTGTAAGCTCTTGCTCAAGCACATCTAGATGTTGCGCGCTTACCTTTACTGCCTTTTCCACAACTACTTCATCGGCCTCACTCCCCATGATTGGCAACATAATCTGCTGCACAAACAGTTGAGTGATACCAACTGGATAGAAATAATGGGATGCTATACCTATCCACTTCCACATGTGCGCCCTTGCTTGGGCTGTATTGGGCTGCAAAGAGACTTTATCAAACAGTTCTTCGATGTAGCCTAAAATTGCCGATGTTTCATAGAGTACAAAGTTCTCTTGCTGCAAAACGGGCATCTTCTGAAATGGATTCAGCTCGGCATATTCATTTGTGGCGAGATGGTCAAAACCAATCTCATTAAAGTGATACGCAGCACCTTTCTCAATCAGAGCAATGCGCGTAGCTCGCACATAGGGACTCACTGGGGAACCATGCAAAATCAGCTCACTCATGGGTACTCACTATCGGGTAGTTGGTTTTCTTGAACGTTCATTCAATTTGAACGCTCGTTCAAGATAGCGTCTACAGAATTTGCTTGTCAAGGCAGAGTGCAAAATTGTTGGATACCGATTCGTCATCGGCATACGTGCCTGAGGGATCAAAACCCAATGCGTCCCCATCGGCACTCAGACCTCCCCCAATTCTCCTTCAATCCCGCTCCACCACGGGTCGCGCCCGCTGCAATTCCAAGTACCAAGCCATAAAAGTTGCCGAGGGGTAGGGGGCAGGGGGGACAGGCGTGTCTGTCCCCTCCCTTTGGTGCCGTTCGCTATATTTATCTCAATCCACCAAAATGAAAATCCTGCGTGGTCTAAATAGAATGTAGAAAAAGCGTCAGCCTTGAGTAAGCAACGATTACAGCTTTAGGAGGGCAAGCGCTCCGGCAGCAATGCTGTTTAGCGTTTGAGCATCACGGCGCATGCGTGCCACTGCCAACATGCCCACTACAGAGCCGAGCATGGCTTTTGCAGTCACCTCGACCTCAAAAGACTCTGGCAAATCCCCATCAAGTTTGGCTTGGCGCAGATTCTGCCGAAAGAATGACTCTATTTCGTCCATCCGATCTTCAATAATCGCAATCGTGCTTGGCGAGTGTGCTTCGCACTCCATGATCGTGTTGATAATCAAACATCCTTTGTGTTTTGGGTCGTTTTTCATCGCTTCAGCCATATGCCCAAACCATTGCTGAATGCAAACCAATGGTGGCAAATGCCGTGGCATGGAGGCACGAAAAAAATCCTGCGTATACTTGCGGAGTGCCTGTTGAAACAACTTTTCTTTATCACCAAAAGCACTATATAAACTCCCAGGCTGAACCCCCGTCGCCTGTACGATGTTCTGCATCGATGTATTGGTATAGCCGCGTTGCCAAAAAAGGTTCATAGCCAGCGCCAAAACCTCTTCCACATCGAATTCTCTTTGCCGAACCATAGGTCAATCAAATCGCAAGTTTTAATTCACACAACGATCATACGCATTCTTGAACGATCGATCAAGCAAGCCCAAAGCGAAAGGAGTGGCTCAAAAATAGTCGCTTACAAAATCAAACATCTCGATCGAGTTGTATTGCACAGCCTAGACTGCATGCGCGTCGGGAATATGTCACCATGAAGAACAGACTTCTACGGGCTTTACGATGGAAACGCGCTACAACCCCAATGCCATTGAACCGCGCTGGCAAGCGCAGTGGAGTCAGGAGCCTCGGGTTGCAACGGATCTGAGTCGGCCAAAATTTTATGCGCTCTCGATGTTTCCTTACCCGTCCGGAGCGTTGCACATGGGCCATGTGCGCAACTATTCGATCACCGATGTGATCAGCCGCTATAAGAAAATGAACGGTTTTAATGTGCTGCATCCGATTGGTTGGGATGCCTTTGGGTTGCCTGCCGAAAATGCGGCGATTGATCGGGGAATTCATCCAGCACAGTGGACACAGCAAAACATTGCCCAGATGACCGAACAGCTCAAAAAACTTGGCTTTTCCTATGCCTGGGAGCGGGAAGTAACGACCTGCGCCCCGGATTATTACCGCTGGACCCAGAAGCTCTTTTTGGAATTTTGGAAGGGGGGCTTGGCCTACCGCAAAGCGGGAATCGTGAATTGGGATCCGATCGACCAGACAGTCTTGGCCAACGAACAAGTGGATGGAGATGGTCGTTCTTGGCGCTCTGGAGCGAAAGTTGAGAAGCGTCCACTGGAGCAGTGGTATTTGAAAATTACTCAGTATGCCGAAGAGCTGTTGCAGGATCTGGGCAAACTCGGCGAGTGGCCGGAACGGGTGCGGACGATGCAGGAAAACTGGATCGGCAAATCGGTGGGGGCAGAGTTGTCTTTTGCTCTGGTGGGTCATTCTGAAAAAATTGACGTTTTTACGACGCGCCCCGATACGGTCTACGGTGTCACTTATGTCGTGCTTGCTCCTGAACATCCGCTTGTGGCGCAAGTGACGACAGAAGCACAGCGGGAAGTCGTTGAGGCTTTTATTGCCAAAGTTCAGTCCGAAAGCGAGATCGAGCGGACGAGTGAAGATAAGCCGAAGCAAGGGGTACCAACCGGGGCGATGGTGCTCAATCCTTTCACAGGCGAAAAGATTCCAGTCTGGATCGCGGATTATGTGCTCTACGAGTACGGAACTGGGGCAGTAATGGGGGTTCCTGCCCACGATGTTCGAGATTTTGTATTTGCGACAACGTATCAATTGCCGATTCGCACGGTGGTTCAGCCAAGTACTGGGGCTGTGAGTGAAACCCTTGATGCTGCTTTTACAGAAACGGGGGTGTTGGTCAATTCGGGGATCTTTAACGGAATCGATTCGCCAACGGCCAAGTTGAAAATTATTGCCCACGCCGAAGAAAATGCTTGGGGCAAAGGCCGGGTGCAATACCGTTTGAGAGATTGGTTGATTTCACGGCAGCGCTATTGGGGTTGTCCGATTCCGATGGTGCATTGTCCGAAGTGTGGGTTGGTTCCGGTGCCTGATGAACAGTTGCCTGTGTTGCTGCCTGAAGATGTGGAATTTACAGGGCGCGGTGGTTCTCCATTGGCGCAGTTAGCGAGTTTTGTGAATGTGGACTGTCCAAAGTGTGGGACGCCAGCGAAACGCGAGACGGACACGATGGATACGTTTATCGATTCCTCTTGGTACTTCCTGCGCTTTACCGATGCAACGAATACTGCTTCGCCCTTTGAGAAAATGGCCGTTGATTATTGGTCTCCGGTGGATCAGTATGTGGGGGGAATTGAACACGCGATCTTGCATCTGCTCTACTCGCGCTTCTTTACGAAAGTGATGCGGGACCGGGGATTGCTAAGCTTTGATGAACCGTTTAAACGTCTGCTTACTCAGGGAATGGTTTTGAGTAATGCGTTTACGGATTTGGAGACGAAGAAGTATTTTCGACCCGAAGATGTGGAAGCGCGTGAAGGGATCTTTTACGAGCGGGAGACTGGGAAAAAGCTCGACGTTGTGATGGAAAAGATGTCCAAGTCGAAATATAACGGTGTCGATCCGCTCTCGGTTCTATCGCAATTTGGAGCGGATACTGGGCGGTTATTTATTCTTTTCAAGGCTCC
>JACMLN010000113.1 GCA_014379585.1 Gloeobacterales cyanobacterium ES-bin-313 | reverse complement strand
GCTCACTTGATCGCCGAAGAAGCGAAGTGGTTAGCGGCAGAAAAAGTCGATCTGATCCTGGGAGATATTCCTCCCCTTGCCGGGGCTTTGCAAGCAGCGAGTGGTTTGCCTGTCTGGGGTATGAGCAATTTTGGGTGGGATTTTATATACGCTGAGATGGGAGAGGCCTTCGCAGACTTGGTGCCCTGGAGCCGTCATTTTTATGGTCAATATTCAGGAGTGTTCCGACTGCCCTTCGCTGAAGCGATGTCTAGCTTTAGCTCAGTGATCGAAACGTCTTTGGTGGTCAATCAGCCTCGCTTTGACCGTGAGCAGATGCGTGAGCGGTTGAATATTTCACCTGACCAGAAAATGGCACTCATGACCTTCGGTGGTCTGGGACTGGGTGGTTTTCCAACAGAGCGGGTGCGCGAACATCCTGAGTGGCTGTTTGTGACGACAGATGCGAGTGCCCCAGATCTCGTCAATCTTTTGAAAGTGCCATCAGGTCAGTGGCGGATGATCGAACTGTTGACTGCTGCGGATCTAGCGTTGATCAAACCGGGCTACAGTACCGTGGCGGAATGTTGTGCTCTCGGAATCCCGACGGTGTGCCTCACCCGTCCGGGCTTTGCTGAGGCTGAGTTGCTGATCGAGGGTATTCGACAATCCCTGCCCCACCAGATTCTGAACGGAGCCGAATTTTTCTTTGAACCCTGGAGCTTTTTGGAAAACCTGGGAGATTTTGGCAAACCAATATCCGCAACAGGAGCCTACGAAGTGGCAGTGCATCTGTTGGAGATACTGAATTAGCTGAAATTTCTGCGTGGAGACGCTCCCGATCCAAGGGACGGGGGTACAATCTCTATCAATGAAGATACACAACCCTAGTGTTCCCCCAAAGAAATTATTTCTAACACTGCTGCTGGAGAACTTGATGCAACTTAACAGTCTGATTGCTGCCCAGTGGAGAAGCCTACGCATTTGCTGGCGTCCGCTCGTCATTCATGTTGGTGCCTACACGGTGCTGTGTACTGCCCTCAGTTTTTTGGTACAAGGTGAATCTGTGACTGAATTTCTCACCCGTTTGCTTTTAGTCACGGCTGTGGCCTCGGTGATGATGCAGCGCGGTGAAATGGTCGGTCGCTTGCTCTGGTTGGGAGTCACGATTGGCGAAGCAGGACGCTTAGTCGCGCACTGTGCCCGTCTGGCTATGCCCGATTTGCCTGCAGACTTTGTGCAATTGACTTACGCGGGTTTGTTGCTCGTGCTCTTTTTGCTGCTCTCCCGCAACGACGGCAACGGTGGCTTGCCTGTCCTCTCGCCCGAAAAGCCGCTCGTTCCGTCTCGCAGCCCGGTCGGCACCCGCTAACCTACCCTTTTCTGTTGAAGCCACAAAAATGTTGCCAGCGGGCGGTGCTGTGATACATCTAGAAAGTTCCTTTGGAATTTTTCTGTGAAGCACATCGCCACTTGCCTGCTGTTCAGTATTATTTCTCCCCTCTTTACAAGTTGCGTTGCCCTTGCAGAACCGGGGGTGGTAACAGCCGCCCATCCGTTGGCAGTCCAGGCGGGTATTGAAATTCTCGAAAAAGGCGGCAATGCCTTCGATGCAGCCGTGGCGACCAGTCTTGCCCTTGGGGTTGTCGAACCGCAAAGTTCGGGCATCGGTGGTGGTGGCTTTGCGCTGATCTACGTCGGCAAAACCAATGAGAGCCGCGTCCTCGACTTTCGCGAAGTCGCTCCCCAACGGGCAACAGCGACCATGTACCAAGACAAATCTGGCAAGGTCATTCCAGGGCTTTCGATCAATGGGTATCTGGCTGTGGCCGTTCCTGGACAGGCGGCTGGTCTTGCCCAACTTCAGCGTACCTACGGAGTGTTTTCGCTGCGCACCCTGGCTGAACCGGCGATTCGCCTCGCTCGCGATGGCTTCCCTGTATCTAATCTTCTCCATACTCGCTTGACGAACGGCGCTGCGCGCCTGCGCCGTGACCCAGCCGCAGCAGCGATCTTTTTACCCGAAGGTAAAGTGCCAGAAGTTGGCCAAATCCTCAAACAGCTCGATTTGGCACAGACCCTTACTCTGTGGGCCGAGAGCGGCGGCGAGAGCTTTTATCGCGGCGAAACAGCAGATAAGTTGGCAGCAGCCATGGCCGATCACAAAGCCTTGATCGGCAAACAGGATATGGAACAGTACAAAACAGTCTGGCGGCAACCCCTGACAGGCAGTTATCGAGGTGTGCCGATTGTGACTGCGCCTTCTCCTTCCGGTGGCCCCATTCTTCTAGAGATGCTCAATATTCTCGAAAATTATGACCTCACTGTTCAACTGCCCCAGCAACGTGCCCATCTGATCGCCCAGGCCATGACCCATGGCTACGCAGATCGCTCCCGCTTCAATGGCGACCCAGCCTTTGTACCCGTGCCCATGGTTGCACTCGTCGATAAAGCCTACGCTACCGCCCAGAGCAAAACCATAGACCTCGCCAAAGCAACGCCTTCCAAGGCGATTACTCCAGGTAGCCTCCTTCCCCAAGCAATACAAGACAGCTTTAAGCAGTGGGAAGGGCCACGCAAAGTCGAAAATACTTCCCACTTCAGCATTATTGATGCGAGCGGCAACGCCATCAGCCTCACCCAGACAGTGAATGGTGCCTTCGGTGCTGGAGTCGTCGCTCCCGGCACTGGCATCCTGCTCAACAACGAAATGGACGACTTTGCCAGCGCACCTGGAGTACCAAATCTCTTTGGCCTCGTCGGCAGTCAAGCGAATGCCATCGCTCCTGGCAAGCGTCCTCTCAGTTCCATGTCTCCGACGATTCTGCTGCGCCAGGGAAGACCTTGGATTGCCATTGGTGCCCAGGGTGGCTCATTTATTACCACTGCGGTTCTGCAAGCAATCGTGAATGTGATCGACTTCAAATTGCCGCTGCAAGACGCACTCAACCGCCCCCGCATTCATCACCAGTGGCAGCCAGATATTTTGCTTGTCGAGGACGGCTATCCCATTCCAGTGTCAATACTCAATCAATATGGCTATCGGGCAATGGCCGGAAAAGCACCCAAGAGCGATGCCTTCGGCACACTGAATGCAGCTCAAGTTGACCTAGGTCTTCAAGCACTCACAAAAACGACCACCAAAAGCTTCAGCGGTGCAAGCGACAATCGGCGCGAAGGAATCAGCAAAGTTTGGCTTGGAGAGTCAGCTAAGAATGTGGATTTAAATCCACAGGTTCCGGCACTGAAGTAGGATTTTGGGCTGGGATAGCTGTTGGGATGGCGGCTTCCTCTTCGAGGGCAGCCAAAGAATGGGTCGTCGTAGCTGGAGGCTCGAACTCGCGCTTAATATCGCGCTCAAAATCCCGCGAAGCATCCTTCAAGGAGCGCATCGTCTTGCCAAGGGTCTGTGCTAGTTCAGGAAGCTTCTTGGGCCCAAAGATGAGCAGGGCGACCATGGCAATCACCAACAATTCGAGCGGACCGATACCAAAGAAGTCCATGAGCAACTCTCAAAGCGTCTCTTTAGTATACGATCCGCGAAACGCTCTAGGGCTTGTACTCGTACCCGTTTGCCGCCGGCCCCGTGGTGACACCTTCATTGACGCCATCCAGGATCAGCGAATTGTTGGCAATCTGGAGAATAATAATCAGAAACACCCCAAAGGAGGCTATCAAGGCACCCATGATCGGGGTCGTTCCCCAACCAGGTGATGCTTTACCAATATCAGAGTTGAGCGGCTTGAGCCGATCCCCTAACCAAGTTTTCTTGGCCATACGTCTACCTACCTGCCATGCGATTGCCTAAATTATACGTATTTTATCTGCGCAAAACTTAAAATAAATCGGATTAAAGAACATATTGCGAAAAGTGAAGAATGTGACACACTGGAAGGGTAGACTCTGATTAAAAAACACCTATGCCAGCCCAAGCTTTTGTTATCGCTATCTTAGCGGGCCTGATTATGATCACAGCCTTTTCGATCTACACGGCATTTGGCCCCCCCTCTAAAGAACTTGCCGATCCTTTCGAAATGCACGAAGACTAATTTAAGGCGCAATAAAAAAGCCACCCGCACGGGTGGCTTTTTTATTGGAAAAGGACGGTCTACTTGCTGCTCTTTTGAAAAAATACGGCGAAGAAGATCGCCAGAAGAATCAAAGAGAGAAGCAGTACGTAGGTGATGGTTGTAATGCCGCTGGAGGACATGTCTGTTTCCTCGCTAAAAAGTTGGGAAGACCGGAAGGAGTGTAACCTCCTTCCGGTCGTAAACGCTGCTATGAAGTTGCTTCTTCGCGGCGGGTGGTTTTGTCACCCAGCTTCTTGAAGGTTCCATATTCGAACTCTTCTTCTTGGCGGGTTGGATCCACGCCTGTGAACACATCCAAGAACAGGGTGCGCGCACCATGCCAGATATGCCCAAAGAAGAACAGGAGGGCAAACACACCGTGGGCAAGGACGAACCAGCCACGGGTGCTGGTGCGGAAGATACCATCTGCCTTGGCTCCGCCACCGATATTATCGGTGTTGAACTCGATCATTTGCCCTTTTTGAGCACTACGGGCGTACTTCTTGACTTGGGCTGTGTCATCGAAGGTCTGACCATCAAGTTTGCCACCGACAAAAGTGACGCTCACCCCTGTCTGCTCAAAACTGTACTGGGACTCACTGCGCTGGAATGGGATATCCGCACGGGGAATATTGTCCTTATCGACGAGAACCACAGGCTGTGATTCATAAAGGGTGTTGAGGTGCATTACCTTCAGATCGCGTCCTTCTTTGTCCTTGAATACCGGACGACCAAGCCAGCCGATACCAATACCATCGCCATTGTTCATAGGGCCACCCCGGAACAAACCACCCTTAGCAGGACTGTTGCCGACGTAGTCGTAGAAGCGCAAGCGAAGAGGAACAGCGTTTTCAGCGTCCTTGGGACTCATGCCCTTCTTGAGGTTTTCAGCAACAACTTTGTCGATCTCTGTGTGGTAAACCTGGGCATCCCAGAAGTAACGCACAGGGCCGAACAACTCGACAGGGTT
>JACMLN010000112.1 GCA_014379585.1 Gloeobacterales cyanobacterium ES-bin-313 | reverse complement strand
CAACAAGATCCACAGGCCGTTGAGGCTTTTAAAAAAACTTGAGTGCCTTATTAATCTTTCTGAGTTTGTATTGGCCAAAACCTGGCACCAAAGTGCGTTATCTGTGTGTGGATGAAAGTCGCTTTGGTCTTAAAGGCATCAAGCGTCGGCGTTTAGTGCGTAAAGGCATCCGTCCAATTGGCAAAGTGCGTTGGCAGTTTAAGTCCTTCTGGGTCTATGGCGCAGTCGAACCAGCTAGTGGGGAAAGTCAGTTTTGGCTGTTCAGCCATGTCGATGGTGAATGCTTTGAAGCATTTTTGGGAGCATTGTCGAGAGCCTATCCAGAGGATTTGCTGATCGTGCAGTTGGATAATGGCGGCTTTCATCGCAAGGCCGACCTGCAAATCCCAGAGAATATCTTTCTGCTCTTTCAGCCTCCCTACAGTCCAGAAGTGAATCCGATTGAAAGGGTGTGGCTGTACCTCAAAGACAAGTTGGCCTGGAAAGCATTTGAAAGTCTGTCGCAATTAGAAGAGAAGGTGAGTGAGGAGTTAGCCAAGTTGGAGGCATCAACCCTGATGTCGTTGACAGGCTATCCATTTTTGATGGAGGCTTTGATGCGCTCATTATTATAACGAAAGGGTATTACACAATTTTGAAGAAGTAGGTTTTTAGCAAAATGGGAAATATTGGTCTATGCATTAACGAAATGAGAAAAAATGCTGCTTAAGAAAACGGGAACAGGCTTACAATTCCGTACAGAAGCGGATCTTGAAGATGTCATTTGGGAACATCTTGAGGCTTTATTGAACCTCAAACCGCTGGGTAGGCAAGTGTCCTTGGCGGGTGGGATCGCTGATATTCTCGGTGTCGATCCTCAAGGCGGCTTAGTCATCATCGAATTGAAGAATGAATCTGATCGGCATATCGTTCAGCAACTCACCCGCTACTACGAAGTAGCTCGCAAAGAGAGGCCATTCTCAGCTTTGGTTGACTATACCCGTCCTATTTCTCTTGTGGCCGTGAGCAACGAATTCCATGCATTCAACTGGCTTGACGTGCGGCATCACCGATTAGACTTTCGCTTCCTGCAATACGCAATTGTCGAAGGCAATACTTCTTTAACCTTGCAACTAATCGAATTGGAGGATGAGCACAAAGAAGAGATCATAAGCGTCTTAAACGTTCAAAGGGTTGAAGTTACAGAATCCACATTTATTGGCTCTCCATCAAGGGCATTATTGAATCTGCTGGCTAAATGCCCAGAGGAGAAACGCTTATCAGGACTGCTGTTCCGCCGTATATTACTTGAAGCCGATCCACAGATGCGAGAAATTCCAAGTGGCGGTTGTATATTCTATGGCAGTACCAAAGGGCAGAGGTGTGGGGAACTGCGCTTAGGAAATCACAATCCTACTGGCGAGAAGTTGTTACTAGGTTATTTGTGGCTGCCATTTAGCCTTGAAAGTCCGCGCAGTGGCCGTATGTGTCTTTTAGGCTGGCGTGGTGGATTTGTTGAGGGGTTTTATCATGTGCCGAAGGGTTTGCAGACGGGAAGAAGTCAGTCAACCTGGAAAATCTATGAGCAAATATCTAGACAGTTTTCTCTAGATGAGCAGAGTCTCTTTCCACTTGATGTTTTAGCAAAACTGGCTGTTGATCGGTGGAGACACAAACGATAATCACTAGGATTCAAGCCTTGACGATTGCCAATTCTGTCCAGCGGGTAGTGTACCTGGGGGAGAGGAACTGGGCACGGGTCTTCCAGGGTTGATCGATGCCCATGGCTCCAAGTCGCAGTGCTCCCTGGCTATATCGAGTATTCACAGCATCGACCGTCTCCATCAACTGGCGTTCTTGGAGGTCGCTCCAGGACTTGTAAGGTTCAAAAAGGTTGAGTTGGATGGATTCACTTTCAGTCAGCCCAGTGAGAATCACCCCGGCTTTGGCGAAGGTTATGTCACCCTGCCAAAGCCGCTCGGTCAGCATCAAAGCAGGAGCTAGCAATTTCGGGGTATGGGCAGTTTCGCTCAAAAGCTGAAAAGAGGCAGAGTTGGAGAAGTAATTGTCCTTGTAGCGACTCGACGAGACGAAAACAGTCACAGCACCCGCAGCCAGACCATTCTTGCGGAGTTTGTGAGCAGCTTGGGCGGTGAATGTGGCGACGGCTTCCTTGAGTTCTGTCACAGAGCGAACAGGCTTACCAAAAGAACGGGAAACGCAGATCGACCGACGGGCAGGTGGGCATTGTTCGAGTGGCAGGCAGGAAATGCCTTGAAGCTCCAAAACTGTGCGCAGTCCAACGACTCCTAGGCGTTTTCGAATCCAAAACCTGTCTGCATTCCGCAGTTGCAGAGCAGTATCGATGCCATTTGCCGCGAGTGCCTTGCCTGATTGTGACCCAATACCCCAGACCGCCGTCGCTGGAATTGTGGCGAGGATCGGCTCGATATCACCGATGGCAGTAAAGTCGTACACTCCAGCGTGCTTCTTGGCCAAGTGGTTCGCAAGTTTTGCAAGTGTCTTTGTTGACCCAATTCCGACCCGTACAGGAAGACCAACATGCTGCTGGATAGTGCGGCGGATCTCCTCGGCAAAGCTGTTGTATTCCTTAGAAGGTACATGACCCATATCCAAGAAGGCTTCGTCGATGCTGTAGGTTTCGGTTGATCCAAAACAGCCAAGAGTGGCCATAGTCCTGGCTGAGAGATCACCGTAGAGGGTGTAATTGCTGCTTCTGGCGATGAGTTTGCCAGCATCGACCAAGTGGCGCACTTTAAAGAAGGCTTCTCCACGGGGTACACCGAGAAGCTTGGCAGGTTCATTGAGGGCGACAACATTGCCATCGTTATTGGAGAGAACGACCAGAGGGATTTTCCACAGTCTTGGCTCAAAGACTGATTCACAGGAGCAGTAAAAACTCTGACAGTCCACCAGGGCGAAGACAGGAGCTTTCATAACGTGTGGATCGAAGCTGTGACCACTCCCCAGATTTCAAAGCTTTGATGTTGGTGAATCTCGATAGTTGGATAGGCATCGTTGTCTGGAACAAGCACCAGGCGTTCTTTGAAAAAGCGCAGTCGTTTGACGGTCAACTCACTATCGACGACAGCAATCACGACATTTTTGTCCTGGGGTTCTAGAGAGCGATCCACGATCAAGATGTCTCCCGGAAAAATGCCCGCTCCGATCATCGAATCCCCGACGACTCTTACAAAGAATGTTGCCGCCGGATGGCGAATCAAATGGGTATTGAGATCCAGAGTGCCTTCGAGAAACGATTCTGCGGGGGAGGGAAATCCAGCTGTGATCGGGCAACTGTAGAAAGGAATCTCGCACCGAGTCGATAGATCAGGGATGAAGAGTTCGACAACTTTGCTCTGTTGAGGATTGTTGGGCATCGGCTTCCTACGCTCTTTTTGGAAGCCTACCGCAATACATGAACAAAAGTCCATAAAGAGCACCAAGTTGCTTACCTCGAATGGGCAGGAGGCTCGCACTCTATCCGCAGGATGAGTGTCGGGAGATGTCACCTAAGAAATTTTGATGCATTTGGTGAATACTATATTCTGAAGATGGGGTACGCACAAAATGCCAGAAAAAGAGTCATCTAAGTCTTGGGATCGCCTAGAAGCGAGCCTTCTAAGTAGCAAACCAAAAGCCAACAACATCTCGCCACCGAAAAAAAATACTGTGAATTTTTCAAAAATCGGATTCATTGCTCTTGCGGTTGCCATCGTTCCTGCTGCTATTGCAATCGCCAATATTCCCTACAGGGTAGTGCGCGATCCAGTTGTCCGTTCTGCCCCTATCTTGCTGTTCCCCAGCATGATCAGTTGGGACTGGCAATGTTCGCAGGCTGTATCACAGATTGAAAACGCAGAATCGGCCATCGACCAGGCCAAACAGACAGCAGATCTCGACACAGCGAAGAACCTGCTTGCATCAGCCCAAAAGCATTTGGATACCTTGCCCGCTGCTGGTACTCCAGCCAACGATCTGTGGGGTGGTGGGACGGCATCCTGTCCAAATCGTTCAGATCTGCAAGTCAGAATGCTTAAACTTGGCTCAAGGCTCAATGATGAGCAGCAGGCTCAAGTCCAGTTTTCTTTGTTGCACAATGCCCTGGCCGCAGTCAAAATCCAGTACCAGCAAGCCCAGACCCCAGACCTCATGAAATTTGAAAAGGGGGAATGGCTCTCTACTCTCAATAGATTGGGACAGTTACCATCTACCACCCTCGCAGGCCGACAAGCCCAAAGAGAATTCACCCTCGGGATGAAAGAGTTCCAGGTGATCGACCTTCCCCAGTAGGCTAAGAGGTTGGCTTGCTCTGGAAGCCGTTTCCCAAAATTTACAAAATAGGAAATGGGCATGAACGCTTTCCTTATTCACTTCTTTCAGGAAAGGACCGTGCCGTGTTTCCGCAAATGGGGATAACCGTAACAACTTGAGAAAATCGTACGTTAAGTAACATTGCCCAACATTAGGCTTGATTGAACCGGAATGTGTCAATAGGTTAGGGACGATTTTCTGAATCTGGCACAGAGTATTTCTCCTGAGTTTCTGGCGAGGATGCTGTACTACTTGGTTTCGGCTTGTTGATCCATACCGCCGTGGGCAGGCGGCTCTGGAGCTTTGCGCACGAAGCGGTCTGGGTGTGCATAGGCCGCCGCCAGTACCTGCTGCCGTCGTTCGCGTCGTTGGTGCGCTTCGCCCGAGTGCAGGCGCGCAGGTGGCACCAGGGTGCGGCGGTTGCATTCACATGCCATCGCATGCAAACACATGCATTCCAATGCATGCATGCCAATACATGCATGTGTGTGAGCTATACCGTTCTGACCACCCCACTAGAAGCGGTTTTCATCATCGCGCTAGCAATGTGGCAGGCGGGCAGACTGCCCCGCGCTACAGATTCTGACTGAAACCGATCCGTCACTCGGCGCTGTGCGCGGCTGCCTTTCGGCCATCATGTGCGGTCTGCCCCTACCGTGTTCCACTGGTGGGTTTTATGCCCGCACGCGAATTAGGCATATGCTTACAAATAACTTGCCTACGCCAGCATTGCGCACAGGCTACCCCAGTTGCACGCAGGTGACCTGTCCCTGGCACGCCCCATCGGGATACCATCGCCTTGCAGGATGGATCGGCGGTGCACCCATGGAGGAACTGAGGCAACTGCCCGCACAGAACCCGGCGCTGGTGGCAGCGCTACGGGACGACCCGGTGCTACGAAACAACGGAGAGTAAGCAAGAGAAGAGCATCTTACTGTCAAAAACAAAATGGTGTACATTATAGACAAGACTCAACTCATGTGTAGGCTCTTGCTCTTCTGGAGATAGTAACATTATGGGCACCATTTTTAATTTTCTGCGCTTTGCCGGCAAAAACTTGCAAATTCCCCAAATGCTAGTCATATCAGTAATCTTGTGGATACCGTCATTGCCTGCTCTGGCTGGAGACTACGACAAGCAATTCTACGACAAGCAATTCTACGACAAGAAATTCTACGACAAGCAATACTATGACAAGAAATTCTATGACAAGCAATTCTACGACAAGCAATACTACGACAATCAGTACTATAACCAACGGCGACCCTGAGTCTGCTAACGGGGTGATTAGCCAGCATCTAACACTCCAGTGAGATTGCCCTGCGATAGCATCCGGCGCGGCTGGCAGCACGGTAGCAAAGAGGACTTGTCGTACGGTATTTCCTCAAAAAACCATTTTAGGAAAGTCTGTGGGAAAAGCTGACGAGATAATGCGGGTTCCAGTCGGCGGTGTCCTGATCGATCCTGGTAAACAGACAGTCCCAACAAACAGTAAATCAACACCTCAGATTATCTGATTCGCAGGACGGTTGTTCCTCTCAGCAATACTCCGGTCTGGGCAATGGCAAACAAGGCAGCCCACACAATCTGGCTCTGACGTTGGAGGCTGCGCCTTTATAATCAAGGCCATGGAAACAACAGATCATGACCAACTCTTCAAGCAACTGCTCTCCACGTTTTTTCTCGATTTTCTGGATCTTTTCTTCCCGGAGGTCTTGACCTACCTGGAACCCGATTCCCTCATCTTTTTGGAGCAAGAGTTTTTTACGGATATCCCTTTGGGCGAAAAGAAGCTTCTAGATGTCGTAGTCAAAGCCCGCTTCAAGAATATGCCCCTCCCACCTAGTCTGAACCGAGAAGCTTTCTTCTTGATCCACATCGAGAATCAAGCAACGGCTGAAGCCAGATTTCCAGAGCGGGTGTTCCGCTACTTGATTCGGCTTTTTGAGAAGCACAGTCTACCCGTCTATCCCATCGTCATCTTTTCCTT
>JACMLN010000111.1 GCA_014379585.1 Gloeobacterales cyanobacterium ES-bin-313 | reverse complement strand
CTAGGAGAGACTCTGCCTAACCTCTTTAATTAACGTGAGAGCGGGATAAGGAAAAGTCAAAGGGCATGGTTCAAAGGCAACACCCCAAACCATGCCCAAACAGCAGCCTATCGTGATGCGCTGGGCACAGCAGTAAGCACCGTTGCGGGTGCCTGCGGTGCTTTACCGTTTACCTCGACAGCCCGCTCTAGGTTATTGAGTCTTGTACTCACCAATTTAAGCATCTGCTCCTGCTGGGCTTGCAGAGTAGTCAACTGCGAGCGCAGATGTTGGTTCTCGGAACGAAGGGATGCGAGTTGCGCTTTCTGGGAAGCAAGCTGGGTCTTTTCGCTCACCAGTTGAGCCTGTTGACGTTGTACTTCACCCAAAAGTAGAGGTGTGAGCAGGTGATAGTAAACCGTGAAGGGTTTGCCCTCTTTGTCGTACTGCACCAACGCTGGGAAGACTTTCGCCACTTCCTCAGCGATCAGACCGTACTGGAGGGGGTGTTCTCCTTGTTCGGTGGCTTGTTTGTAGCGAAATGAGACTGGCCGAAGTTTTAGGAGACGGTCACTGAGGGAACCAAGGTTGTTGATATCGCGCTTGAAACGTCGTGACGAGGTGAGCGTTCCTAGTTGCCCATTAGCGTTAATAAAGACCTGAACGCCCCCACTCGCTGTGGCCCCATTAATCCCAGCAATCAAGGTTCTAGTTTGTGCACCAGGTGTACCAATGCGAATGACACCAGACTCGCCCGCAACACCTGAATTAGCAATATCCACGTTATTGCTACCAGTTGTCAGGCTACCACCAGCCCCGTATCCAAGTGCAACATTGTAGCTGCCTGTTGTGTTGGAGTCGAGCGCAGCGCGTCCAGTGGCAACGTTGCCTTGTCCTGTTGTGTTGATTCGGAGCGCATCGCGTCCAGCGGCAGTGTTGCTGTCGCCTGTTGTGTTGGAGTCGAGCGCACCGTTTCCATTGGCAGTGTTGCTGTCACCTGTTGTGTTGGAGTAGAGCGCAGAGGTTCCAGTGGCAGTGTTGCTGAAGCCTGTTGTGTTGGAGTAGAGCGCAGAGGTTCCAGCGGCAGTGTTGCTGCTGCCTGTTGTGTTGGACAAGAGCGCTAAGCTTCCAGTGGCAGTGTTGCTGAAGCCTGTTGTGTTGAATTGGAGCGCAGTGGATCCATTGGCAGTGTTATAACTGCCTGTTGTGTTGGATTTGAGCGCATCGCGTCCAGTAGCAGTGTTGGAATTGCCAATATCGGGGGAAAAGTAGCCGACAACATCAACCACTAAATTGGTCGTTCCTACGTTTGCAACGACATAGAAATCATTGGTACAAGCGGTTGTCGCACCGTCGCAAATAGGCACCGCTATCCCATTGGCAATGGCAGGGTTACTCGTAGTGGTACTGTAGTTTATGACACTAGAAATGGGCTGTGTACTGTTGTTTTGATCGTAGGGATAGGCCGTGAGAAAACCACTTGCTGAAGCACCAGTGACGGTGAAGTTGAAAAACACCGATGTCGCTCCAACTGGAATGTTGCAATTGCCCGATGTACCACCCTGGCCGCTGAAGTCAGTGCCCGTCGCTCGGAAGGCACGCACAGTATTTGCTATGAGCGGGGAAGAAGCCCCAGGAGTAAAGCGTGTATCAACAACCCGGCAGGGAGGCACAGCCACATACTGAAGTGGTTGCACGTTCTGAGCGTGAGCTGAGGTAGTAGACAATACGCCAAATGAAAGAGAAAGCAAGCCAATGAGGGCTAGGGATCGATGGCCAATTTTCATGGGGAAACTTTTCTGAAGAACTACGCGATACTTTTACCACACCTTGAGGGTCATGTCAAGTGCGCACAACATCTTGAAATGGGAGCGTTTTCAAACGCAGACAAGGTTGCACGTATCAACATTCCTACGGACTTCTGCGGGAATTTGCGGAAATACAGCTCGGCCCTTTCCCGAAAGAACAAAAAAAGGAAATACTTAGGACTCAGTGACGTAGCAGTTCAGGCTTCAGCCTTAACCTGTTTTTCTGTTCGCCTGCTACTTACACTCCGTCACCCTCCCTAAGGTAGACCCAGTTCTTACCTCAGGGGAGATGGCCACCAACCACTTTTAATCGAGAGTCTAATAGTGTTCCCTTCCAAGAAATAGCCTCTCCCAGGCTGCGCCCAGTAAGCATACATCTAAGTTATAGGGTGAATACCAGCTCCTAAAGCGGGATTCTGGTATTCACCCTACTTCACACTTTTGTGTAGAGCAGCAATTCGCTCTACTAGTTCAACGATATTGACTGGTTTTGGAAAGTAATCATCAAAACCTGACTCCAGGGATTCTTGCACATCTTTCTCTCGGCAATAGGCACTCACAGTTATGGCTAAGCCAGACCAACTCTCTGCCCGCAGTCGCCTGATCACTTCGAAACCGCTCATACTAGGCATTGCTAGATCTGATACCAAAACATCAATAACTGTTGTCCCAATCAAAGACAGAGCTTCCATTCCAGAGCTAGCAGTGCTGACAATAGCTCCTGTATAAGAGAGAACTTCAGCAAAAAGTAGCTGAGATTCTTGATCATCATCGACCACAAGTATTCGCACATCTCTAAGTGAAGCTATACTATTCATAGTGGCTACCTCTGTCAATATGGCAACTTCCGATGATGCAAACTAATACACGCAGACATTTTTGGCATGTATTGACACTATTTGAACACGTTTTACGTTGCTAGGCAACAACTCAGTTAAGCAAAGTTGCTGAGCATCAATTGCTCTAAAAGCTACCGATGTCCTGAAATTCAAACTTAGAGAAAAGTGTTAGGAAAAGGGGGAGACATATTCAACGAGGGTTCAGCGTTTTGCTCGGTAACGTATTTCAGCTTATCCCTCTTAAGATCAGCCAAAAAATACCTTATTGAGAATGACGTGAAATCAAATTCTCACTGAGACTCAAAAAGCCCTTGCTCAACAAGATTTTTGTAGTGGGCACGCACTAGCTCTGCTGCCGCCGCAGCCTCATCCCTATTCAGTTCGCGACTCAGTCTTCGGCTTGCCCTGGTCTTCTGGCAGAGGCTTTCGTCCAGCGCCCTTACGTCTTCCACCCTGCTCTGCGCACTCATGTATTACAGCAGTTCGCTCTACTAGTTCAAAGATGTTCACTGGTGTAGAGCAATAATAAAGTGCGCTAGTGGATAATAAAGTTGGCTACTGGGTAGTCTGAGAGGCTTTCAACTCCCTCTTGCACTCCACTAGCCAACTTTATTACTTTCTTACATCAACTTTTGATTGGCCAGGAAGTGTGAACCGGAATTTTGAGCCAACGCCTTCCTTGCTTTCGACGGTTACCTGCCCACCATGGGCTTCCACAAAGGTCTTCACGATGGCAAGGCCAAGGCCCAAGCCGTCTTTTTGAGGATCAGTTTCAAATTTGTCGAATATTCTTTCTAGTCGGTCTTCGGGAATTCCAGCTCCGTTATCAGTGACCCAGCACTCGATGGCCCCCTCCTCTCCAGTTTCCCGGGCTCCGATGACTACGTTGCCGATCACGGTATAGGTGATCGCATTCGCAACCAAGTTTTGAAAGACACGCCTCAGCAAACTAGCGTCCGCATACACGGTCAGTTCATCGGGGATGTTGTTGATGAGTTGGGTGCTGCCAGTACCAGCCACAGGATGCAGATCGTGAATCAGTGCCTCCACGAGGGGCCATAAATCGAAAACGCGACGCTCTAATTTGACCCCAGCTTCTGTCTGAAGGTTCGCGTTCTCTTTAAGTACACTGTCAACCAGTCCATTGAGGTTCTTCACGTTGCGGTGTAGGGTTTTCAGCATTTTCGCTGTATCAGGATTGCTGCTCCCGCCGCAAAGCTTCACTTCCAAGAGGTTTGTGGCCAGCGAAATGGCATTGAGCGGTGTGCGCAGATCGTGGGCCACGAGGGATAGATACTCTTCGCGACGCCTTTGAACTTCGAGAGCTTGCTCAATAGCAAAGGTTTGGACGGCCAATCCGATCGCTCCATCCAGGACGCGGTTCAAGATGTGGAATGCCTTGCCACTCAGGTTGAGGCCATTGCTTTCGGCGAGTTTATGGATGCAGCCACGAAGGATGTTGTATTCCGCGACGACTTCGACAATGTCAAAGCCGTCTTGGCATCGTTGCCGACCATGCTCTGGCGGACTGCCTTCAAGAAGTGCTTCCGGTATCGTTTCGTCAGACGCTAATCGAAATGCTGTAACTAATTCAGCAAGGAGAACGGGAACGTGATCGTTGAGCGTCGGGATGTCAAGGTGCTTCGCGGAGGGGAGTTGTCTCACTTGCTCCCTCCATCGGGCGAGCAGCGTGTCATGTTCACGCTCAATGACTGCTGCTACCTCTCGGAGATTCTGAGTATTCATCCTAGTTCCTTGATATATCTAGATATTTCCTAACGACCAGACAAGCATTTGCGTACTTCTCCCTAGTTTCTACTACGCTCTGCGCGCTCATGCAATACAGCAATTCGATCTATTAGTTTCAAGATGTCTACTGGTTTTGGCAAATGTCCATCAAAACCCGACTTTAACGATTCTTGCACGTCTTCCTTCCCAGTATTACCAGTCACAGTTAAGGCTGTGCCAGCCCAGCCCTCTGCCCGCAGTCGCCTGATCACTTCAAAACCGCTCATCCTAGGCATTGCTAAATCTGATAGCAAAACATCAAAAATCATTGTCTTAGTCAAAGACAGAGCTTCCATACCAGAGCTAGCAGTGCTGACAATAGCTCCTGTATAAGAGAGAATTTCAGCAAAAAGTAGCTGAGATTCTTGATCGTCATCGACCAAAAGTATTCGCACATCTCTAAGTGAAGCTGGACTATTCATGGTGCTACCTCTGTAAGTATGGCGATTTCCAATGATGCAGGCCAATAGATGCAAACACTTTTAGCGTGTATCAGTATACTTAAACACTTTTTTTGCGACTAAGTATCACTCTAGCGAAACAAAGTCGCATAGTAACAATTGATTCGAAGAAAACCGATGTCTCGAAAGTACAAGTTCAGGAAAGAGACTGGGAAATTTTGACGATGGGATGGGGGTTTCACTCGGTGTTGTCCTGATCAGTTCTGTTCAACAGACAGTCCCAACAGGTAGTAAATCGACACCCCAGATTATCTGATTCGCAGACATGATCAACCCTGCCAGAAAATGGCTGGGAGTGTTCCAATGCTTAGGCTCGCAGCCACTCCCAAAGTTTCCGATTCCCAGCACTGGAGGAGTCTTCGGGCAACTGGGCTTCAAGTTCTTGTTTGATCGTCTGGATGCGGGTTTTGAGTTCTTGTTGGGCTTGGCATTTCGTTCCTTTACTTGCATCTCTACCTAGTTTTGCGACTTGCTGCTGATAGAGCGATTCCATCTGACTGGCAATGCCATTCAGTGGGTTCGCTCCCAACTCTCCCAGTTTGGCCAAGGATTCCAGTGCCTCTTCAATAGCGTTTTGTTTACTGATAGAAAGATTGGCTTTGCCTTTCGATTTCGTCAGGGTTTCGAGTTGCCCCAAGACTTCGGCCATCGCTCCGTACAATTCTTCCTGGACATTCAAGCAGAGCTGCTGCATGAGCCGTTGCATCTCTTGGGCTGTGCGCTCTTGCATCCGTTCAAGGGATTGCGCCGCATCGTACTCAGCCTGGGCACGCTTGGTTTCAGCCAAGGCACTCATCACCGCTGCATCCCTTTGGGCCTGCTCCTGCATGGAAGGCAAACGGGTTG
>JACMLN010000009.1 GCA_014379585.1 Gloeobacterales cyanobacterium ES-bin-313 | reverse complement strand
CGTCTGAACGCGCTTCTTGCTACGTCTAGCTGTCCCTGTGTCGCTACTTTCCTTTACCTTGGCCTGGTCAGCAGGATCATCGACATCGACTAATCGACGTTCAAAGGTCAAATAGGAGGACGGCTTTTTATGGAGAATGGCCTGAGTCAGTTCGTCGAGGATTTCAGTTGTGATTCTAAGGGGAATTGATTCAAAGGCGAGTTGTTGGTCTTCCCCAAATGTCTCCTTATGCAGGGGTAGACCCGATTCCCCCAGTTTGAAGCGGAATCGCTCCCAGGGGAAGAAACTGGCAGATTCAACCTCATTCTTGTCCGCATTCCAGCGATAGGGCTTCAAGCCATCGAGCTGCACCAGCAACGGTCGAAGGCGTTCTTTATCGCACCAATCGACCAGGCGCGGGCCGAGGTTGGCCAGTTCTTGGGGGGTGGCTGACTTGTAGCGTTGGTAGGCGGCAACCAGTTCACCGAACACAGCGATCAACGCTTCGATGATGAGCGTTTCGTACAAAGGCGGAAGAGTAAACCATCCCATCTCATGACCGCGTTGGAGGTTGGCCAGCAGTCTATTGATGTGTTGGCCAATCTCAATCGATTCGTAGAGCCGCTTAGAGAGATCTTCATCGACGACGACTTGACTAAACGATTCAATCTCATGGCTGGCATTGAGGATAGCATCAGCCGTTGCCAGAACAAGCGGGGCAACATGAGCAGCGCGAAGACTATCTAAGAAGCCGCACCTGCCCATCTGCCCATAGAAACAGTTCTGACAGGCAGCAGCGTTCGGGGAATGGCGATGGGCACCGACATCGGCAACAGCTTCAAAATGGGCGCAGGAGAGTGAACCATTCCCCACTTGATCTCGAAAAGGAATGCCAGGTTCTGTCTGCTCGCGTCCAGTGCGTATGGCATACCAAGGAATATCGAAGGGTGATGAAACATTGTCCAAGTAGGGAAGCAGGTTATTCGTCAAGAAGTCGTTGAGATTTTTCTTTGTGTTGAACAGAAGTAGGCGCGTCCCACCGAGTCCTTGATGGTAAAGGCTTTCAAGCTCTGCTCTGAGTTTATGGATTTCTGAGAGGGCGGCAAAACGCTGTGCAGATTTAAGAGGATAGAGGTTCTTCTTGGTTTCAGCACTGGCAATTTGCTGTTGGAGTTTAAGAACGTCCTGAGCTGCATCAGAGAGGGTACCGGGGGCAGGAAAGATGCTGCTACTTTGGATCAACTCATGGCAGCAGGCGATCCAAGTAGCGAAAACAGCAGTCCCAGAGATCTCAGTCTGACTTGTGATGGCCGATGCTGCATCGAGCCATTCCTGGAGTGAGTCAGGATCTTCTGCCTGAGCAAACCACCACTTCTGCATCACTTCAGCGAGCACTTCGCCAACGGCTGTGGTCTTACCGAGTCCACAGGTACCCGCAATGACCAGGCGATCTCCGACCTGGCGCAGGGTGTTCATGCCCCCTTCAAACCATTTGCGGATCAACTCCCGATTCGTCGTCCGCGCTTCAGCTAGGGGCAGCAGCGGGGCTTTATCTTCCGGTTTCCAGGCTTTGCCTTTACGTTGCCAGCGCCGCGTGACCATGACTGAGGAGGCAGGTGAGAGCAAGGAGTCAAAGGCAAGATTTGCAGACTGCCCCTTGTCCGTCAGTTCGCCCCAAAGGTCATCGAGTCCATATTTGCTTGAACGAAGCTCTGGATGCTCTCTTAAAAACTTGTGCCAGTTGGCGGCAAGGGGAATGAGTTTACCCTCAAACTTGAGCATCACCTGTTCCGCGAGTTTGCCCATGGCCTGCTGCACCTGCTTTTTGTCCATGACATCGGAATCGAAAGCAAGCGTCAGGGTCCCGGCGTGGCTGAGGGAATCTGGATCACCCGCCAAGACCTGGCAGATTTCAGGATGGAGTGTGCCGTCTTTATTGAAGTTCCAGACCCCAGGCACAGAGAGGGTGATGACGGGAATGCCATCCCCAAGCGAAGCGAAGTTCTGAGCAGCACATTCGGCTTTGTCTTCGCCTTCAGTGATCACCACATGGTAGGGGGAGCCTGAACGCCAAAGAGACTCAAGACGAGTCCGAGTGGCTTGGGGAATGTAGGGTCTTGAGGGGATGCCTTTGGCCTGTTGGTATTTCTGCTCCTGGAGCTTGATTTTGCCTTTGGTGGTGCGTTTCTTCACAACAGGTGGCACTTCGGCATTGCCGCGCAGTAGAGCGAAGTCCCCCGTCAAATCGAAGTAGGCGATCACCCGTCCTGGGTGGAGTACCAGTTGCCAAGGGGAACCGATAAAGCCCCGGTTACGCCGGAAGAAGCCACTTGCTTCCACTTGATCATGGGTAAAGGTGCCTGTGCTTAATCCTTGAAGGATGTGCTCTTGAATGGCTTCGATAGTCTCAGAAGTGAGATAGCGAGAGTAGGCCGTGTCCTGAATTTGAACAGAGGCGAGTTTATCTACAAAGCGTCCCTGGAGGGTAGTTGCAGCCCCATCCCAGATGAGTTGATGGATAGTGCGTCCATCACCCTGAATCTCTGGGTTGTCGTCTTTGCGAGGGGCGTTCCTGCGGAGTGCAGTCTTAGGGGTAGGAGTGGTTTGTCTTTGTGAGGGTGAATCTGAAGTTGTCCACCGTCCCCAGAGTTGTCCGCTTCTGCCTGTAGTCTGGCCGAGGAATTGCCAAGCGGAAGTGTCCGACACGGAGCGCCCCGCAGGAAGCACCCTTGGGGTGTTAGCCCCCTGGGGTTGGCCAACCAGTGCATTGGCACAGAAGACCATGCCGACTGTATTCTTCCAGCAGCGGCTATCCTCAGTCCCGCAACGATCACAGCGATTCGCTCTTTTCCAGCAGCCCCACTGTCCCCCGCTTTTGGATGTGGCAAGTTTACGGAAGTCCCAGGCAAAATCAGAACGATCCCCCTCAGCCCTGAAGTTCCAACAACGATAGATGCCCTGGGTACTGAGTGAACAGCGTTTATCTGCCTGATCGCAAATGGGGCATGGATCTCCCTTTCGGAAGCTTCTGGAACCTCCACCACTAGACGATGACGAACTACTCCGCCCAAGTACAGGGTTGTCCGGGTGGCTTTCCCACCCTCCACTCTGCCTAGTGAGATCCTCCAGGGTCATGTGATCTTCCCAGAACGCGAAGGACGACTAATCTCGCTCCACTGGGAGGCTAAGGGTCTAACGGAGTCGGGAATCTTTTGCCCGCTTAGAACAATCTCCTGATGAGGCAGCTTCTCTTTGAGCAACTTGAGTAACTGATCCTCTGTGACCAATCCAAGGTCAACGGCAAGCCCGATCTCATCGAATACCAGCAAGTCATAGTCGGCTTTACAGGCTTCGATATGTTGCCAGAGTACTTGGATAGCAACGCGTTCAGCATCCTCAAAGTAGCAATCGACGATTCGCCCAATATCGGGTCGTAGCCAATGTAGGTTCTGGGCAAGTGTTCGAGGGTGTTCTGGACCTTGATCTATTCCGCCCTTCAAAAATTGCACTAGAACAGCACGATGTCCTTGAGCCGCAAAGCGTAGAGCAGAGGCAAAGATTTCTGGTGGCGTTTGTCGAGTCGCAGTCTGCCAAACATGGATCTCACCATCAAAAAAGCTAGACACACTGGCCTCCTTGACCCCTGCGAGGAGCGCTGGAGGATCGTCTAAACCACCGCACCATGTGTTGGGATCGTAGACAGCTTGGACAAACTGGCATCAATGAGCGGCTATGAAAAAATAAAAGTGAGCCCACACCAAAACCTCTCCAACGGATTGGCTAATCAAAGATGTCAATTTGCGCCGCAAACTTGAATAGTTGCGAACTGAAAATCAAGGCTATGCGAGAGCACAACCTAAACGAGAAAATTAGATCTCTGAACACCTTGACCTTTTGAGATCGAGTTAGAGATCCAAAGGACTCAATTCAATTGTGCAAAAGCTAACACCATTCTTGTCGAGGATCAAGAGCGTTGCTGACTAGATGAAGGCCAAATTGCATGACCTTATCAGTCAAAATGTTGCATGACCTTATCAGTCTCTCAAACAAAAATTGCACGACCTTATCAGTCTCACCTTGCACGACCTTATCAGTCTAAAGTGTGGGAAAGACTAAAAGAAAAGGCTGAAATTCACTTGTAGTGGGGTTTTCCAGACTTACCAAAAATAGCGTTTTATGGCTTGGGAAAGCGGTTATGTTGCATGACCTTATCAGTCTCCCGTTGCATGACCTTATCAGTCTCCCAAAGAAAAGTTGCGTGACCTTATCAGCAAAATAGGCAAAAAATCATACGCCACCTTATCAGTCTCCCACTAGGTTTGGAGGATGATTGTGGAAAACTTCCGTACTTAGACACCAGAGGTAGGGATCTTTGCTAAGATTCTCGAAACGGTGGAGACCGAGGATGCGTGACAATAAAGAGGCAGGTTCAGGCAGTTGGTTTGCAGTGGATGGCGAAATTGTCCGTTACTTACCACGGGGTGGGGCGACACTTAAGCACCCTGATGCCGCCGAGCGACCGACGATAGAGCGCGACGGTGAGCGGTGGTTTCTTCAACTGCGCATTGGACAAAACATAGAAGGTAGTGGTGAGCGAAGTGCAGCACCTGAAGTCATTAGAAGAATTCCGCTTGATAATCTAAGTGAAGAAGACTGGGAAAACCTGAAACTCTATTACAACAACATTGATTTTCAAGATGTGATCGATAAAGGATTAGTCAAAAGTTTCATGAAAATTACTGACCGTAAGGTTCAGAGAATGTTTATTGGGCTTCTGACATTTTTAGATCCTAGACAAGTTTCTATTCTTCTGTATCTTTATCGTTCGGCTTGGGACAACAGTGGGCCTCTTGTGTACTTTGGATCGAATGACCTACTTGAAAGCCTAGGATATCAGCGATCTAATGAAGGGACATTTCCATCAAATCTTCGTTCACAGTTAAGCCAAGATCTTTGGAAAATGCACAGTACTCAGTTGGTATTTGAAGATCCAGACCAAGATAGGAATTCGCAAAAAGTCCGCTACATGGTGAGGTCTATTCTTACTATCCAGTCTTTTGAAATAGATCGTGAGCAAAGACAATTTAACCGTGATGGTTTCGATATTGAATCGGCAGCAGATTCATTTCAGCTTGCAGATGGTTACACGGTATCTCTTAACTTTTTCAAGACAATCGAAGAAAATAGTTCGTTTATTTTACTTCCGAAGGATATTAATCTTAAGCAAAAAGATGGTCTT
>JACMLN010000110.1 GCA_014379585.1 Gloeobacterales cyanobacterium ES-bin-313 | reverse complement strand
CTACTTATTGCGCAACCCCAGTAAAGATGCGGGCAGTCCAAAGTGGCTGGCTTGGCAAGATATTCAGCAGGTACGCGCTAAGTACGACGCGCTCTTAGCCTAGTTTTTGCGCCGCCGCTGTTGGCGATTGGGTTGCGGTGGAGGCGGTTTCGGGGCAAAGGGAGAATTAATTTTCTTGCCGCTTTTTTGCGCCTGCAAATTCTTGAAGCTGATCCAGGCAGAAGCCCAATAGGTCAGACTCCAAACTGCCATTCCCAAGCCGAGCCAGTGGAGCCAGCTATTCTGGTAAACCACAAAAAAGCTCAGCCCTGTACCCAAAAAAGCAACACCTGAAGCGATCCCGTCGCGCATGAGCGAAAGCCAATCGCCGCTGGTGGCAAGATCGGGCACAGTCAACTTGTAGAAGAAGTAGAGTCCTGCTGCCGGGAGCAGGATCAAAAGCGGCAAGTATTCAGTTGGCATTCGTTAGAAAGGAATATCGTCCATATCCGAATCAACCAGAGGACGGGCAGCTGCAGGTGGGCGGCTCGATGTTGCTGCAGGACGGCTTGATGTTGCTGCAGGTGGCCGACTCGCCACGGGAGCGGCAGTGAGTGGCTTTTCGCTGACAGCCGCTTGGCTGGGGAAAGTGACCCCTGCGCCAGTGCTGTGGATCTTGCGGGCAATCACTTCAGTCACTTTTTCTTTCATGCCATCTGGGCGCGTGCGGGTTTCTGCTTGAAGACGGCCTTCGACTGCGACACTGTCGCCATGGTGAAAATTTTTGTGGGTCTCTTCGGCGAGGTTACCGAACGCCACTACCCGAATCTGGTAGTCCGCTTCATCGGGACGTTCCGCCGCGAAGCTCAACATCATCGACATGCGCGCCAACCCATCTTGGGTAAAGCGCAGTTCCGGTTCTGATTGTAGATTTCCCAAAAGGGCAATGACGTTCATGGGGCTTATTCTCCGTCGCGTACTGTGAGGAAGCGAAGAATTTCTTCGCTGATCCGAAAGCTCTTCTCCATCTCAGCGACTGCCGCAGGGGGTGCGGTGTAGTTCATCTGAACATAGATTCCTTCTTTCTGCTTGTTGAGTTCGTAAGCCAAGCGCCGCTTGCCGCGATGCTGGGTTTCGATCTCGCCCGCACCCTGTTCGGTGAGGATGGTCTGATATTTGACGATGGTCTGATCGACCACTTCTTCCGCCAAGTCGGACCGGAGAATATACAGGGTTTCGTACTTTTGCGCCACTTTGAACTCCTTATGGTCAAAGAAGGCCCCCGGAATTGGGAGCAAGGATTACACTCCAGAGTAACAAAACCAAACAGGTTACGGGTGAACAGGTCATAAGATAAAATTAGCTTTTTGAACTGTTCTGATGAATTTATCGCTCCTCCTTGACCAACAAGTCCAGAAAACCCCCGATGCACCCGCTTTTTTGTCTGCTGAGAAGACCCTCAGTTTCTTGGATTTAGCCCGCGCAAGTGCCGCTGTGGCAGGCGGTCTAGCCCGTTTTGGTGTTGCGTGCGGCGACCGTGTGGCAGTGATGCTGCCGAATATTTTGCCTTTTCCGATGGCTGCTTTTGGAATCTGGAAACTCGGAGCCATCCTCGTACCGATCAATCCTCTTTCTAAACCCCAGGAAGTTCGCCATGTGCTCACCGATAGTGGTGCCAAGGTCATTATTGCCTTCGGGCAAGTCTTGCCTGCTCTGGAAGAACTGTTGAACGAACTGGGTATTGTCGTCATTGCGGTTGGGCCAGCACCCTACGGCACCGCATTCGAAACACTGTTTGCTGCTACACCTATGCTTGCAGCGCAACCGATTGCAGCCGACGACCTCGTTGCCATTCTCTACACCAGCGGCACCACCGGACGGCCTAAAGGGGCGATGCTCACCAGCGCCAACCTGGACTACGATTCCCAAGCCTGCGCAACCGTTCTGGAAATCACCGAAACAGATCGTTTGTTCTTGGTGCTTCCACTGTTTCATGCTTACGGGATGACCATCGGTCTGCTCGTGATCCTGCGGGGAGGCGCGAGTACTTTTTTGGAGCCGCGCTTTCAGCCAAGCCAAGCTCTCCAAAATCTCGGTACCTATCAATGCACCGCATTTTTGGGCGTGCCCTCCCTCTTTGCTGCCCTCTTGACCACGGAAGGCGCGTCACTGCAAAGTCTGCGTTTCTGTGTCAGTGGGGGTGCTCCTTTGCCCCTGCCGATCCTCGAAAGTTTTGAGCGCAAATTTCAGACAGTCATTCTCGAAGGGGATGGGCCAACCGAATGCTCCCCCGTCACCAGCGTCAATCCCCTGCGCGGTGTGCATAAACCTGGCTCCATTGGCATTCCACTTCCTGGCCAAGCGATGTCCATTCAAGATCCTGAGACGGGTTCTGTGATGAGCGATGGTGAAATCGGTGAAATTTGTGTGCGCGGCCCCAACGTTTTTAAGGGCTACTTGAACTTGCCTGAAGAAACCGAAAAAGTCTTTCGAGGCGATTGGTATCGCACAGGAGATCTTGGCTACCAGGACAGCGACGGCTATTTTTACATCGTGGATCGGATCAAGGACTTGATCATCGTCGCTGGCCTCAATGTCTACGCCCGCGAAGTAGAAGAAGTCCTCCAATCCCACCCAGCCGTGCGTATGGCGGCGGTGGTCGGCGATTTTGATGAGATGCGCGGTGAAATTGTCCATGGTTTTGTCGAAGTTATGCCTGGAAGCGAACCAACGCCCCAAGAACTGCTGCGCTTTAGCCGCGAACGCCTTGCCGAATACAAATGTCCGCGCCGCATTACTATCCTCCCCGAGTTACCTCGTTCAAATACAGGCAAAGTCCTGAAGCGCGTTCTGAAAGAGGGTTTTAAGGGACATCCGATGGCAGACACCTAAAACTTGTGGTTTGCAAGCAGCCGAATTTCCCCTAGAGCAACTCTACATCAAGAGTGCTTTAATCGTTTTGGAGAAATCTTATGAAACTCCAGAGCATTCATACCAAGTCGCACAAGGCAGACCAAGGAAAGGTAGTATGGTTTCGGCCTGTCTTCATATAGTTTTATACAGAAGACTGCTGGGGAGGATAGTATGGATCGCCAGAAGCGTCGCACACTTGCTAAAAGTATTCTTTACTCTTCTCTGGGGATGGCCTCACTGGAATTGGCTGATCAAGGAGCTTTCGCAAAGAATCCGTTGTTGAACATCATTCAAATTAGCGACATTCATGCCCTAAGAAGTTACACAGGCGTCTCAGTAAATCAGGCGGTTTTCGTGCTTGGCTACGATACTCCTGGTGACGGCGGCGGCGGCTTTTTCTTCTGGCAGATCAATGATAAGACCCCAGAAAATGGCTTAAGTGTCTTTGGAAATAGCAATGGTCGGTGGTTCCGCATTTTTGAGGATGAGCAAGTCATCTCAGTGAAGATGGCAGGAGCCAAAGGTGATGGTGTACATAACGATACAGCAGCGATCAATGCCACGCTGGAATTCGTAAATGAGCGGGGCGGAGGCGTCGTTGTACTCCCCAAAGGAACGTACTCCATTACCCAGATTCAACTTGGAAAGAATAAGTCTGGATTCAAAAATGTTACCTTTCGCGGAAGTGGCGTTGGAGCCAGTGTGCTCAAACAACTTCGAGGGCGTACAGGATACGGCATTTTGATGGTTGATTGTGTAAAGTGCCGTATCGAGTCTCTAACAATCGACAGCCGTAATGCAAGTATCGAAAGTGGTCTTTATTTGTTTGGTTGCCAAGATTGTGTTGTAGAAGCCGTTGAAGGAAGAAATGGCGACTTTACCACGTTCAACATCAGTGGTGGCCAGTTCGGCTTCGGCACACAGCCATCACTACGAAATACGATGATAAATTGCCTTGCTAGTGGGCAACGGACTTGGGGGGATGGTATTGGTGTGGCAGTATTCATTGCGAGTTCTGGAGCAATAGATACTACGTTTATCAACTGCCGTGTAACAGGTGGAAAGGGCGATTACTTTGGTTCTGACTTTGCTGTCAATACCAAATTTACTGCTTGTGTTGCAAACAATGCTGATGCCCAAGGGAGTGCCGGTTTCTGGTGTGAAGGTGGTGAGGGCACGTACCACGGTGCTGTGCTAGAAAATTGTGTTTCTATAGGAATGAATGGGGATGTTGGTACTTCCGAATTAGCGAGTGCTTTAGTCATTGGCTGCTATTTTAAAAATACAAAGGGTTCATGGAGTAATTGGAGCCGTAATGGAAGATTGCAACTTGTAGGTTGCACGTTTGAGAATTGCTGCACTATCAACAGCCAGGCAGGAGGAGTTGTTTTTGCCGAAAGCGGTCTTACTGCTACCAATTGCAAGTTTGTAAATTGTCAATACAGCAATGTCACGGTATATGGTGGGCCTGGCAGCATATCAACAAATGACACAGTTATTTTGAAAGATTGTGATTTTGATCGAGATATTGTGATATTTACAGCAAGCGGTCCTGGCCAAATTGTACTGGAGGGCTGCACGTTGCGAGAAAGTTCTGTAATCAACACAGCTTTGGCAACAGGTAAGGTAGCGGTTGTACGCAACTGCGTATCTTACAATGCTATTGCCTATGTCGGCGCCAGTATTGATTTACTGAAATTGGAGGATAATATCTGTCGAGCTATTCCTGGATACACTGATCCTGCAATCACAGTACCCAACGGAAGCAGTGGCTTGATTGTGACTGGAAATACATTTTATGGTTACACGGGCAGTACGTTTGTTGACAAGGGGAAAGGTTACCGAAGCATCGGAAATAATGTTTATCTTGGCAGCACTCCGATCAGGGTCAGCACAGCTGATAGCAGGGTTAGTCAAGAAAAATGACGAAGGCTGACTTGGCTTAAGATGTAGATTTAGATGAACCCAATGTTCTGGACCTCTTTAGGAGGCAAGAGCATAACTTAGCTAGCTGTCCAGTTTTCAAGGTTCAGTTCAAGCTGCAAGTTAAAGTTCCTCGTGAGTAACTTGAGCCACTTCCCCGTTTTCAATAAGTGCAAGAAGCAGAATGAGAAAGAACGGCAGGGCATTCGATGGGGAAACCCAACGGTGTTCTGACAAGGAGGCAAATGTCAGGGTCCAAAACGCTAGGGTCAATCCGAAGCAGAGGCGGGAGTTAGAAATTTTGGATATTGTCATCAAAACTGAGTAGAGCATTCCAAGAAATATACTGAGACCGATCACACCACACTCGGCAAACATGTGAAGATAGCTATTATGAGCATGGGCGTCAGAGTGTATATGATCCCCGTTTTTATTGAAAGATGTAAGACCAGGAATATATTCCTCCAGTTCTACCGGGCGATCATCGTAGGCACCAAAGCCAATACCAAACAGCGGCGATTGAAGTGCTAGATCTAATGCCCGAGGCCAGAGAACCTGAGTACGAATCTGCCAATTTGCCTCCTTTTCGCCGATGTCAGCACCAAAACTTAATTGACCCTGAGCTAAGGCTTCGTCGTATGCCTTTGCCTCTCTCGGCTGTTCTAAACTAAGCACTGCACCAGCAAATAAAAGTATTACCGCTAATCCAGGTAACATAATCGAGAAAAACCGGAACTGCCAACGCTTAAACAGTACACAGAGTAAAACTGCTAGAAACCATCCGTATAGACTGCCACGGGAAGACGTTTCATAAAGCATAAACCCCAGCATAAGACAGCTAACAATCCCCCACCAACGTTCCTTTGGTTGAAATAAGTAGACAGTGGATAGAGATAGTAGTACTGCAAAGAAACCACCAGCAGCATTGGTTGATAGAAATAGTGCGCTGAAATAGCCAGCTTCCGCCAATCCATTCTCTGGAGTGTATAGATTTCCTGTTGCTAACCAGTAGATCAATAAAGGAATATTTGTAAAAAGGGAGATTATTATCAAGCCCTTAATGAGAGATTCAGTTTTCCAAAACTTCTCGCCTAAAGATTGAAATAAAGGAAGAGCCATAAGTGGGGCAAATGAAATAAATAAGTTCCCATCGCGTCTATAAAAGTCAAAGTCAATAAACGCCGAGGGGTCATATAGTAAGGCAACTACAAAAAAATAAATAAAGCCAATGAAAAAAATAGCCAATGACTTATGTTTGGCAAGACCTTGGAGAATCACCAATGGCGATAGAATCAAGGCAATGCCAGAGAAGATAGCAGACAGAAAGAGAAAGTTTGTAAATGAAAAAAACAATGAAAATATGGCTACATAGGCAAGTCCATTTGTAGCTAATTCTAGGCCAGATTCAACTTGAAATGAAGTAAGTTTCACTGCTCTTTGCCAATTATGACTAGGGTACGCTTGTAATGGTAGCAAATAAGATGGATTTAAAACCTATCTGCGAAAAAACTGGACTACTGGGTCAGCCAACGTAGCATCAAGCGGATCATGGTGACGCGTTCGAGATCGACGACGATTAAGCGCTTATTCACGCCCACTTGGGGAGCTGCAAGACCAATGCCGTCGGCACTGTACATGGTCTGGAGCATCTGTTGAGCCAATAGCCGAATTTCTTCGTTGATGCTCGCCACAGTTATGGCATTGCGACGAGCTGGGTTGGGGAGAGAGGAGGCCATTGGCATAATTTGCCAGGATCTGTTCGCGAAACACTTTAGCGGCTCGCGATTCGTAGCGCTGGGGATCGGTGAGCAAGGACAAGGGGCAGCGCAGGGTTTAGCTTGATATGTATAACTTTTTCTCGTGTCAAATAGGGAGCAATGCTATTTTGGGGGCTTGCGTAAGGCAACTATGTTTTGAAGAACAAATTGTTCATAGACAAAAGCTTGGTAAGGTCCAAGGGGCAAGAGACCTCCTGGACTCATCCTATAAAAATCGTACATAGGAAGTAAATCGTAGAAGTCTCTAAAATACACCCGCGTCACTACATTCATCGCGTTAAATTCAAACTGGATAGCAGAAATGATACCAGAATCAATAGATTGTTTAGCACCTAACAAGACTCTTAACTCACTTCCCTCTGTATCTACTTTCAAGAGATCTACTTTGGATAAATTATTTTCTTCGATAAAATGATCGACTGTGATGACAGATACATCCCATGTATTTGAGTTGCTACTCCAAACCTTTTCAATGACTTCTTTGTACAAAGAGGCATGCTCGGAGCCGTCATTGTCTGCATAGTCAAACAGTTGCAAGGTTCCAGGTTGATCACTACATGCAAGATTAAAAGCAGCAAAACCTGTTTTATTTGCGGTAGCTTCAAGCTGCTTGAAGGTTTTAGGGTGAGGTTCAAAAGCAAAAACTTGGGCTTTAGGAGAAATTTGCATCACTTGGCTTGCATAGTTTCCTACATTTGCTCCAATATCTAATACAGTTGGATTTGCTGAAGAGCGTAACACCATTTTAAGAAAGCTCTCATCACTTTTTCGAACGTCGTTTCCATCGGTTGGCATGCCAACTCCAATTGAGCTTAGCCAGAAGATAAATCGATTCAGCTTATAAAGCTGTTTTCGCTGAAAGATAGATTTGTACACAGAAGTAACGAACTGTTTCACACATAACTCCCAATAGTTTCTTAACCTCGAAGTGAAATTTTGCTTACCTAACCAAGTGTTACTCGGCGGCCATCTTACCACACATCCCGGATGCCACGATTGCGCTTGACAGCAAATTCGCACAGTCCTCAGTTTGAGTATCGCTTAGGGGTGGGCGCATTGATCCAGATTTCTAAAGCGAGTTCAGGTGGCCTTTGAGCATGACGCACGAAGCGTTCAGGTGTGCTTGAAAGGCGGCTTTCAGCACTTGCTGGCGCTTATCCATCCAGGTTTGACTTTGCCCAGAATGGACGACGGCTGGGGGCAACAAGCCAATGCCGCTGTGATGGTGCTTATGATTATACCTCCAGCAATCGCTCGACTAGTTGGCCGTGACCTTCGGGTGTCCCAAGAGTATATAGTTCTCAAGCCAATATTCTAAATGCGGCTCTGCACGTCTTTCATCGAGAAACCTTTGGAGACCAGTTTTGGTGTGAGATCCAGTTGGTTTTCGACGAGATCGACGAACATTACGCCATCCAAATGGTCAATTTCGTGCAAGATACAGCGGGCTAAGAGGCCACTCGCTTCGAGGGACATCGGTTTGCCGTTGAGGTCGCGGTAGGTGACAGTAATCTTGGTGGGGCGGCGCACGTCTGCATAGACATTCGGAACGCTCAGGCAGCCTTCTTGGTCGAGACTGATCTCGTTGCTGACTTTTTTGACGGCGGGATTAATCAGCACTAGTGGTGGGTACTCCGCTTTGTCCGGTTCGAGATCGACGACAATCAGGCGCTTATTCACACCCACTTGGGGAGCCGCAAGACCAATGCCGTCGGCACTATACATGGTCTGGAGCATCTGTTGCGCCAGTAGCCGAATTTCTTCGTTGATGCTCGACACATTTTTGCTCGGTTGGCGCAGCACTCGGTTTCCCAAGGTCTGAATCTGTAGAGGCGGTTTTTTTAGTTTTTCTTTAGAGACTTGTAATGTCGTCGTCATCACGAATGACCAGGGAGATCGTCTTCCATTATGGCATTTCTTCTAGTTCGGTTGGGGAGAGAGGAGGCCGTTGGCATAATTTGCCAGGATCTGTTCGCGAAACACTTTGGCGGCGCGCGATTCGTAGCGTTGGGGATCGGTGAGCAAGGACAAGGGGCGGCGTAGGGTGAGACCACTGACTTGGATACGGCGCAGCACGCCTAGATGAATTTCTTTCTCGATGGCTGTAGCACTTACAAAGGCAACGCCAAGATCTGCTTGAACAGCCGCTTTAATCGCTTCGATGGAACTCAGTTCCATTTCAATATTCAGGCGCGAAACATCGATGTTGAATCGCCGCAATACTTCGTCGAGCACCCGTCGCGTCGTCGATTCGGGATCGAGGGCGATGAAACGCATCGTATAAAGGATCTCTTTGTCGATCACTTCGCAGTTAGCAAGGGCATGTTGGGCGGGGACGACGAGGGCCAGTTCGTCCTCCGCGTAGAGTTCGATCCGTAGACGACCCACCAGTTCATTGGGAATCTCGCCGCCAATAATTGAGAGATCGAGTTTGCCTTCGGCGACTCCGTAGGCCGCGCGCCGTGTCGAGAGCACCCGCAACTGGACAGCAATCTCTGGATAGCGGCGGTGAAATTCACCGATCAGTCGGGGCATCACGTAGGTGCCCGTGGTCTGAGAAGCCCCGATCACTAGACTGCCACCTTTTAGATCTTCGAGATCTGTGAGGGCACGGTAGGACTCGTCGCACAGTTCGAGAATCCGCCCGCAGTACTCCAGGAAGATCCGTCCCCCTTCAGTGAGTTCTGCTTTGCGTCCAGAGCGGTTAAATAGCGGAATCCCAACTGCCGCCTCAAGGTTTTGAATCTGAAGTGAGACGGCGGGCTGCGAAATATACAATGAATCAGCGGCTCGCTTGAAGCTCCCCTGCTGGGCAATCGCCCGAAAGATTTTCAATTGATCCAGGCTAAAGCTGCTCATGCTAATCGATTGGAACCTTTATTAATAGTATCTCCTTGTGTCTAATCACAAAGAAACTGGCTCCGTGGTAGACTGCGCCCCAAGTTCTCAACGAAGATCCATGACAGCAGCACCGCAAATCGTATTAGGGATTCCCGGTCAATGGCCTGCCAGCGAAGCAATTGGCGCGCAAATCCTCGAAAGTAACGAAGCACTTTTCTTTGCTGGTGCTTTGCTCGTCGATGGCCGCACTGGCGAAACAGTACGGGTCGAAGTGGCCGATCCTGACCCCAACTTACGTCGAGCTTTTGAGTTGTCTGTCTCTGAACACCTCAGTCCCGAAGATCTCGAAGCGATTGAAAACCATACCTACTTGCTGTTTTTGATTACCAAAGGCGGATCTTTAGAAGCAGCCCGCAGTGCCCTACTTTTAGGCAATGATCTTTTGCAAGCAGGCGGACTGGGCATCAAAGTCGAATCCTCCGCCATTGCCCACAGCAAAGCGGGCTGGACAGCACTGAGTGCCCAAAAAACTACCCTGTCTATCTACGAGGCATTCGTCACGCTGCTCAAGAACCAAGAAAGCTACCACTCCTGTGGGATGCACAACCTCGGTTTTCCCGATGCCGCCGTCAGTGTCGATGTTCCTGCCGCAGAAGCCGCACTCTTATTGCAGGCTTTTCTGCAGTTCATGATCTTGGAAAGTCCAAATTTTGAAGAGGGTAGTACCTTTCGACAAGGGCAAAACACAACGCCTTACTATATGTTGCACATGCAGCCTTGCACGCTTTATCCCGAAGACGATATTTTGTTTAATCCCTACGGAGTTTGGCAACTCGTCCCACAATAAATAACTCCCTCGCTGGTATGCAGAAAGGGAGTCTTCGGTTCATCCGTGAGCGTTGGGCACGCTGCTGCGTGCCCCTACATGTCCACGAAAAACGATGTTATTTGATGGAGACCTTGGCACCGGCATCTTCGAGCTTCTTCTTGAAAGCAGCAGCGTCATCCTTGGACACGCCTTCTTTGACTGCCTTGGGAGCCGCTTCCACCAAGTCTTTGGCTTCTTTGAGGCCAAGTCCGGTGATTTCGCGGGCGATCTTGAGGATACCGATCTTCTTGTCGGCAGGCACTTCTTCGAGGAAGACGGTGAACTCGGTTTGTTCGACGACTTCTTCCACGGGGGCAGCAGCGCCAGCACCGGGAGCAGCAGCAACGGCCACAGGGGCAGCAGCGGAGACACCGAAGGTTTCTTCGATCAGCTTCACCAAGTCAGCTGCGTCAAGCAGGCTGAGGGTTTTGAGATCTTCGACGATCTGGACGACTTTTTCACTTGCCATGATTAATTGCTCCTAAAAAGTTGAGAGAGTACTAAGCAGCTTCTTGTTTCTGCTTTTCGATAGCGGCGATTGCCCGTGCGAGTCCAGAAGGAATTTCTTTGACACCGACAGCGATCTTGGTTGGAATCGAGAGAACCATTCCAGCCACTTGGCCGAAGAGTTCTTCGCGGGTTGGCAGTTCAGCAAATTGCTTCAGTCCTGGGACATCGAAAAGCAATCCTTCTGCAACACCACCACGCAATTCGGTCTTTTTGGTTTCCTTTTGGAATGCTTCGTAAGCCTTGATCACTTCGCGCAGCTTGCCATCGGCAAACACAAAGGCCGAAGGGCCAGAGAGGATACCTTCGAGCTTTTCCCACTTGGACTCGCGGATTGCGACGCCCATGAGGGTGTTTTTGGCGATCACACAGTGACTACCAAGGGGACGGACTTTGCGCCGAAAGTCGCTGATTTCAGCCACCGTCAGCCCCCGGTAATCCATGACGATTACAGCGGTACTCTTGTCCAGCATGGTCTTGATGTCGCTGACGACGATTTCTTTGACTGGTCTTTTGCCCACGTTTTTCACCTCCTTGAATAAAAAGACAGCCCCGCAAAAGGAGGCTGTCAGGAGGGTAGAAACTACTCTCCGAACGAACCTCGGCAGGATGATTAAGCGGTTTGCCCCTGCTTTCTACGGCTCTGGCTATTGCATTTGAAACGTTTTGCCCTAGGTGGTCTCCAGCTTCAGGTCGCGGAGGGCACTGATATCGATCTCCAGGGACGGCCCCATGGTCGTCTTGATGTGGAAGGTGCGATAGTAGCGGCCCTTGGCACCACTCGGCTTGGCGCGGTCGATCGCCTCTTGGAGTGCCTTGAGATTTTCAAGCAGGGCTTCCGGTGTAAAGCTCACTTTGCCGAAACCAACGTGGACGATCCCGGTGCGGTCTGCCCGAAATTCGAGCTTACCACCCTTAAATTCGCGGATCGCGCCAGCGAGATCCATGGTGACTGTGCCGCCTTTTGGCGAGGGCATCAGGCCACGAGGACCAAGCAATTTTCCGAGACGAGCCACTTGGGGCATGATGTCCGGGGTCGCGATCATCAAGTCGAAGTCCATGAACCCCGCTTGGATGCGCTCGATCAGTTCTTCAGAACCAGCGATATCGGCACCAGCGTTGGTCGCTTCGCGGACTTTTTCGCCCTTGGCCAGAACAGCGATCCGGATCGACTTCCCGGTGCCTTGGGGCAGGGTCACCGTCGCCCGTACCTGTTGGTCAGCGTACTTTGGGTTGATCCCAAGGCGAATGTGTGCCTCTACGGTTTCATCAAATTTGGCGTTGGCCAGGGTTTTGGCCATGGTGAGCGCTTGGGGCGCTGGGTAGAGCATGGCGCGATCAACTTGATCGCGGAGCGCCTTGACGCGCTTAGACAGTTGAACCATCGTTTCCTCCGTGGGGTCGTAGCGGGAATTCCCTGCCCCTGTAACGTTAATCGTTGATGTCGATACCCATATTGCGGGCAGTCCCAGCAATGATCTTCATAGCCGCTTCAACGTCGTTGGCGTTGAGGTCGGGCAACTTCTGTTCAGCAATCTGACGAAGTTGGGCCGTGGAGATCTTGCCAGCTTTCTCTTTATTGGGCTTACCAGAACCCTTGGGTACACCAGCCGCCTTGGCCAAAAGCACCGAAGCAGGAGGCGTCTTGAGGATAAAGGTGAAACTGCGATCTTCAAAGACCGTAATTTCGACGGGAATAATCATGCCCGGCTGGTCTGCGGTGCGGGCATTGTACTCTTTGCAAAACATCATGATGTTGACGCCGTGCTGACCGAGGGCAGGGCCGACTGGGGGCGCAGGGTTGGCCTTACCAGCGGGCAGAGCCAGCTTGATCTTGGCGGTAACTTTTTTAGGCATAACTCTTCGACGACGCAGTGAATCGCACAGTCTTGCACTGTAACCGATCTTACTGGTCAGGCGCAAGCGCAGGTTTGACTATATAGGAGTGCAGCAAGACCCGCAAAAAATACGGAGAGGCAAAGTGTTCTTGATTTGGATGATTTTCTAGATACACATCTTTATTTTATCGAATCAACATACTTAAGCGTTAGAACGCCCACTGTCATGTCGTCTTAGCCGTTTTTGAAAGGCTATTTATAAGTTTTTGATGAAAATTTCTTGTAGCTATACCCATGGTCTTCCGGCATCTATGCGGAAGAACCCGGAGGGGGAGATCACGCTGAATGTGAAAGCCAGCAAGTTTTTCTTTATTGACAAACCTCATTTTGAATGATTTTTGAGTGAAATAGAAACTTTGAATTCGGGAAGTTTGCAATAGAAATATTTTAGTAAAAGCCTGTATAAATTTCTAGCTGGATCGGCAAAAAATTTTGCTCCATCGACCAACACTGGAGATCGAGCAATCCTCAGTGATTTGCTTGACGAATACCGCCATATAGGGTTTGATAGCTACCAGACACACTAGATGTATGGAGTGGGTGTTGATGGTTGCCCAAATCGAACCCGGATCAAAAGTACCGGAGTCAAGCTCTTCCCTGGCGCTCCAGGGTGCTATTCAGGTGGTCACAGGAGCCCATCGCCATTTCAATGCATCGGTGATTGCTCAGGCACTTCGGGTGGCAGGTCAAGGTTCTCCCGTACTGATCATTCAATTTTTGAAGGGTGGGATCAATCAAGGGCCAGAGAACCCAATGTTGCTCTGCCAGGGATTGCGTTGGGTGCGTTGCAATCTCAGCCGCTGCCTCGATACTCCACAGCTCGATGTCGAAGAGCAAAAAGCGATGCAAGAACTTTGGCAATTTACCAAGCGTTCGATCCAGAGTGGGCGTTTTGGCCTTGTTATCTTGGATGAACTGAGTTTGGCCGTGCAGTTTGGGCTTATTCCTGAGTCGGAAGTGGTGACTTTGCTGCAAGAACGTCCTTCTTATATGGATGTGGTCTTGACAGGCCCCCAAATGCCCGAAGCAATCTTAGAGATTGCCGACCAAGTGACGGAACTGCGTGTCGTTTCTCAACGTCCCTAGGCCATGCTCAAAAGTGACACCTGGATCAAAGAACAGGCCAACGCTGGGATGATTCAGCCCTTCGTAGCTGATTTGGTGCGTCGGGTCAGTAACCCCCAGGGAGAATGGCAACGCGTGCTCAGTTTTGGTCTGTCCTCCGCTGGCTACGATATTCGGCTTTCCGATCGCGAGTTCAAAGTTTTTCGCCGTATCCCAGGTGCACCACCGATCAATCCAAAGCGCTTCGATAGCCGGGTGCTCGAAGACATGCCCCTCATGACTGGGGAAGATGGTCAGTACTTTATCTTGCCTGCCAATTCTTTGGCTCTCGCCCACTCAGTCGAATCCTTTGCCATGCCCGACGATGTTGTCGGTGTGACTACCTGTAAAAGTACTTACATTCGTTCTGGCGTAAACATCCCAATTACGATCTTGGAGCCGGGATGGAAAGGGGTTCTTACCTTGGAAATTGCCAATCCGACCCCCTGTGACGTAATCGTCTTTCCGAATGAAGGCATTGCCCAAGTCCTCTTTTTTACAACTGATAGCGTTCCAGAAGTAACCTACGCCACCCGCAAAGAAGGGCCAGGGAAGTATCAATCCCAGGCGCAAAAGATCGTTTTGCCGATGGTCTGAGGAATTAAAAGTAAATAGCCGTCCGCTGGCAAGTAAAGTCGTGCTCTTTGACAATCCGAGCAATAGCGGTCGTAATTTTTTCACCCCCGATCTCAGAAGGCTCGATGGGGTTGGCATAGTCTGCTGGGTCATTGCAGAGGAGACGCAGGTCAATAACCGGTAGTCCAGCCACGAAGGCGGCGCGCAGAATGACATCGTTGAATACTGTCAATGCCGCAACTGCCATGGTTTGGTAAGGTTCTGCAAATTGCGGATAGTAGATCGTGCAAAGAATCGTCGGTTTTTTATGCACCAGTGCTTTTTGCAACATGCTTTGGTAGCTGTTCTGAAATTCCTCGCCGAGTTGGGCAAGTCTTGCCATCACTTCTGCCACAGAACTCGCCCGTTCTTGCAGAAATTCGAGTCGGAGGAGGGCATTATTTCCGCCGACGCTAATCATGAGATGGGATGTATCGCTGGGCAACTGAAGCAGTTGGGTTTTGATGTCTGCGGTGGTGCTGCCATCGACAGCGCGCAGCGTAGCCTTCCAACCCTTGGGCAACTTTGCTTTCAGTTGATCGATCAACGCTGGACCATCCTCCACGTAGGCGGCATTGTCCAAAATCGAGTCACCCAACAAAATGATGTGTTTCATCGATCTGACTGGCCATAAAAGCGTTGAGCGGCATTGCCCACCAAGGTGACAAAAGTAGCGTTCATCCCCGCCGCTGCACAGGCTCCCAAGACCGGAATGCCCCTGAGGATAATTTGTTCGGCGATCTGGACACTGATCAAGCGGGCAAGTTGGGCGATTGCTGCTTCCGATAGCTTTTCGAGGGCAAAGCGCTGGGCAAGCTGAAGGCTTGTCGTCGTTGCTTGCTCTGCGCCGAACCCCGCAGCGAGGACAAACAACGATTCCCCTTTGCGATCTGCGCTGTGCAGATCTAAGCCGTAGACGCAAGCGATCTCGTACACCAGTTCGACTTGAAAACGAATATTGACAAAAGCATCCGCAAAACCTGCAGCCAGATTCACGCCCGGAGGGAGAAGACCCGCAGCCAAACCAAGCCCGCCACAGAGCAGTGCCTTGCGCCGAGTCAATTCTTGCGCGATCTCTGTGGTTGTAGCCGTTGTTGGTAGCTGACGACGGACTTCGGCAACGGTCTTGATCGCTTGACTTAGGTTGACCTGTCCGACGATCTGAAGCAGCCAGTCGGTGCCAAGCACTCGGCTCACTTGGCGCATCCAGAAGGATTCTTGGATGGCCTTTATCTTTGTGCCCACAAAAGTGCGAGCTTCGCCTAGCTGAGTCAGTGGATTTTTTGGTTCGGAACTCGACATTTTAGTAGGTTGACAGCCCTATTTTTTACTGTAACCGAAGCATTCTCAGGTGGCGGATTTCACTACGAAACAAGGCTATATTAAAGTCAATTCTACTGAAGCGATCATGAGCGACCAAGCTGGGAACAGCAACATCGCTTTTCGCATCCAAGAAAAAACAAGGTTTTATTTGACGATGAAGTACGCTCCTTTTCTGTTTACTGTATTGATATTCCTCGCTGCACCTGCCTTTGGCCAGACCAAAGGGGCTGGCGATCTTAACAACGATGGGCGCGTCGATCAAGCAGACTTGACCCTGCTTGAGCAGTATCTCGACGGCACAGGTCTACTTCAAGAAGAACAAACCCAACACGCTGACTTGAACGGGGACAGTCGAATCGACGTACGGGATGCAAATGTACTGCGTAAACGCTTCGGCCTCACCAAACTTCCAGAACCGTTTAACGTTCAAGTTGGTCAGAAAAACTCCCGTAAAGCTTCAGCTTTTCAACTTGGCCTGGAGGAGGTCGTCCCTGAGTGGGTGCGGGGCAACTGGGAATTTTCATCATCCGTGTACAGCGTAGAAGGGTCTAGCTTTGGGCAGGCTGGTGGTTCTAATGGTGACGAGGCCATCAGCCTACCTGGGGATCTTTCAAAGCTTTACTATGCTGTCAAAGTTCAAACAGGAGAAAGGCTAGAGCGGCTCTGTTGGCAGGTCAACAATTATAGTGAGAGACGATTCAACTTCACCGAGCAGAACCGCGACAGCGCCGGAGCTGTCTTCGCTTCTACCTTTGAAATCACTAATCGTGGCCCTGGCGTTGCCGATATTCAGATTCGCACCGAAATCATCAACACTGGCAATGGTTACTATCCCACCACGCCAAGAAGCTCTGGCGGTGGAGGACTCCTCGGTGGCTTGCTGGGACTATTTGGTATTCGGGGCGGTTATGGCTCCAGCCTCAGCACAAGTGAGCCGAGACTGATTCAGGGGGATGCCTATATGCGCGGTGGCCGTATGTTCCGATCACCTGGTTCTGAGAAAAATCGCCTAACTGACGTGGATCTGGCCGCACTGCGCTGCCGTAACTGATTACCCGACTCAGTTACGGCGAAAACGACCTATCGCGCACAGCTTTAAAGAAGCTCTAGTTCACCGACGACTTCGAGGCGTTGTTGGGGATTGAGCAGTCCGAAGTGATCGTTGAGGGTATCTGCCACATCCGGCTCGATCCAGCCCAGCTGCCGCAGTAGATGAATCACCACCGGATTTTTGGCACGGCTGGCTCCATCAATGACTTTGACCGCTAGTCCCATACCTTCGCCCATGCGCCCGATGCATTGCACCCCTTCAGCGCCTGCTTTGCTCACCACGGCTCCCTGACTCATTTCCATGAGCAACGTGTCGAATCGGCCCTCGCCTGCGACCATCTTTGGTTCATGCACCATGGCACGGGCCAAGATTTCTAAGGTGGGAAGCCGCCCTTCGGACAACTGGGCGTAGAGCCAAGCCATCTGTTGGAGTTGCAACTGGAAAGTCGGCACTCCGCAGTCGTCTTTGGCCAAGATCAACTCGTCTACGGGCATGGACAGCAATTCCGCCACCGTGTTAGCGATCAGTTGTTGAACCGGGTGGCGGCGGTCTGCGTAGTCGAGCGTCGGCCAGCCCTGTTGGAGACAAGCGGCGAGCATTCCGCTGTGTTTACCAGAACAGTTATGTTGCAGTGGGCTTTCTTTGCCTGTTGGAATTGGACAACTCAAAGAAGCAGGATCTAACCCCATACGCCAGAGCATGGCGAATACGCGACGGGCATGGATCATCTCGCCTGCATGAGAACTACACATCAGGGCAAGATCCGCTTCGCCCATCGAGAACGCTTGAGCCGCCCCCGTGTTCAAGACAGCGAATGCTTGAAACGGCTTCATGGACGAGCGCATAAAAGTGGCACGATCATCGCCCACATTGCGGGAGAGCACCCGACCACGATGGTCACTGACAACCGCTTCACAGCGATGTACCGATTCTAAAATGCCTTCGCGCAGCAGGTGAACTTCAAGAGCAGCCATAGATTCCAATTAACTTGCAGAGATGTTCCAGTGTGGCACTCAAATGATCGGAATTCCTAGTACCAGCACACTAGGATAAAGAGGTTGTTTGCCCTGCCTGTAGTCGTCGTGTCCAAAAAGCGCGTTTTGTGCCTGAGCAATGGCCACGGCGAAGATCAGATCGCGGCACGGATCGTCGAGGCGCTACTCGCCTACGAGGTCGAAATTCTTGCCTTGCCGATCGTTGGCGAGGGGAATATCTATCGGCGCATGGGCATCGAAATTGTTGTCCCGACCCGGACGATGCCTTCCGGGGGCTTTATCTATATGGATGCCCGCGAATTTTTCAAAGATCTCCGGGGTGGACTTGGCAAGCTCACCTGGATGCAGTGGCAGACCATCCGCCGCCTCGCTCCTCAGTGCGACTTGGTCTTAGCTGTTGGCGATATCGTCGTCATGGCTCTCGCTTTTTTCGGATCTGCTCCTTTTGCGTTCGTTGGAACTGCGAAATCTGACTACTATCTGGGGGGGAAATCTTCCGATTACACAGTCCTCGAAAAATGGCTCCTCACCCGTCCCCACTGTCGGGCAGTCTTTCCACGGGATGCTTTGACCGCCCACAATCTCAAAACGGATATTCCGAGGGCGATTTACTTGGGTAATCCGATGATGGATCGCCTTGAACCAAGTGCAGATCATCCTGGTTCACCTCCAAATACAACGACGATCGTTCTGCTTCCTGGCTCCCGTGCTCCGGAAGCTTACCGCAACTTAGGCCAGATGCTCGATGCGGTTTCCTGTTTGCCTGAAACCCTGCATGGAAAGTCTTTGCGTTTTCTTTGTGCCTTGGCTGGCAGTTTGAGCGACGAAGAACTTGCGAATAGTCGTCCCCAGTGGCACTTGCAAGATTCCACCCTTCAATCAGAAAACTGCAAGGTTGAATTGCGCAAAGACAGTTTCGCCGATTGCATTCACGGTGCAGACCTCGCCATTGCCATGGCTGGAACTGCAGCCGAACAGTGCGTTGGCCTTGGTATGCCCGTAGTAACGATGCCAGGAGATGGACCGCAGTTTACCTACCGATTCGCCGAAGCCCAAACACGGTTACTGGGTGAATCGATTCAACTGGTCACTGATGGCTCCCAAGCTGTTGCCCAGCGAATTCGTGACATTTTGGCAGATCCACAGTTGCAAGCACGCATTCGCATCAACGGCGAAGCCCGCATGGGTCAACCAGGGGCAGCATCTCGAATTGCTGAATATCTAGTTGGGTTGATGGAGAAAGCCGATTTTCATACGTAGATCCAACCACGGTTTCTAAGTGAGAACTAGCGGAGAGGGAGGGATTCGAACCCTCGGTGATATTGCTACCACAACGGTTTTCGAGACCGTCACATTCAACCACTCTGTCACCTCTCCAAGTGGTTTTAACAGGCTATCATAGCCAGCTATCGGTTTTTGAAACCGTCACAGTCAACCACTACGCATTTATGTAATCCATCAGCCCTTGATGCCGACATCGAAGGAATCGACGATCTTGTAGAGGCGTTCTTGGCGATCCAGCCAGTTGACGGCTGAGGAACCCGTCACTAGGGTGTAAACCTTGCCTTTGGTCACGCTCAGACAGTACATGAGGTGATTGGCTTTGCCCTGGTTGGCGAGAATAATTTCGAAGGAGTAGTAAATAAAACCGTTGGTATCTTTGCGCTGTTTGGGGTTGAGGATCTCAACTTTGGCACTAGGCGGCAAGTTTTTTTTGAGCGCCGTATTGGCGAAACGTTCAGCCACCTGCTTTGGGCTGCCAAAGACAGTAATATCTTTGACATCTTTGCGGGGCGCGTCGGCGATCAAGACAGAGACTTGGTAGGTCGAATCGGCGGGATCGCTGAGGCGAACAGCCCCTTTAGGATCGAGTTGAAAAGCCCAGTTGTCCGGGTAGAGGAGTGCAAATCCTTTTTCGACATCTCGATACTCTTGGAATCCTTTCGGGAGATTAGCGCTCGAACGGCCACAGGCCACAAGCAGAACCACCAGCAGAACTGCCATGCTTCTACGGATAAAGTGCCCCATTGAACCCTCAGTGTGCTTTCACCAATCTACCAGGATCTAGCGGCGATCCTGAATCTGGCGCAGTTGATACTCGATGCGGTCGAGCCGTCCTTTGATCGCTTCAATTTCGACCTGGGTCGGTACTTCTAGCTCTTTGAGGGCAGCTTTGAGCTGCTTGCGAAACTGGTCTTGAAAGTTTCCCTGTTCCTCGCGGATGCGCACAAACAGATCATCGACAAATTCTTTGGCATCGTCCTGCTGAATCCGTCCGTTGCTCACCCACTCGTCCACAGCCTGCTGGACTTTGCCAGCGAAGATCGATGTGGCGTCGAGACCAAGGGAAAAAATCTGTTCTAGGATCTTGCTGTTATCCATATGTGGGCATCTCCGCTCAAGGGCATAGAGGAGGTGGACGTAAGCCGGGTTCTGTTCGAGGGCGATCATCTGTCTAGGACGGTAGTTACCTACCGCCTCAAGCGGCATATCGGGGGACGGTCAGCGAGCAACCCATGTGTCCCCACGCCTTGCTCAGGACGGGGTTTACCGAGCCAGCACCTCTCGATGCTGCTGGTGCGCTCTTACCGCACCTTTGCACCCTTACCTGTGCTGTTGTGAAACAGCCATCGGCGGTATGTTTCTGTGGCACTATCCTCACGCTCGCGCGCACTGGGCGTTACCCAGCAATCCGCTCGTTGGGGAGCCCGGACTTTCCTCAGACTGGCGAACCAGTCCGCAATCGCCGCACCACCTCCTCCGCTTCTATCTTAAGGGGATTAGCTTTCTCGATTTGGCGCTTGGGGCAATTCCACTGCAAAAGTAGTGTTTCCTGAGTGACTCAGCACAGAAATTGTGCCCCCAACTTGTTCGACCATTTTTTTGACTAGGGCAAGCCCCAAGCCAGTCCCTCCTTGTTTCCAAGGATCATGGTTGGGAATACGGTAAAACTTTTCAAAGATGCGGGGCAGTTCTTTCATCGGAATTTCGACTCCGCCATTGCAAACACTGAGTTCGATGGTCGGCCATGCTCCCGAAGAACGCGGTCCGCGCCCAGCCCGCACCACAATATCTTGACCAGGAGGAGTATATTTACAAGCATTATTCAAAAGCTCCATCAAGATGCGCTCAAGGCTTCGGCTGTCGGCAATCAAGGGAGGTAAGTCAGGAAGCACTTCGAGAGTTAAGCTCTGTTGGCGTTCCTGGGTGCGCACCGAAAAAGATTCCATGATGCATGGCAACCAGTCGCTCAGGACAATCGACTCGGACAGCATCGTTCCCATGCCTGCTTCAAGGCGCTGCATATCCAACAAATCGGTGATCAAGTCTGTTTCGCGGGCACACTCCGCTTCGAGAATGCGCAAATAACTTTCGCGCTTTTCGTAGCTTTGGCAACTCTTTAACATCCAAATCGCCAATTTCATATTGGCCATGGGAGTACGCAATTCGTGAGAAACCGTACTCAAAAAATCATCTTTCATCCGGTTTAGTTTCTGGAGTTCTGCCATCTGCGCTTCAAGTTCTAAAGTGCGTTCACGCATCTGCGAATGATCCTCAATGGGATTGCTGCGCTCCAGGGTTCGACGAACGGCAATACAGTGAATAAAGCGATTCTCTTCGCTAAACACCCCCGAAAAGGTGGCTTGTTGGTACGATAACGAACCATCTTTGCATCTACCGATCAATTCTCCCCGCCAAACTTCTCCAGATTGGACAAATTTGAAAATATTTCGATAAAAAGTTCCGTTATTTTCTTCGTTGCAAAACAGCAAACACGATTCCTGTCCACGCAGCTCTTCTAAAGAATAACCCATCATATTTTCAAGGGCTGGATTGATGTATTCAGTGCGGCCATACTGATCGATAATTTCGATGCCGTCTTCTATATATTCGAAAACATTGCCCAGCAGTTCGCTTGTTGGAATGGCTAAAGATGTCGGTGAAGCGTGAATCGGCAAGATTGGAGCGGGCGCGAGCAATTTTTTGCGATGGTGAGGCTTTACAACCAAAGCCTTCAAGGCGTGCTTGCCATTGGTAGGAGGCTCGAGACCTGGGTTGTTTTCGAAAGGAATAGCTGGAAGATTATTCTGCGAGAGATAGGCATGGGCAATGAGTAAATTATGGACATCGAGCAAACCCAAGCGTTCAGGTGTCTGGATCACTAAGGGTTCATAAATTTCTGATCCCGGACGACTCGAAACATAACTCAGGCTCTCAAGAATTGGAACCTGTCCATTAACAACCTCAAAGCGCTGAATCTGTTGCCAAAAATCGGTCACAGCACTGAGGGGTGTAGCAGATTCGGGATGCTCACTTGAAAGCTGTGGAATCCATTCCAAAAATCGCCTTCGTGAAACGATACCCCTTAGATTTGCAGGGTCGCGGGGATCACCACTGGCAACAATCAGGACACCGATGGCCGTGGCATGGGTCAAGAAATAGGCGGTGAGATCACTGTAATTAGCACTGAGTGGAAGACTGCCCGCACTCTGAATGAGCATCCTGACCATGGAAGCTCTAGAAAGTGCTGGGAGAAGATCTTGAACCATGCAGCCAATTCCCGTTCATTATTTAGCCGGATGAAATTTAAAGGCAGGTAAAATTACTCCCCCATTAAATAGCACTTAAGTAACGCTTTGCAGATAAAAATGAAGGGTCAAGAGCCAAAAAAGAGTGGATATGCATAAACGGCAGAAGGGGGTGAAATTGAGCACTCACACCGACTAAATGGCATTATCTGGCTCACTCTATCATCCGTGCTGAGAAACCTTGAACACATCCTCCGGAATCATTTTGAGATGTTATGAATACTTAACATTCTCTACAGGATTTAGAGTTGTTCTTGGATGCGCCCCAGCACATTGTTATCGAGAGCTTCCTTCGCAAGGCGAATCGCACTGACGATCCCTTGGGCTTTCGAGGAGCCGTGGGCGATGATACAGACCCCATTGACACCGAGGAGCAGTCCACCCCCGTAGGAGGCATAGTCCATACGATTTTTAACCCGTCGAAGATTGTCCTGCATCACTGTCGTGCCGATCATGCCCGTTAGACCCCGTGGAAGCTCCTCTTTGAGAATTTGGAGAGCAACTAGACCGACACCTTCAGCGAATTTAAGCAGTACATTACCCATGAAGCCGTCGCAGACGACAACATCGAATTGACCGGTCATCACATCGCGCCCTTCACAGTTTCCGGCAAAGGGGATATTCGGGTTTTTGGACATCAACTGGTAGGCTTCAGCAACAAGTTCGTTGCCTTTGCCGGGTTCCTCGCCAATATTTAATAACCCCACCCGTGGCTGATCAACCCGAAGGGCATAGCGGCTGTAGAGCGCCCCCATTAAGGCGAACTGTTCCAAGTAGCGTGGTCGGCAATCGATATTGGCTCCAGCATCGAGAAGCAATACCCTTTTGCCGAGGGTCAGCGTCGGCATCAAGGCACCGATGGCAGGGCGATCGATCCCAGGCAATCGCCCCAGACGCAGAAGGGCAGCGGCCATGGCTGCCCCCGTATTGCCCGCAGCGACAGCCGCATCTGCCTTACCCTGTTTGACCGCGTCCATGGTCACCACAATCGATGCATGGGGCTTACGGCGCACAGCAGTCGGTTCTTCGCCCATCTCCACTTGTTCGGAAGCCGCTAGGACTTCGATTTGGCCCAGAGCGTTATGTTTTTTGAGTTCTAGCTCTACTAGTTCGGGGTGGCCGACGAGTAATACGTCGAGACCCAGCTGTTCGCGGGCGAGTAGGGCGCCAGCCACAATCTCGCCAGGGGCATAATCGCCGCCCATGGCATCAATGGCAATGCGCATTGTTTTTCCTCACCGTCTTCTCCTCGTCACCTGCAACTTAAGTTAATCTACCGAAGAGCGGGGGCGAGAGGGGAGATATTTGTGACTATCCAGTAAAACTTAGGGAACCGTTAACACTTTCTGGCGAGCACTGGATATACTAGCCAGTGGAGTACGCGAAAATTACTCAGCAATTCTCCGAGGCGTCCTGATGAAAAAGCAATCTGCACCCCCCTGTGTTGTCGATGTTGGACTTGTGGTGAGTAAGCACGACATGATCCGCGTCTTGGAGGATCTGGGTCGGGTCGCCTACATGGATATTTTTGATGGTCAGGTGCGACGCTGCGGCGAAGCGTACGTCATGGAAGTTTTCTCGGACGCTTCCGGAGCCACGATGATCGCCAACCGGACAATTTATCTCAACGTCAATAGCTTCGACTATCTGCAGCTCGATTGGCCTGAAGATGGTCGTCCCCACTTCAACTTGATCCAAGATGGGCGAACTGTTCGTTTGATCCCGTCCTCAGATCCGCTCTCTGAGCGAGATAGTGACCTTCGCACCCCAAACCATGTCCGCCGCAGTCTCGATTCTGGTCTGCGTTCAGTCGTCGAAGAAGTGTTGATGGAATCTTCCTGTCTGTGTGAAGAGTGGGAAGAGGAAGACGACGACGAATTTGACAGCTAACTTTGCGTTTACCCTTGAAGCCACCTGTGGCAAAGCCCGCGCTGGCACTTTTCAGACCCCCCACGGTGCTGTGCAGACCCCCTGCTTTATGCCTGTCGGTACCCAGGCAACCGTCAAAACTTTGACACCTGCGCAGTTACAGCAGACCAAGGCGCAGATGATTCTGGCGAATACCTACCACCTCAGTCTCCAGCCCAGTGCACAGGTCGTTGCTCAAGCCGGGGGACTCCACACCTTCATGGACTGGGATCAGCCGATTTTGACCGATTCAGGCGGATTTCAGGTGTTTAGTTTGAGTGCCTTGCGCACCATTGATGACGATGGGGTGACGTTCCGCGAACCGCGCAGTGGATCACTGATTCGCTTTACCCCAGAATATGCAACCCAGGTGCAAAACGATCTGGGAGCCGATGTGATCATGGCCTTTGATGAGTGCCCACCTTATCCCGCAGAGCACTCCGTCGTCGAGCGAGCCGTAGAACGCACGCTGCGCTGGGCAGAACGCTGCTTGAAGGCTCACCAACGCCCTGACCAAGCCCTCTTCGGTATCGTCCAGGGAGGCATCTACCCAGACTTGCGGATTGGCTGTGCCCAAGCCCTGATGACCCTGGATCTTCCGGGCTACGCCATCGGCGGTGTCAGTGTCGGTGAACCAGCTAACTTGATTCACCAAGTCGTGGAAATCACGACCCCCCACTTGCCCCCCGAAAAACCCCGCTACTTGATGGGTGTGGGTACTTTCCGGGAATTGGCCCAAGCGGTGGCAGCAGGGATCGACCTCTTTGACTGCGTGATCCCAACGCGGCTCGCCCGCCACGGTGCAGCTTTTGTCGGCTATCAGCGGGTAAACCTCAAAAATGCAACCTTCCGCACAGACTTTACCCCCCTCGATCCTGAATGCCACTGCTACACCTGCGCCCACTTCACCCGTGCCTACTTATCTCATCTCGTACGCAGTGAGGAAATTTTGGGGATGACCCTGCTTTCACTCCACAACGTCTCTGTTCTCACCAACTTTGCCCACCAGATGCGCCTCGCCATTTTGGAACAACGCTTTGCGGAAACTTTCGCTCCCCTCCTGGAATCTAAAGAAATTATTAAAGAAAATTAATCAAATAATAAGAAAAACTTATGCAAAAACTCTTTTGTAGCGAATTCCGAAAACTCGGTATGATGGTGTGGGATAAGTGCAACCCTGCCGGGAAGTAGTTTTGGACTGCTTCCCTCTCTCAACTTCCACAATTTAAAAACTGCGCTCTTGCGCAAAGCGACTCGAACACAGTCTTGTTATGATCGAGGGGATGTCTTGACAGGAGTCGCCGAGATGATCACCAAAAGAGGTAGCGCTGGAAATGTGATTGCCGCCACCTGCAGCTTTTTCATTCCTGGACTAGGACAGTTGACCCAAGGACGGCTCTTTACGGCTGCTTTTCACTTGATTCTTGGTGGGATCATGTGGGCAGTGAGCTTTGGAACCCTCGGTTGGGTGATTCATCTGTGGTCTTGCTACAGTGCCGCTGTCTGGCGGGCTGATTAGACAACCGCGAGGCAGGCCACCAGGCTTTTGAAAAAGGGCAACCCATCAGTTGCGCCGAGAGCGGGATCGCTCGCTCTTTCTGGGTGGGGCATCATGCCTAAGACGTTGCCCGCTTTGTTGCAGATTCCGGCGATGTTGTTCAAGGAGCCGTTTGGGTTCGCCTCTGGGGTGACAAGGCCATCACTGTTGGTGTAGCGAAAAACCACTTGAGCGCTTGCCTCAAGATCCTCAAGGGTCGCAGCATCGGCGTAGTAACAACCTTCGCCGTGGGCAATCGGAACCTCGATCACTTGGCCTTTTGTGTAAGCCGTGGTGTAAGCGAGGTCGTTGCGCTCGACTTTGAGGGAAACACGATTACAGACAAACTGGAGATTGCGATTGCGCACGAGGGCACCGGGGAGCAAGCCCGATTCGCTCAGCACTTGGAAGCCGTTGCAGATGCCCAACACGATCCTGCCTCGGCGGGCATGGTCGCTCACTGCCGCCATCACTGGCGAGAAGCGGGCAATTGCACCACAGCGCAGATAGTCGCCGTAGGAAAAACCACCGGGGATCACGACCACGTCGCAGTCGGAAACATCGGTCTCGGTGTGCCAGATCATGCGGGTTGGCTGGTTCAGCAACCCCCGCGTCACCGTGACAATATCGCGGTCACAGTTCGAGCCAGGAAAAACGATCACACCAAACTTCATCGGGCTTCTCCACATCACCGAACCATTGTCGCCTAAGACCTGCCCTTGATGATGCCCGAATGATCAGCGAGACTAGGGGGGTAGTGCTTCCTTGAAGCCGCCCATGTTGCGACTGATCAACCAGTTTTCTGAAGCAGAGACAGAACTGCGCCGGATTGCAAACCGGACCCACTCCGACCAAGTCCCCAACAAAGAGGCGACGGTGCGGGAAATCTTGCAGAATGTCCGTCGCCAGGGGGATGAGGCACTGCTGCGCTATACCCAAGAATTTGACCGGATTTCCCTCTCCCAGCCCGAACTGATGGTGCGACGCAGCGAACTCGATTCCGCCTACCAACGGGTTTCGATTGGCTTGCTCAAGGCGATACGCCTTGCCAAGCAGCGCATCGAACAGTTCCACCGCGAGCGCATTCCCAAATCCTGGGTGCAATTTCAAGAGCGTGGGGTTGTCCTCGGCAAGCGCTATACGCCGATCGATGCTGCGGGTTTGTACGTCCCCGGTGGTCAGGCGAGCTACCCAAGTTCGGTGCTGATGGCGGCTATTCCAGCCCTCGTCGCGGGCGTAAAGCGCGTAGTCATGGTCACACCACCCGGAACCACAGGCATTAACCCTGTCGTCCTCGTCGCCGCCCAAGAAGCGGGGGTTCACGAAATCTATCGCGTCGGTGGTGCCCAGGCCATCGGGGCGTTGGCCTACGGCACAGCGACCATTGCGCCTGTCGATGTGATCTGTGGCCCTGGCAATATCTACGTCACCCTCGCCAAAAAAATTGTTTACGGCGAAGTAGGCATCGATTCTCTGGCTGGCCCCTCAGAAGTGCTGATCATCGCTGATAGCAGTGCCAACCCAGCTTTTATCGCAGCGGACATGCTCGCTCAAGCTGAACACGACTCTTTGGCTTCCTCGATCTTGATCACCAACGATCTACGCCTTGCCGAACGTACTCTTCAAGAAGTCACTCGCCAACTGGAAAACCACCCACGTCGCGTATTGACCGAAAAATCCCTGGCGAACTACGGGCTTGTGATCGTGACGGCAGATCTCGACGAAGCGGCCCAACTCTCTAACCGTTTTGCTCCCGAACACCTCGAACTTGAGGTGGAAGATCCCTGGGAGTACCTCGAAAAAATCCGTCATGCGGGGGCGATCTTCATGGGTCATGCCACCCCCGAAGCGGTTGGCGACTATCTGGCCGGACCTAGCCATATCTTGCCGACAGCGCGCACAGCCCGCTTCGCTTCTGGGGTGGGGGTCGAAACTTTTCTCAAAGCGAGCAGCCTTGTTCAGTACACCCCACAGGCACTCGCTGAGGTGGGGGAAGCCATCGACGAACTCACCAACGCGGAAGGACTACCTTCCCATGGCGATTCGGTGCGTCTGCGCCTCCAGTCCTACGACCAACAACAACAAGAAGAGTAATGCTTGAACTGTTTCGCCCCGAAGTCCAAGCCTTAGTCGCCTACCACACCCCAGCGGTGCCTGGAGCCGACAAACTCAACGAGAACGAGTGGCCCACCGACCTGCCAGACGCTTTTAAGCAAAAACTTGCCCAAACCCTGGAGCAAGAAATTCTGGCAAATCGCTATCCGTCTGCCAATCCCGAACGCCTGAAAGCGGGGATCGCTGACTACTGCGGGGTTACACCTTCTCACGTAGCTCTTGGCAATGGCTCCGACGAATTGATTCGAGCGATTATTACCGCTACTTGTGTCGGGGGCCAGGGAGCTGTACTCAGTGCCGAACCCACATTTTCGATGTACCGGATTCTCGCAGAAACTTTTGGGGTTCCCTACGTTGGTCTTGAGCGCCGAGAGAACGACTTCAGTTTCGATCCTGACACACTACGCGACGCTGTGCGCAAACATCATGTGCGCGTTGTTTTCCTCGCCAATCCGAATAGTCCAACGGCGACTTTATTGTCGGAGCAAATATTAGAAACGCTCAGAAGTCTTCCCGTGATTACTGTCTTGGACGAAGCCTACTTTGAATTTAGTGGCTTCACGTCCGTTCCACTTATTGAAACCTGGCCGAATCTGATTATTCTACGCACCTTTTCCAAAGCGTTTCGATTGGCAAGCTTTCGTGTCGGTTACGCCATTGCCCAGAGCGAAGTCGCCCAATTGCTCGAAAAAGTGCGACTCCCGTACAACTTGAGTGCCATTTCCCAAGCGGCGGCGACGCTTGCCATCGAAAACCGCGATGTCTTGTTGGCTGAAGTGCCTGCTCTGCTTCAAGGGCGGCATCGTCTCGTCGAAAGTCTTTCGCCATGGCTACGCATTTGGCCGAGTGCGGCAAACTTTTTTTATGCCCGCTGTCCAAACTGGGATCTTGAAACCCTACGCCTCGCCCTCGCCGAGCAGGGATCTTTGATTCGGGTAACAGGGGGAGGAATGCGCATTTCTGTGGGTACCCCAGCGCAAAACCAGCGCCTAATCGACAACTTTGCACGCGTACTTGGTAAAGCATCAAATTCAAATTGAGCAATATTTTTGATACCATTTTGTTCAAAAATGGGCGACTTCGGCATCGATAAACTTATTGCTTCTGCAAGTCTTCAGGAAGGATAACTTCGCAGTACAGCAATGTGCCCGCCGCAACACAGATGGGAATGGTGATGAAATTTAAGAGGGGAATACTGCTTAAAGGCAGACTGACTACGCCGAACCCAGCGCATAGGGCTGGATAGCGCTTCAAGTAGTCGAGTTTTTGCGTAAAAGTAAGTAGGCGGCGATCAAGAGCGGCATCAAGAAAATCGAGGCTGACAAGCAGAGCACCGACCAAAAAGTTGCCAACTGTCGCGAGCACAGGGCCAATCACAGGCACTAGATTCAGAGGCAAGATAGCGACTAAGGCAATCAAGGCGATACCGAGGCGACCCACAGCGCAACCCAGAGCACGGCGCAACTCTGGCCAAAACTTGGTTGGGATTTCCGTCACAACTTTTTGGGTGACTATTTCTTCGATCACGCGGGAGAGGGTTCCATACCAGGGCGCACCGAGGGAGATACCAATTGTGATGAGCAAAAGACTATTCAGGAAAAAGAGCAACAAGAAAAACAGGATTCTCAACAGTTGTTCTAAAGCAAGCAGCCAGCCCTGTGCTTGGGAAAACAGGTGATCTATGGCCTGCAAACCTGGAAAGAACAGTCCAAACGTCAAAACCGCAAACACAAGAATATTGACAACAATCGGCCAAACCAGATAAGGCCAAAGCCGTGGATGTTTCCAGAGCAGAGCAATGGCCCGAAATGGATAGCTGCTACCGACAAAAGGAGACAGGAGAGTTTGCATGTCACTGGGTACGGGAACTCTTCTCATTTTTGCTCAAACCTTGTACTGCCAGAAGACATTGCCTTTCGCTATGATCTAACTGGTGAAAGAGGAATACCCAATGGCACATTTACTGCGGGAAATGTTGTTCGAAAATCACCTTGTTGCCCACCAAATTCTGAGTTTTGCATGGTATTTTTGGGGCTTTCATTTCGTCGGCTTGATTTTGGGTCTGATCGGTTTGGGACTCTTAGTGCTTTTTTGGAGTAGAACCCAACTCCCCTCGGATCAGTTTGCTGTTCTCGCCTTCGCCCTTTTCGGTGTATGGCTGATGGCTGGGAGCGCACTACAGATTGTCAGCGTTTTCATTTAGATAGCCCAGGCAGAACGAAAGTGCGGTGAGGGTGAGAAAAAGCTTTAAGCTCTGTCTTAAGGTAGTTCTCACTCACTTAAATTAGACGATACATTCCAAAAATTACCTTCCAAACTGAACGATAGCTCTTTGTGCTGCGTCCAAACCTTGCAATAAAAGCATTTGATCAGGTTTGAGGTAAGAATTTGGGATTCTTTTCATCACTACTTCCACGGCGTAAGCGATTGGTCACGACGCTTGCACTAGGCAAAGAAGCAAAGGCTCTCTACAGAATTTCTGAGCCAGGAATGCGGGACTACGCTCGACGACTAAGCGCAGACTTCTCCGTCATTCTCGATCATCCCTTCAAAAAAGAGGGTGTGGCTCCCCATTTTGCCAAATTTGTTTTGGGAAAGTTACTCCAAGACTACGAACGCGTTCTCTATCTGGACTGTGACTTAATTGTTTCGCCAACAGCACCAGATATTTTTGCTGCGGTGCCACCGAAATGTCTAGGTGCATTCATTGAAGGTAAATTGACCGATCGGACGGAGGAGATCAATCGCATCAGTCAAAGTCTTGGTGCCATTCCTGGGTGGACAACAAGTAGTTACTTTAATAGCGGGGTGATGGTACTAAGTCGCGAACATAAGCAGCTTTTTGACCAGCCCGACCACTTCAATTTCAACACCAAGTTCTTCGATCAAACCTATCTAAACTGGAAAGCGCAAACCCTTAAAATTCAAATTTATGATCTTGACCTGCGCTTCAACGCGATGTTTCCTTTTTCCACAGATCCTGAAAACGCTTGGATAAGGCACTTTGCTGGCTGGGGCGCCTATCCACCCTACAATTGGCAGGATAAGCCACCCTATTTTCCGTTCAAATATCATCAGATGCGTGCCCATGTTGCGTCTCTTGACGGTAAAAGAACTTTTCATTTTCATCCCGAACAGTTTGTCCGCGATTTAGGTCAACTGATTGCGCAGCCTTCTGGAATCCACCGCCTTTACTGTCCGCCCAAAGTGGAAGGCGTTGTCTGCTATGGTCCGTACATTGCGATGGCAGCTGGTCACTATCAAGTGCATATAGACTACACCCTAGAGACACAGCCGTCTTTTGTGCAGACAGTCTTCTGCTTCGATCTTGTCTGCCGAGGTGGTAAACAGGTTCTATACGCGGCCACGGTCAATAGCGACAACAAAGCTGTCCAATTTAACGTCGATGTGCCAGATGTCACTGATTTAGAAGTGCGATTCTGGGTCTTAGGAGAACAGCCAGGTTTTCATCTCAATCTTGTGCAACTACAGCAGTCTCTACCGACTTTACCGACTAAAAGCTGGTTAACTCCACTTTTACGCCAAAGTTAGTATCTTTGCGCAAGGTTGAATTGACCAACTCAATAGCCGTAGTCAAACGTAGAACAGGGCTGAGATTGTAGCCAAACTCCAGAACAGTTCGGCCTACCGAGTCCCCTTCGCTAGCGAATACCCAAGATTGTGTAATGGCAATATCGGCGGCGCGAGGCGCGAGGGCAAGCAGGATTTTGCCGCCAAATTCGAGTCCTTGTCGGGCATTGGCGTCGAACACCAAACTGCGGTAGCCGATCTGGGGAGCAACATTAAAATAAGCGCCGAGGGGAGCAATGTAGTAGCGAGCCGCCGTTCCCCATTGCTTATTGCTCACACTACTACTACCGACTGAGTAGTCAGCACTAAAACTGAAGCGGGTGTTGGCGAGAACAACATCTTGAAGGCTGATTTGATACTCAAAATCGTTGTTGCGACTCGTGGCAAGACCGATGCCGATGCCGAGGCGGGTCGGAAAAGCTTGATTGTTTTCGATGTCGTCGAGGAGATCCGGGGGATGCTGGAGCCAACGCCGTAAAACGGGGCTGTCAGGCTGGGACGGAAGGGTTGGCTCCGCAAGAGCGCGACTTGCCCCAGCCAACCAGAGCACCGTGCTAAAAGCCCAAACAAAGCGTTTCATGCGCTCCCTCTGCCTTGCACCGGTCGGCCCAGGGTTGTCAAATAGAGCACGGCTTCTTGCTCAGGAATCCCCAAGACCTCGTTGACTTGGTCATCAAAAAAACCAGCAATCCCGCTGACACCGAGGCCAAGGCGCATCGCCGCCAGATTGAGGCGTTGGGCAAGATGGCCACTATCGAGATGCAGGGTGCGGTAGACCCGTTCCCCGTAAAGGTTGGCTGCAACGGGTAAATCGGCTGTGTGAAAGATCACTGCACCACTATCGCGACCGAGATCTTGACCGAGGCAAAGATGAAAGACTTCTTTGCGAAAATTCTTAAAGCGGATCTGGCGCAGTTCTTGTGCCCCAGGGGCGTAGTAGTAGCAGCCTGGTTCTAGTCCTTCCACACCCAAAACGGCGACAAAAGTCGAGAGTAAAGCGAGGTGGGCATACTCTGGAACTGGATCAAAACCTTGATCGCTGTAGTGTTGCGGCTGGTAGGTAAAGTCCAGGAGCAATTTGAGTTCTTCAAAAGTCAGCATTTCGCCCGTGTATTGCCGGGTGGAGCGGCGGCGGACGATAGCTTGTTCGAGGCGATTGTCTTGCCAATCGATGGGCACGGTTATCGTCGGAATCTTTAAGCAAAAAGGAAAGTTGTACTTATCTTCAGCGACTCGATGGGGGATCGTCGTCGGCAACTGGGCAATCTTAGAGACTTCGTGGAGGTAGTAGAGACGCTGCCCTTCTGGGATTTCTGGGTAGTCCCTACGAATGCTTGAAGGCAGGGCAGACTGAGGTTCCGGTGGATTTTGGAGCGGCAAAAGGGCAGCAATGGCGATGCCTTCTTCTTGTTGAGGAGAGAGGAATAACAAATCTCGCAAGAGATCATCTGCAAAACCGGTAAATAGAGAGACGTGATACTGTTCTAAAGAGGCTGCCAGCTCAAGATTGCCGAGCAAGTGGCCGCTGTCCAAAAAGATTCGACGGTAAGCGCGATCTTCGTAGCGCCAAGCCGAGCGCTCAAAAACTCCCGTTACCACGATGGCCAAATGCGCTGTTTCAAAAGCGGTAGCCCCAAAGGCTGCTTCTTTGAGTCCTTGCCAAGCATTGCCTTTCCAAAAACCGATCAAACTATGGGAACTGACTTGATAATTATAAATTCCTGCTTCAAGGGCCGGGGTGCCTCGGCTGATCACATAAACTTCAGCAGGATAGAGTCCCCCTGCTGAAGGCGCGGAGCGCATATAAAAAGGCCGATCCGGGTAGGGAATAACCGCTGTCACTCCGTAGGTGAGGTAGAGCAGGCGGGACAGACTGGAGAGTTCACCAGCAGGGAAACTGTCTGGCTGACCCGGTAGATAGGGGCGCAGGTCTAAAACACTGCCTGTCGTATAAGTTTTGGTCGCTTGGGGCTGGGCATCCCAGTCAAGAGAACGTGTCCGACGGGAGAGACCCTCGGGGGTGTATTTCGTTTGTTCGTGATAAACGATGCAATAAGGAGTTGAATGGGGGCGTTCGTAGCTGGTCATCCTGGCCTGCGGACTCTGCCTAGGATCATAGCCCTACGGATCACCTAAAACCGTACTTTGCTGTGCTGTCTCAGGAACATCCTCAGCAGGGGCAACTTCGGGTGCACTCCCCCCTTTCCATGCAGCCTGCATGGCTCGAATCACCAATTCTGGATCTACCAGTTGTCCTTGGTAGCGCAAAGTCCAGTGCAAGTGCGGTCCCGTCGAGCGACCCGTACTGCCGACAGCGGCAACCACTTGCCCCGCTTGGACGAAATCTCCGACCTTCACGGCCATGGCGCTGAGGTGGCAGTAAGCGCTTCTCCACTCGCCAGAAACGATAATCACATGATTGCCGCAGCGACTGTCGTAGCTGACATCGACGACTTGTCCATCGGCCCAAGCGCGCAGGTAACTGCCTGTTGGGGCAGGCATGTCGAGGCCACTATGAAATTCGTGTCCACGGCCACCAGTTGGACTGCCACGCCAGCCGAAGCGGGACGAAAAACGGGTAAAATTGTCGAGGGGGAAGGAAACCTGTCGCCACATCGCCATTTGCTGTTGCTGGGGATTCTCGGTGGCAAAACCCGCTGAGGCCACGCCGAGAAGCAATGCACTGGTGAGAAGTAGTTTACGAAGCATGAAATAACCCTGCCTGACGGGCATAGTGTACCCCTTTTGAGGGAGTATTCGTCAAGTTTTGTTGTTAATTACCTCCAAAAGTTTTTTGATTGTGTGATTTGATACGCCTGCATAGTGGCATCTGGCAGAAATGCGCAGAGTGGTTACAGGTAAATCGCGAAGTGATCTCAAACTCTATGCCGTCGAAGCAAAGGAAGTGAATCCACCTGCTGGTCAATCGCCCATCCATTGGCGATTGATGACGACCCATCCTGTGATCACGTTTGAACAGGCCCTCCAAGTGATCCAGTAGTATGGTTGGCGTTGGCGGATTGAGCAGTTATTTGCCACCCTCAAACTCGCAGGCTTGGATATTGAGGTGACACAACTAGAGTCGATTGAAGCCATCCAACGCCTGAGTGTCTTGGCCATATCGGTGGCAGTGAAAACCTTGCAGATGATGGAAGGCCGAGAGCGCCCCGATATACCTGCCTCTATTGCGTTGAGTGAGCAAGAGCAGCAGTGTCTCCTGCAAATAGCGCCAACGCTGGAAGGTAAAACGTCAATCACCAAAATAGAAATTATGCGCGGATTGATCGCTACCTGCATGCTCTGAGCAAAGTGTGCAACATCGTCTACCCCCGACCTAACCTACGGAAGACGGATTCTTTGGAATGTCGTGAAGATTACACTGCTGCCGCCTAGCGTAAAGATAGTCTACTAAAAACCGATTGAAAAACCGTAGATCATGAAAAATTTCCTGCGCGGATGGATCGTTTTATGGCTTGTGGTGTGTTGTTGGTGTGGCAGCGAGGCAAGCGTAATGGCCCAGGCTCAGGGTCTCGTCGAGGATTTTCAAACCTGGACGCGCTTTACTTTGCGAGGGCGCTTCACGGGTACGCCAACTCGGTGGGGCATCGAAGTAGAAAACCGGCTCCGGAATGGCTCGCGTGAAGAGCGCCAATTCCTCGTTCGTCCCTTCGTGATTTTGCCTTTGAATGACAGGATTACCGTCAACCTAGGCGGGGCCAGTTTTTTTACTTGGCCAAGGCAGGGCAACAATATTAATGTCGAAACGCGGCTGTTTCAGGATTTTATCTATGCCTTCAATATTTCAGATCTCACCTTGAGCCAACGTATTCGGGTGGATGAACGCTGGATCGAGGCGGCTTCCGAGGTTTCGATTCGCCTTCGCTACCGTCTTCAACTTCAAGAACCCCTCGACCCTGAGCGGCGCTGGCTCTTCAATGTCAGCGATGAGTTGTTCTATAACCTAAATACACCAATCAACGGACCTGTAGGTGGCTTTGAGCAGAACCGCATCACTGCTTCTTTCATCCATAAACTCTCGCCCCAATGGAGTGTTGAACTTGGCTACCAGGGCAATTTCAATAACCGCCCTACTCCCCAACTTGATCAATTCGACCATGATCTTCTGCTGTACTTTACCTACGATCTGGCTGGGCGATGAACTATCCTGTCGTAGTTGAGGCAAGTAACTAATCATCGGTCTGTCAACGCAGGTATTGCATCTGGAATGCTACTTAAAGTAGCCCATTACATCAATCACTAATTGTGAGCTTGCTTGATTTGGCCAATGCTTACACTTCTTCTCTATGCGGCCTTATCCGTTGAATAAGGTTGCGGTGAAGAGGCCGAGATTAAAAAACCTCAAGACCCACCTCAAAAGCACGAAGCTTCATTCTGGATACTGATTCAAATGCGTACCTACGGAAGCAACAGAGACTGTTGCAATTACGGAGAGGCTTGCGGTGCAATCCGTAGAAACACTGTTATTCTGTCGGGGATTATTTGCTCTGTTCTCAGCACACATACGCATCTCTGCTCAGTATTTGTTGCAAGTTCCTGACAAAAATACCCCAGTCATGACCGAGGATCTACGGAGAACTCCGCTTCCATACTGTGGACTGCAGGCGTTATGGCTGGCTTAGTATGGAAACCTATGGCGATTGAACCCCTCAGCGAAGAGACCGTGCGCTTGCTTGCTGCTGGAGAAGTGATCGATTCTTTGGCGGCGGTGGTACGGGAGTTGGTGGATAACAGTCTCGATGCTGGAGCAGACCGAATCCGCGTCAATCTTTGGCCCGATCAGTGGCGGATCCAGGTGCAGGACAACGGCAGTGGGATCCCAGAAGCGGATCTCATCTGGCTTGCCCATTCCCATACCACCAGCAAGTTGCGCAATGTGCGCGATCTTCAGGCCCTGCACACCCTCGGTTTTCGTGGCGAAGGCTTGCACAGTATTGCCGTCGTCTCAGACTTGGAAGTCCACACTGCCGACAGTGATAGTAGTCGCCGTGCCCGCTACGACCACGAGGGCAACCTCAATCTTTCAGAATCTGCTGCCGCTGCTCCCGGAACGGTGATCACGGTTCACGAACTGTTTGCTCGCCAGCCTGTGCGCCGCCGTTTTTTGGCCGATCGCCGTCAACAGATTCGCCAAGTCACTCAGCTTCTTCAGCGTTACGCCCTCGGTTTCCCTGGCAACCTCTTTGAATTGGCCGTCGATGGCCGCGTCACCCAAAAACTCTGGCCAGCTCCCGGCCTTCGCGAGCGCGTTCTCCAACTTCTGCCCCAACACGACGAACACGATCTTCGCGAAGCGACCAGCCCCGATCAGCAAGTCCGCCTCGTCTTAGGTCTGCCCGATCGCTGCTCACGCTCCCGTTCTGATTGGGTCTATCTCTTTATTAATCGCCGCTTTATTCGCCACCTCGATCTTGAATCCGCTATCCAAAAAGGCTTCGAGCGCACTTTGCGGCGCGGCAGGTATCCCGTCTGCATCGTCCATCTCACTCTGCCTTCTCAGGTTGTCGATTGGAATCGCCATCCCGCCAAACTCGAAGTCCAACTTGCGCAAACCGACCTCGTTGCCGCCCAGATCGTGGCAACGATCGGCAATGCCCTGCGGGAATTCGCCCCCCGTCCTGCCCCCGATCTGTTGCGCCTTGCCGAAGCGAACGCTGGTTACAACGCCGAAACGCCCAGTGGCGGACTATTAAAAGCGCTTTCTCAGATGCAAAACACCTATATTTTGGCCGAATATCCTGGTGGACTTTGCCTCGTCGAGCAACACGTCGCCCACGAACGCATTCTCTTTGAAGCCCTCGAAGCTTCCTGGCAACTCGTCCCCATCGATCCACCGATCGTTCTCGAACTCAGTGACAGCGAAGCTGATCACCTACAACTTCAAGGACTCGAACTCGAGGCGTTTGGGCCACGCACCTGGCTTGTCCGCAGGATCCCCGAACTGCTCCTTGGTCGTGAAGACTGCCAAGCAGGACTCAAAGAAATGGCCAGCTACCCCGATTTGCAAGACATGCGGGTTGCCCTCGCCTGCCGCACCGCCATTCGCAACGGTACTCCCCTCGATCCAGCCAGAATGCAAGAACTGATCGACCAATGGCAACGCACCCGCAATCCCCATACCTGTCCCCACGGTCGCCCGATCTACATGCCCCTCACCGACGGCGAACTCGCTCGCTTTTTTAGAAGGCGCTGGCATATCTGCGGATCGTAAAGGCTGGAAGGTTCTTGGAGAGAGGTCTCTGTAGCTTTTTGTTGAAGCACAAAATTAGGAACTATCGATGTTTTTTTGATCTCTAGTATTAATTTCTAATAGGTTGGAATGTATCAATGAATTGACCACCTTGTATTTACTAGCACTCGTCTTATCCCGAACTCAGGTTAAGATGCGATTCAATTAAGGTTAAGAATCCAAAGTAGAATTCTCTCCGGGAATAATGTAAAGTTTTTCGGTCGGTTATTAGAGTACCACCGTGAAAAATCTATCCTTGCAGGCACTTGCTATTAGAGCTTTTGCTGTATCTTGTGTTGTCTTTACTGCAGACTATGCATCTGCTGCCACCTTCACACAAGCGTCTAGCCCGATCACAGTCAATGGCATTAGCTACAATGTCTTTTTCAACCAAGAGTCGGCAACTAGCACAACCTTCAATGATGTCTTTGGAACGGGTTCACCTACCCTGACCTTCACCAATGCGACTGATGCAACTGCTGCGCTTACTGCTATTATCGCCAACATCTCACCTACAGAGTGGCTTCCTTTTGGGCTGCCAAGTTCGGGTTTTGCTAACTTGCTTGTCCCTTTTGTTTACAGTACGAATGGATTTAACCGGGCAGGAGCAAACTATTTGGTTCCCAACGGCCCGCCAAATAACTTTGGTGCTCCCAACAACCCCGACGCCTTCAGTCGCAACCAAGCCTTCACCAATGCTTCCTTTGTTACCTTCCAACAAGTACCCGAACCTAGCGCCATCTTTGGAACCCTAGTATTTGGCTTGGTAGGATCTGCCTCCTACCTGCGCCGAATCCGTCGAGCTTCCTAAGCTGAGCACAGATTGTTGTCTTTCCCTTGCTCAACCCTTAAGTTCGCTACGCCTTTTATTTTGCAAAGAGCTGCAACTGATCTCGGCTGCAGCTCTTTGTCGACAGAAGGAGTCTTGATAGACTCAAGTACTTTATCGGCTTGGCTTTTGTTTTCTGAGGCGCTCATGTAAGTTCCTTCCCCACATCTGCCCCCACGGTCGCCCGATTTTTTAGGGCTCACCTACTTCACCTATACTTTTCGAGATCCCCCGCCATAGAATGCTGACAGCCCACGAATAACAACTGCAATGAAGGCGATCCGACACTTGACCTCTGCGCTACTCTTTCTCCTCTTCGCGATCTCAGCCCCGGCCATGGCGAAGTCAAACTGCGGGTCTTTTCAAGCGGCTGTACCTGGGCCTGCTCTAGATCTTGCTCCACCTGCTGGGTTCATCGAGATTTGCGGAAAAGATAAGGCTCTCTGTGAAGAACTTACCTCCGGCTATCCACCGTCCGTCAAGACTGTGGGATATTTCTTGACTCCGCTTGAGTGGCAGCGCTACCGTCAGGGGCGTTCGATTGGATTTACCCGCTATCTGATTGCCCAAGTAGCAGGAAGCACATCACCCTCGGAGTTCTCAAAACTCAAGAACTACATTCGTTCTCGGCAGGGTGACATTCCTGACAGTACAGATCTCCCTCCTAGCTTTAACTCTAGCGGTCAATCCAATCTGGGGGTCTTTGAAGACACTAACGATGCCATCGCCATAGGCGTCATCATGAAACTCCAGTCAGCCAAGCCTAAAGTTTTGGCTGACGTAGTAATGGCTTCAACAAATATCGCCTTCGTCACAAAGAAGCGGCTTCTCTCGCTATACGTGTTCGTCGATGTCACATCGCGACCAAGGGCTGCACCTGCCAAACAACTTACCCGTGAATGGCTCCAGTGCCTTCGCAGTGCAAAGTAGTGTGGACTTACTTGCCTTCTAAGGTTTTTAAATGTGCTTTCCAAGCGGCCTGGGTGACTTGCGTGCCATAGCGCCGCCCTAGCCCCGACATAATCGCATCGCCGCAACCACTGTATTCGCCGTCTTCAGCAATATCTGTCTTACAGTCAGTACAGGCCGCCAAGATGGCGATAGTTTCTTGTAAGTCACCTGTACTGAGCGCTTTGCGACAGGGGCAGACAATCACCACATCTTCGGTTTGGTAGCGTTCTTCCATGAAATCTTCGAGCCTATGAGCACATTTAGAGATCCTATCAGTTGGCCTGCGAATCTAGACGAACCTCCAGAAAGCGTGCCAGAATCAGAGGCCGCACAAGCGACTTTCTGTTTTGGATGATACATACAAATGCCTACTACAAATGAAACCATTGTTCCTGAAACTGAGCCTGTAGCAGTCGATCTGGCGGTTGAATCTGCGAAAACCCGCAGCCGTAAGCCAAAGAAAAATAGCACCGAACAGGCTATCGATGAGATCAAAGCACTGGTCAGTCTCAAGCTCCAAGTTCAAAAAGGCCGCAAACAAGCCACAAGTCTGAAAGATTCACTCAGCAAGCTCTTTTCCCCCGAAGATATTACCGAAGAAGAGGCCGATCTCCTCCTTCGCGAAATCGATAATCTTTCTGCCTATGTACAGCTACGCCGCGACTACCTCGCCGCCCGCGAACGTGCCAAGCCAGCCCTCGAAATGCTTGTTGAAGCAGAAATGACGGAAGAAGAAGTAATGGACTTGACCTGATTCCGTTTCATCCTCAAACCCGATCAGCCTGTGGTGACATCGCATCGGCAGCCCTGAAGATCGATCTGGGGGTGCAATACTTTTGCCCCCGGCCAGACTTCAGCAATGGCTTCAGCGACGCGGGAGCGCTCCTGGGTTGGCGCGAGAGCAAGGAGTGCAGGACCAGCACCACTGATCACCACTCCCCAAGCACCAGCAGCTAAGGCTGCTGTTCTTACACTTTGGGCTTCAGGAATGAGGCTCCAGCGGTAAGGCTGGTGCAGACGATCCTGCATGGCTTCGCAGAGCCAATCCCCCCGGCCACTTGCCAAACCTTGGGCCAAAAGCGCAGTGTGGGCAAGATTGTAGATCGCGTCGCTACGGGGAACTGAATCGGGCAAAACGGCACGGGCCTTGGTGGTCGAAAGGGTAAAACTTGGTACCGCCACGAGCAAAGCAATCTCTGGGTGCCAACTGAGCGGACAAGTCAGTAAACCGTCATTGCCCATCAGCGCCAACTGACATCCCCCAAGGGCAGCAGGTACGACATTGTCTGGATGGCCTTCGAGGGCAACCGCTAAACTGAGCCATTCGTGAACACTAAGGGGTTTACCTAGCCAAGCATTGGCAGCCGCCAAACCACCGACGATGGCCGTGGCAGAACTGCCAAAGCCCCGTCCGAGCGGAACCCCCATCTTGATCGTCAGTTCTACGGGTGGCGTGGTCTTTCCGAGGTGATCGAAAAGGAGGCCAAAAGCGCGGTAGGCCAAGTTGTCGGGGCCATTGCTCACCTGAGCCGTATCCTCAGCGCTCCAGGTGCTCTCGATCGTGCAACGAAATTCTTCTGCGGGGGCGAAGGAGAATTGGTTATACAGCGTTAAAGCCACTCCCAAACAATCGAAACCTGGCCCTAAATTTGAAGTAGTGCCACTTACCTGTACAGCAATATTCATTGTTTCTTCAGATCTGTGTCAGTACTATAGTTCACAACTTTGCCAGTTTTGATGCGCAGGCTGACTGGAAAGGTGTTCTCTTTGTAGCCAGGAGCGGAAAGCACCACCATGTACTCACCCATGGGCAGATCTTTAAACCAGACGAAGCCATCTTTATCGGTATCGGATTCGCTCTTGATCGTCTTATTCTCTTTTTGGATTTCCGCTGTGTAGCCCCGTGGGGCACCGAGAATCGCTAGTCCCTTCGTTACTTTCGTTTCTTTGGGAATCACAGGAACCGGCTCTGGCTGTGCGAGAAAGCCTAGACCAAAGACGAGAACCAGGACAACCAAGCTAGCCAACAATGTGTTTCGAATCAAATGGCTCTCGGGTTTGTCCCGTCTGAGATAGCGCGGAATATTTTCTTCCGTTTCCAGCCCAGGATCACTACGGCGCTTTGTTCTGCGCTCTTCACGGGCAATGTCGTTCTCAGCAGCAGCAAGCCGTTTCAGGGGTAGCTTGCGCTTCGGATCTGGCTCGTTCATTACTTTTAGACGAACAACTGTGTTCATCCATCTTAGATGCGCTTTCCAAAATACCGGGTTGTATCAAGAGGGGCTGAATTTGGAGTGCTGAAATACTTGATCTAGGAGGCTGAAAATTTCAAGAACTACCCGATGGGGGAGCAGTGCGCATGGCTGGAAAGAAAAAGCGTTCGGCAGCCCGTAGCCAACTGCCGCGCAGTGCACGACTAGGACCGGGGGGTTCTACCAAGATTGTCATCAGGCCGAGGCGATTACCCGCCAAAATATCGGTGAGCAGGCGATCCCCAATGATCGCAACTTGGCTAGCTGGCAAACCCATTTCGGTAAGGACGCGGCGAAGAGCACGGCGCGATGGCTTGGCGGCTTGATTGATGAAAGGCAGAGAGAGAGAGTTGGCAATCCCTTCGATAAACAGACGATTTGGGTTGTTACTCACGATCCAGAGGGTGAACTCTGAGCGAGCTTCAATCACCCAGTCGGAGACAAGGGTATTCACTCTTTGTTCGCCGAGGGCAAGCAATGTATCGTCAAGATCCAAAATCAATCCAGCAATTCCTCGCCCACGCAGAACTCCCAAGTCCAAGTTGGAGACCGGACCTGAAACGATTAAATCGGGACGCAGAAGATTCTTTGTAGACATCGGTATCGCAAAGACCTTGCCATAGTGTATCAGGTTAAGGTTTGGGAACAGCTTGACGTTGCAACCGAATCTGCTGTTTGGCTCGTTCGTGCTCAGCTTCAGTACGGCTGAAGAGGTGTGTTCCATTGTAGCGGGCTACAAAAAATAAGTACGGGGTATTGGCAGGGGCAAGAGCAGCTTTGAGACTGGCCAATCCTGGAGAAGCAATCGGAGTCGGGGGCAAACCAGGATTGATGTAGGTGTTGTAAGGGTTCGGCTGCCGGACTTGGCGGTAGGTGAGCGGATGATCAGCGGTTTGACGAATGCCAAAGGCGTACTCTACCGTTGGATCGCTACCGAGGGGCATCCGTTTTTGGAGCCGCGCTGCGAAGACCCCAGCAATGACTGGGCGCTCTGCATCGACGACAGCTTCTTTCTCGACGATGCTTGCTAAGGTCACCCAATCTTTAAGGGTTGCCTTCGGCTTTGGTTGTTTTTCGTAGAGGGGCAGTGCTTCTTTGGCAAAACTTTGCAACATCTGGCCAACGACCTGATGGGCGCTGTGCGCATCGACATCTAAGGAGTAGGTGCTCGGAAACAAAAATCCTTCCAACCGATCCACATTCGGGGGAAGCCACTGGGGGCGCTCCATTGTGGCACCTTGGGTTTGCGCCAGAAATTCTGCTTCCGAAAACAAGCCTAGATCCTGAAAGTAGCGGGCCATCTGTTTCAGGTTCCAGCCTTCAGGGATCGTGTACTGGAGGGTCAGAGTTTTTCCTTCCCGCAGCATGTTGGCAATCTGTTCTGTTGATTGACTCGGCGAGACCCTGTAGGTGCCTGCTTTGAGCTGATTTTGCCAGCCTTTGGCAAAAACGAAAGCAACCCACGCCCAAGTAGAGTGGATCGCTTTCTTTTCTTGAAGTAACTCGCCAATTTTGACAGTGCCGATGCCGGGAGGAATGGTCACTTGGATCGCCTGCTCTGAACCGATGGGACTGATTGCCCATAGTCCCCAACCGACGCCAATCAAAAAGAGCAGCAAACCGGCCAACAAGAACCGCCGCACTATTCGGCCAGATCGAGCAGAGCCTCCTCAAATTCGGGCATCAATCGGGCTGTCTCTTCGGGGTCGAGGACGCGGGGTGCCCCATCGGCTGGGATTTCGATAAAGAGCATAACTGGATCGAGGGGTGTAAAAATCCCGTAGCGGCGATCTTCAAAGAAAAATTCTTCGAGAAGTTGGTACTCTTCTTCCATTTCTTCGCCATTTTCGTCGTCGGCAATCGAGTAGACTTCTGCCTCTTCAGCGGCAGGCACTTCTCCCTCGACAATCAACAAGTAGGCCGAATCCACGAGCTTCAGATTCTGTTCGGCCAAAACTGCTTTGGCGGTCTGAAAAACCTTCTCGATCTCGTCGTCGTCAAGATCCGCGAGCATCGCTTCTTCCTCGTCCTCGCCCTCTTCCTCCTCAGCCGCTTCCCACACCATTAAGCGCACGGGAGTTGCCTGAGGGACAACCAGACCATACTGCTTTTCTTCGACCTCAAGTTCTGTGACCAGTTCACAGGTAAGTGAACGGCCAGCACTGTCGTTAAGGGTTAAGATCTCGCTCATCGATAGATTCCTGAATGGGACAAAGTTGTTGGTGGCGGCGGATATCCAACCACTGTTGGAGAATGATCGCTGCTGCTTGTTGGTCGATCAACGCTCGCCGTTTGAGAGCCGATAGCCCTTGGCGTTGCATCGAACGCTCCGCTTGAACCGTTGTGAGTCGTTCGTCCACATAATAGACGCTCACCCCCAAAGCTTCTTGAAGGCGAGTGCCAAAGAGCTGGGTTCGCTGGGCTTGTTGGCCGAGAGAGCCGTTCATGTTCTTGGGTAAACCGACAATCACCACTTCGGCCCGCCGTTGCAGAATCAGGGTGTGCAGCGCTTCAAGATCCGCAGGCAAATTTGTGCGCACCACCGTGGTCAGCCCTGTCGCGATCAACCCTGTTGAATCGCAACCTGCTACCCCTATGCGCTTGCTACCGACATCTAGACCTATCGCCGAAACCACACTGTTTCTGATTAAACGAACTGATCAACTTTAACAGCATTGCAGTAGCAACACAGGTTAAGGGACAGTTTTGCCTGGAATTTGGCGGGGATTTCGGCTAAGGATACAATCCGCGAACCGAGAAGGCTTCGACGACACGTCCAACGGCGAGGGTGTAAGCTGCTAGCCGCAAGGGGATGTGCAGATGATTTGCTTGTTGCAGGACGCGGGCATAGGCACTGACCATCAACTTTTCGAGTTCATGATTGACCTTTTCTTCGTCCCAAAAGAGATAAGAAAGCCCCTGCACCCATTCCAGATAGCTGACCACCACCCCACCAGCATTGGCCAGGATATCCGGGAGTACGATAATTCCCCGCTCCTCAAGGATTCGATCTGCCTCTAGTGTGGTTGGTGCATTGGCTGCTTCGACCACCCACTTCGCCTGGATCAGCCGAGCATTCTTGTCCGTAATCTGGTTTTCGACTGCGGCTGGTACTAGCACGTCGCAAGCCAAGGTCAGTAAGCCTGCATTAGGGATCAGTTTTGCTCCTGGAAAATGTGCCACCTTGCTGCCGTCACGGACAAAATCTGCCAGGTGCTCAATGTTTAATCCATCTGGATCGTAGATGCCGCCAGAGCCGTCGGACACAGCCACTACCCTTGCCCCTTGGCGAGCAAACAGTTCGGCCGCAGCCCGGCCCACTTTACCGAAGCCCTGAATGGCAATGGTCGTGCCAGCTAACTGGCGATTCGCGGTGGCCAAGGCTTCGCGGGTCGTAATGAGTGCTCCCATGCCCGTGGCCATGTCCCGTCCCCGCGACCCACCAATACTTAATGGCTTTCCTGTAACAACCCCTGGAACCGCGTGGCCTACACTTGTTGAATAGGTATCCATGATCCAGGCCATCTCCCGCGCACTTGTGCCTACATCCGGCGCTGGAATATCGAGCTGCGGGCCAATATCGCGGACGAGTTCACTGGTAAAGCGCCGGGTCAGCCGTTCCAGTTCTCCCAAAGAAAGACTGCGCGGATCGACCGCAACGCCTCCCTTCGCTCCACCGTAGGGGATGCCCAAAAGGGCGCACTTCCAAGTCATCAACATCGCCAAGGCTGAAACTTCTCGGAGGGTGACATCGTCGCGGTAGCGCAGTCCTCCTTTGTAAGGCCCCAAAACATTGCTGTGTTGGACGCGATGCCCTGCAAACACACGGATCTGGCCATTGTCCATGCGCACTGGGATCGAAACGGTGACGACGCGCTTGGGCACCCGCAAAACAGCGACGATGCTGGGATCGAGATGGAGCACTTGTGCGGCTCGATCCAGATTTGAGCAGGCCATATCGTCGGGACAGATATAGGCCGGATTAGGAACTTGTTCGAGACTGACTGTCATGATTCTCAGCCAAAATGTGTCTGGGATCATCCTAGCTAGACGCGATCCCCGATTCTTCGATCTGTGAAAGAACGTAACAAATGGTAGCTAAAAGCACAGTTTCCCAGTGCTGTTCCTTTCGGTACAGGTTCCGTGTTAACGTTTTGGGTGCTGGATCTCCGCAGGCGCATGAGCAATGTTTTGGATCGCCTTTTTCAACAGGCGGTACGCAAGTTAAAAGCACGGGGTTACAAAGTGGAACCAGATGCTAGTAATCCCCTCTACTACATCGTGCTGCGAACCAATGGATTTCCAGTGGATTCTCCTGCGGGCAGTTGGCAATTTTCTAAGCTCGAAGTGGTACAACTCTCGGAACGCGAAGTTTAGTAGCGAGAACGGGCGGCGGGACGACGTAGGAGCCATTGGGCTGCGACGGAGTCGCCTTCTTCCCAAGCGAGTTGCTCGACAGAAGCGATCAGTAGCTCGAAGATACGCTCGCGGCTCATGCGGCTCTGGAGGGAAGCGATAGCGGCTTCAGCTGATTGCCGATCGCGGTTACGAATAGCCTGGGTAAGTGCATTGAACATTGCAGTGGCCCAACAATGATGCCTACTTCTAACAAAATTTTGGAAGAACGATGAGAATTGTGAGCGAGGATTTACAGGTGTTTGCACATCGCAAACTTTGGTTTATATCCGTTTACAGTGCCATGACCCGTTGGGCAAGGGCGCTGTGTTTTTCGAGCATCGCGCCGTTACTTTCGGAGAGTAAATGCTGCCAGGGAAGGCGGGTCGTTTCATCCCAGTTGGTATGAACGTAGTAATCGAGGGGTGGCAGTTCTCCCTTCAAATCTTTGAAAGCACGCCGGAAACTGCCGAGGGTCTGACCGTAGTGGCGAGCGCGTTCGAGCACTTGAGCGACCCGCCGATCTCCTCGGGAAATTAAAGCCTGGATCACTGACCAGTTGTAGCTTTCGGGGCGAAAATCGATGCCGTGGGGTCGCAATTGTTTCTGGAGCTTTTGTAATTTCTTCTCAGCACTCGTCGAGACCCCGTAGCGCTGAAAAGGGGTTTGCGCTTTGGGAACAAATGTACTACATCCAAAACTGAGACGCAGACTGCGATGTTGCTTCTTGAGTTGGAGGAGTAAGGCCACAGTTTCATCAAGATCGCTATCGATTTCGCCGGGGACTCCGCACATCCCATAGAGTTTCAGACCTTGCAGACCCGAAGCGACAGCGACTTGGGCGGCCTCTAGGATTTCGGCATTGCTGAGTTTCTTATTAATGATCTGCCGCAGGCGTTCCGAACCGCTTTCGATGGCGATGGTCACCGACTGACTGCCCCGCGCCACCAGGGTTTCACAGAGTTTGGGTGTGAGGGTGTTGGTGCGCACCGAAGAGAGACTGACGCGGACTTGAGCACGTTCTGGAGCGGCCAAGTAATCGATCAACGCTTCAAACTGCGGGTGTTGGGTGATCGACGCACCGAGTAAACCGAGGCGATCCGTTACTTTCAAACCCTTTTCGATGAGCGGAATCAACGTGGTCTCGACATCGGGAACCCGAAAAGGCAAGGTCAAATAGCTCGCCAGACAAAAACGGCACATTTCTGGGCAGGATCGCACCACCTCGACCATATAGATTCCAGGCCAAGCCGAATGTTCTGTGACCACAGAGGAGGCTGAAAGGGTCTCCCCGCGCCATGTCCGGCGGGTGAGAGGAACAGTGTCTAAGTGGGAATCGTGATCGAGGTATTCAACGGGGTAAAAGCTGGGAACGTAGACACCAGAAATTTGGGCGAGATGCTTGAGTTTGGTCTGTCTGTCCGCCGAACGCACTTCCCGCAACGCGTTCTGGACTTCGATCAACAGTTCTTCGCCGTCCCCAAGCAGGAAAAAATCAAAGAAGGGCGCGAACGGCTCCGGGTTGGCAGTAAATACAGGTCCACCACCGAAAACTAACGGATGGTCGTCGCTGCGTTCTGATGCCCAAATCGGGATGCGTTGCGATTCGAGCAACGTCAATATATTCCCGTAGTCCAGCTCCCAAGAAAACGAAAAACCGAACAAGTCTGGCTGCTTCGGTAAAGGCTCATGGCAATCTGTAAAGAGGCGAGCAACCTGAACCCCAGGGCAAGTGGCAAGAATTTTCCAGACAACTTGATAGCCCAAGCTCGTGATACCGAGTTCGTAGGTATTCGGAAAGGCAAAAATGACCAGCAAGTCGTCGGCGCTGTGGGCAGGCAGATCGAAGAGGCGAACTTCCTCAGAAAAAGACACAGGCAAAGTAAGGCGAAGCGCTTCGATCCTAACAGAGCAGTACCTGCCCTGATTTGGGTCGCGCTAGCATTGAAGAATGCAGATTACTTTTTTAGGCACCAGCAGCGGCACCCCGACAAAGGCCCGCAATGTTACATCGATTGCTCTCCAGTTGCCCCAGCGGGCGACCCTTTGGCTGTTCGACTGTGGCGAGGGCACCCAGCATCAAGTACTGCGCTCTCCTCTGCGCCTTAGCCAGTTAGAGAAAATCTTTTTCACCCATCTCCACGGCGATCATCTGTTCGGCCTCATTGGTCTATTGGCCAGTCGCGCCCTCGGCAGTGGTGGTAGTACTCCGGTGACACTTTACGGGCCCCCCGGTCTCAAAGAATATGTCCAGGCGTGCCTGCGCTTCAGTGAGACGCACCTGAACTATCCCATCCATGTGCAGATCATCGAGCCAGGAGTGGTCTGCCGGGATGCCGAATTTACCGTCATCTGTAAACCCCTCAAACATCGCGTCACTGCCTACGGGTTTAGTGTGATCGAGGCGGATCAACCAGGGCGGTTCGATACCGATCAAGCGCAAGCTCTGGGGATTCCCTTTGGACCGCTCTATGGCCAATTGAAGGCCGGGGGCAAAGTCACCCTCGAAGATGGCACCACCATTGACGGGCGCACGCTGGTGGGCCCCAAGCGCCGTGGACGCAAACTGACCTACTGTAGCGACACGATCTTTACTGCCAACGCCATCGAACTCGCCTGGGACGCAGATGTGCTCATCCACGAATCCACCTATATGGCCGCAGATCTTGCCCTTGCGGAACGGGGAATGCACTCGACAGCGACCATGGCTGCCCAAGTTGCCCAGCAAGCCCAGGTGCGCCAGTTGATTCTCACCCACTTCAGCCCCCGCTACGAATTTGCCGGTCTGATCGAAATGCGCAAAGAAGCCGAGGCCATCTTTCCAAACACGCTGCTCGCCGACGATTTCTGGCGCTATGAAGTCAAAAGTATGGAGGTAGAATTGCTCGCGGCCCACTAAATTTTCTGAAACCCTGTACAGAGTCCGTAAACTTCGCTACACTGTTTGATCGTGCTACGCCCCCATCGTCTAGAGGCCTAGGACACCTCCCTTTCACGGAGGCGACACCGGTTCGAATCCGGTTGGGGGTATACATTATGCAATACTGATCCCTAGGACAGCCCGAACGCTGTCATGAAACTTGCAGGCTACATGTGACGGATCCTTTTGAGCCAACTAGCGACTACGACTCAGGAGATCAACCTGAGGCGAATTCCGCAGACTACGAAACGGGAGAAGCCAAGCTCTTGGAGGATCTCAGCCGCTGGGTGCGGGCTGGGGAGCCGGATATCTGGCCAGAACCAGGTGTGGGCGAATGGCCAACTGCTGAAGCGGAACCTGAAAATCCCGGTGACGATGGCGATTGGTAGTGTATAATTGGAGACTTGTGAATTGAGTGGGCGCAGGGAGCGCAGGCATGACTAAGATCGTACTGAAGAAAGATGTAACCACCCTCGGCAAAGCCGGAACATTGGTAGAAGTGGCTCCTGGCTACGCACGTAACTTTTTGATCCCCCAAGGATTGGCGGTCAAAGCAACGGCTGGCATCATCAAAGAAGCCGAGCAACGCCTCGCCAAGCAGCGTGAAATTGCCGCCAAGCTCCGCGCCGAAGCTTTAGAAACCAAGAAGACTCTCGAAGCCCACAGCTTCTTCGAGATTTCAGCCCCCGTCGGTGAAGATGGCAACCAACTGTTTGGAACCGTCACTGCCCAAGATGTGGCTGATGTGGTGGCCAGCAAAACTGGGATCACCTTGGATCGCCGCGAGATCACCATCGAAGAGCCGATCAAAACGACAGGGGTCTACGCCATCAAGGCACGGGTCTACGCCGATGTCTTCGCCACCGTACGCATCCAAGTCAATCCCCAATAATAAAAACTCTGGCTTCGTGGAGGACTTTCGGTGAATGACTTACCCGAAACCTTCTGGCGAGGGCTTGAGGAATTTAATCAGCGGGAATTTTACGCTTGCCACGACACCCTTGAGGCGCTGTGGATGGACGCCCTCCATCCTCTAAGGCTTTTTTATCAGGGCATCTTGCAACTGGCTGTCGCCTACTACCATTTAGGCAACGGCAACTGGAAAGGTGGCGTGATCCTTCTCTCCACAGGCATTCGGCGTCTCGAATATTTTGCCCCTGAGTACTTAGGCATAGACGTCGAGTCGCTCTTAGACAAAAGCAGCACTTGCCTCGAAAGACTTCAAGAACTTGGTCAAGAGCAGATCCAAGCTTTCGATCTCCAAACCATTCCCCAGATTCAATACGAAAAAGAGTCCCCCTCTCTAGAAGTCTAGAAAGGGGGCATCAGCGCATTGAAAGCGATTACTTTACTACAGCGATGTCAGTTAGTTGAAAGCGGCAGCTTCACTCTTGGCCTGATCTTTGGGCTGAGTGAGATTGAACAGCGAAGGCAAGAATTTCTGAACGAACATGGCCGGATCGCGCTTGAAGGCAACTTGAGCGAGACTGAAGCGGGCGGCTTGGGTCTCAGGCAGAATGCGTGGCAAGTGCTCAAGCAAGTAACCAGGGCGATCCCAGAGCGGCATCGTATCGGCGATCTCGACGAGGCGCTGAAGCCTGCGCACTTCGGCGCCAAGGGTGACATCCATGCCAACTTCAAAAGCCGCATGTTCGATAGCGGTGTACTTGCGCTTGGCCTCTTCGACCCGCTCGGCATTTTTGGGGCTGGTGCGAGCCATCTGGGCGAGCCAACGGTTTCCCCAGCGGACATGGCCTGCTTCTTCGGGGAGAATCTTTTCGAGGGTCTCGCGGATAGCCAAATTCTCTTCGGTCTGCTCGGCATGTTTGAGGGCGTGAATGTGCGCCGAGAAGTATAGGCAGCCACGCTTTTCGGTGACGTTGATCGCAGCGAGCGTATCGATCATAAACGTGTCGAGGTCGAGGTCTTTGCCTGGGGTGCCGCCGTCGTCGTCCAGCAGGCGCTCAAATTCGTCAATATAGGACGGGCCAGGCGGTGTATCTAAGTCTGCACCGAGGTCGTAGAGCAGATCTGTCAACCATTGGGCATGGCGGGCTTCGTCGTGGATATGCCGAGAGATGTCGCGGATCAGTTCGCGATTTTGACCGTTGAGGCGCTCGATCAAACCCGTCAGATCTTTGCAGGCACGCTGTTCTGAGTAGCGATAACGATTCAAAGTGATATTTTGAATTTCTTGATCGCGCACCACGATGTCCAAGATTTCTCTAGCTCCAAACTGATCGCGAAATTTGCGCGGATAAGTCACGGTCATAGTTAAGGCTCTCAATAACTCTTTACATTCTAGCGTCAGGATCGCTCGGCATCGACCAAACTGCCCATGTAGCGCTCGATCAAGATCAGGGCGACGATATCGTCCCAGGGTTCTGGGGGGAGGCGAAAGCCCTCAGGCAACATGCGGGTCAGCCCACGGGGTGGATTGAGTTGCCAGTAGCGACTACGGGCTTGTTCTGAACTATGGCGTTCATCGATGGCGATCAGGCGCAGAGTTGGATAACGACTGCGCAACAGGGTTTGCCAGAAGCGCGAGGTGGTCTGGTCTCCGATCACCACCGTTGAAACGGAAAATTCTGCCAAAAGCCGATCAACGTGCTGGGTAAAGTCTCGGCTTGCAATCACCTGTCTCAAGTGCACCGTGCGGTCAAGACCAACGATGGCGACACCACATTTTTCTTTGCCAGGATCGATGCCGAGAATCATTGGCCTGCTTTGCTGATCACCCTTCCATTTTGCACCGCTACTAGGGTCAGGGCGAGGGGACCAGCCGTATAAATATCTTTGGGTGTAATCGCCTGGACGGTGATCGGTTCATCGCCAATTTGCTTCTTAAGTTCTCTAATCATTGTGGCGAGATCTACGACCGAAATCCCGCCAACTTTGTTATCCCTCGTCACGAAAATTCCCGCACTGCGGGCTCGAAGGTTAACGCTCTTGAAAAGGTCGGTCAACGGATTAAAGTTTTCATCGCTCGTCACCAACAGATCGCGATCAAGTTGTTGCGTTGCGAGGATATCTCCGGCACGAAAGAGGAGCTTGTTGGGTGAAATTCTGCCTTTAATCTGCACAGGTTCACCCTTAAAAGAGTTTGAAACTGCATAAATTTGGAGGGCGTGATCCCCTGGCTCCGCAAGCTGTTTGACGAGGCTTCGCACTTGATCGACAGAAATCAAAATGGCATTAGATTCATTGCGTAGCGGTTCTGCACCATTGCTACGCACAGCTTTCTCGACTTGAATGAGGATCTGCTTGAGCACTTCTTGGGAGCGTTCCGCAGAAAGATTCTCTGGAATGACGACTACGGCGATCGGCTCGTTGGGTTTGTAGATTACTTCCTGGATGTGAAGCTGGTTGACGTAAGCATCGACTTGCGTTCGGATCGTTTCAAGGGTGGCTGCAAAGCTATAGGTACGATTGCGAGCTAACTTTTGAGTCTCCGCAAGTTTGAAGGCGATCTGGTTATTTTGGGCAATTAAATTTTTACGTTCTTCCTTGAGGACTCTGAGCTTGGCTTGCAGGGAAACTGCATCACTTTTGAGCAATTCTTTTTGACGCTCAACGGCCAGAATCTGGATCTCCGTTTTCTGCTTTTGGGCTTCGAGCAGTTTCACCTGGGTGTCGGTGCGTGCTAACTGCTTCTCCATACGTTTCTGGCTGATCTCTGCCGATTGGAACTGCGCTTTGAGAACTCCGAGCCGCTTTTGGGCTTCAAGGGACTGAGCAAGCGCGGTCTGGAGCTGCTTTTGCGCTCCCTCTTTTTGGCGATGGGCTTCTTGAAGGTCTGTTTGGAGGTGATCGTACTCAAAAAAAGCAACCCGGGCCTGTTCTGAAACCAGCAAAATCAGAGTCGTCGAAACCCCTGAAATCATCACTCCTGTAAAAATTGTGACGAGGACAGCGGTCTTTTTGGGGCGCAGGTTGAAAAGACTCAGGCGTGCTTTGCCAATTTTTGACCCAATACGATCACCGAGGGTGGCAATCACGCCCCCCAAAACCAAAACGGCGAGGATGAGTAACAGACCGCCAAACATGCTAGACGACGACAAAGAAATTAGCGCAATTGTAGCATTTTGCCCTTTTTCCTCCCCAAAACCGCCAATCAAATTCTCTAAGCACCGAGTAGCCCAAAAAGGACTAAAGCAGTGTACTATCAGCAATCGGGCGACGGAGCTTGGTGAACCGAAACCCTACTCTTTTGGAGACAATCATGAGCGAATCCGATATTTATGAGCGCGTAATCAAAATCGTCGCCGAACAACTGTCCGTCGAAAAAGCTGAAGTTACCCGTGCATCTAGCTTTGCCAATGATTTGGGCGCCGATTCACTTGACCAAGTGGAACTGGTCATGGCCCTTGAAGAGGAATTTAAAATTGAGATCCCTGACGAGGATGCCGAAAAGATTACCACGGTTGGCGATGCGGTGGATTACACCAGTAGCCGCCTCGGCAAAGAATAAGCGACCGAAATTCAGTATTCTCCCTGACGACATGTTCTAAACCCTCAGAAATCTGGGGGTTTTGTTTTGCCATGACAACGAGGTATCATCCTAATTCTTAAAAAATTCCCAAATCCTTGCCTAATGAGCGATCCCCGCGTTCATACTGGCACCATATCGTTATTTCGGCAGGCTCCATTCAAGCCTGAGTAGCAACACTCAAATGTACACGCCGATAGCCATTAAGCCACTGGCCAACCGCGTGCCAGGGCGTTTGCACTTGTCTTTGGAAGGGATAGAAACGGACCCCAATTGGGCTGAACAGCTAGAGCGCGATCTCGCGATGTTGCCTGGCCTGACGCAGATCTGTGCCAGTCTTGCGAGTGGCAGTCTGCTTTTGCGCTTCGACCCGAAGTTTTGGGATGCTGATCGCATCGCCCGTGAAATTGGCCGGATTCTCCAACGCCCGTATCTTTATGAAACTTTGGCTACCCGCAAGCCCATCATGCCCTCCACGCAGAGTTGTCAGCCGACGACAACGCTGATTCAGCAATTGGTGGTCAGCGGAGCAACCTGGAATACTGACCATGCCCTGCCTTACGTCCATCCCTCTGCCTACAGCCACTTCGAGCCGATGCGCCTTGGCTTGCGCTTGGGCACGCTTTGCACCCCTTCAACCGGCCCTGACCCCCTCAGCCTTGCTTTTGAGTGCGTAGCCTACACAGCCGGACTGCCTGTAGGTGACTGGCAACAGCAGTACCGTCTGATCGAGGCAACACAATCCGCGAAACTCCTCCACACCGTTTACCGCCGTGGTCGTCAACGCCTCGCCATTGTGCGTGGAGAACCCGCAGAGGTGATCGCCCACTGTCAGTTTGTCCAAGATCTTGAGGGCTGCCACAACTTAGGCGAATCAGAACGGCAGCAGTGGCTTGCGCAGGCACCTGCAGTCGCCCTTGCCTACTGTCCATTGCTTTTCGGCCAAGAGGCGGCAGGGAACTGGATTCTCGTCGCTCTTGCTCAAATTAGTACTTTGAAGTTTTGACTCTGCTCTGCCATTGCTAGACAATGAGTGCGTCAGGACTGGGAGGGTCTTATTGTGGCGAAAAAATCTGTGGCAAGCCTTGGTCAAGAGGCTTTAAAAGGCAAGCGTGTGCTTGTACGGGTGGACTTTAACGTTCCCCTCGACGAAACTGGCGCGATTACCGACGATACGCGGATCCAGGCGGCACTGCCGACGATCAATTACTTGCGCGAAAATGGCGCTCGGGTGATCTTAGTCAGCCATCTGGGAAGACCGAAGGGGTTCGATGATAGCCTGCGGCTCACCCCTGTGGCGAAGCGCCTCAGTGAATTGATTGGTCAAACGGTGATCAAGACCGACGATGTGATCGGCCCAGAAGTAGAAGCAGCGGTCAACGCGCTTGGCGATGGCCAAGTGCTCTTGCTCGAAAACGCCCGCTTCTACCCCGAAGAAGAAAAAAACAATCCTGAATTTGCCCAAAATCTTTCGGCTCTGGCGGATCTCTACGTCAACGATGCCTTCGGAACGGCTCACCGTGCCCATGCTTCCACCGAAGGGGTCGCCCGCTACTTGCGTCCGGCTGTGGCTGGCTTTTTGCTCCAAAAAGAACTGGAGTACTTGGGTAAAGCTCTCGAAAGCCCAGAGCGCCCGGTGCTTGCGATTATGGGTGGTGCCAAAGTCAGTGACAAAATTCAACTGATCAAGAACATGCTCACCAAAGTGAATTCCATCTTTATCGGTGGTGCCATGGCTTATACCTTCTTAAAGGCCCAGGGGTACAGCGTCGGCGCTTCGCGCTGTGAAACGAGTACGACCAAAAAAGATGGCACCGTCGTTGACCTTCTCCAACTTGCCTTGGCTCTCGTCGCCGAAGCAAAGGAGCGTGGGGTAACGTTTTTGTTGCCTGTAGACCACCGCACCAACGACAAGTTCGCCAATATGGACGAAGCGAATGTGACTCCGGATGCGAATATTCCGGATGGTCAAATGGCGCTCGATATCGGCCCCAAAACTGAGGCACTTTACGTCGCTGAAGTTCAAAAGTCCAAGACGATTATCTGGAATGGCCCGATGGGCGTCTTTGAGTTGTCAGGTTTTGCCAAAGGCACCTTCGCGGTCGCCCACGCCTTGGCAGAAAGTGATGGCCTAACGATCGTCGGTGGGGGTGATAGCGCTTCTGCTGCTGAAAAAGCAGGCATCTCCGAGAAGCTCAGTCACGTCAGTACGGGGGGTGGTGCTTCCTTGGAGTTCCTAGAAGGAAAGATTCTACCTGGGGTCGCCGCCCTCGACGAAGCCTAATCTTCCAACCTGGGGCGCTCATTGAAGCGCCCCAAACCATTTCATCGCACTATTTTGTGGACTGCGCTAGAAAGTGCCATCCCACAAAAAATGTAGAGTACTGCTGCAATTAAATAAATCGGTGAGAAGACGCCCCCATAAAAGGCAATCGAGGCATAACTAAACATGCCTTGAAACGGTGTGACCAAAAATTCAGCCCCTGCCCGTAGGACGTGAGAGATGGTATCTCGATGAGCGTGCCAGTTGAGCAAATTCATCAAAAATCCAGAGAGGAGCAAACCGCAAATGACCGAGATGCTGATTTCGATACAGGCATTAATACGGCGATTTAAGCGGGCAACCCGCTGGGTTTTGTAGGTCAGCTTGATACGACGTACTGTATTAACTTGCGTGTCTAACATAGGCCACTGACTACGAGAGGATATCTTCATGATCCCCTGATTTACTCTTCATCACATCCGTCGCCATACTGCTCATACATCCGTCAAAATACGCGCTTCCAAGTGATCGTTGAGGCCGCTGTATCGAGCACGCCGCAAACACTGGGCAGGCGATCGTACAGGAGTTGAGAAGTATTTCCGCAGTTCAAGATGTAGCGATACTCAGCGCAATTGAGTTCGCCAGTCCAGGTATCATCCTGTTCTTGCCAAGGATCTACTTCCTGGAGCATGCCGCCGGCATCCAAGCGATGCATCCGCGTACGATGGGTGTGGCCGCAAAGGGTGATCGGCGTCGGCGCATCGGCAAACAGGTGCTCGACGTTGATCGGTGCGTACAAGAGAGCGTAGCGATCCCGATAACCAGCGTGAACTCCAGTCACGCTTGGAGCAGGCTGAATCAATTCGGGTAAGTCGGCCAAAAAAGCTTGGTTTTCTGCGCTCAACAGCGGCTGGGTCAAGGCTGTGTGCAGTTCTGACTTGGGATTAAAAAAGACCAAATTTGGGTCGCGGCCATAGTGCAGCGCGCCGTGGTCGTGGTTACCACCCACGGTGGGAATCTGAAGTGTGCGGACAAGATCGACGACAGCATTGGGACGCTGACCGTGAACCACTAAGTCGCCAAGGCAGATCAGCGCATCCACACCGAGCTTCTCCAGGGTCGTTAGAACTTTCTGGAGGGACAGCAAATCGCCGTGAACGTCTGTAAAAATGCCAAGTTTCACCTTACTATTTTGCCCTAAAAGTTTGCACAAAGCCATGCTTTCAGCGGGTGCGAACCAAGTGATAGCGGATGACTTGATTCCCGCGAAAAACGGTGATATCCAGGGAGGCGCCCCGTGCCTCGACGCGCTTTTGGGCTCCTTCTAGAGGGGGACCCGCCAAGGTGCGCAGATTTTGGCCGTCGAAATCGACGGTCAAGGAGACAACCTGACCCGCGCCAGGCCCACTGACCACCTGACCACTCCCTTGATAAATATCAGCATGGGCAGGCTTTGCGAGGGCAAAAACCAGACCCGTACTCAAGAGTAAAGACATAGCAGGATTGTGCATGGGGGCCACATGAGCCGGGACAAGTCCATCCTATCTGGACACATCTACGTCTTAAGGGGGATCGTGCCTACTCTAGGCTGCGCGAAAGCGTAGAATTTCTGTTTACTCTGGCAAGATCGACACTTGGGCCATATCTGGTCTACCTACCCCGTAGGTGAGGGTGTAGCTCCACGCCAGCAAGCGATACCAAAGACGCGGATTGTATCGTTCACAATCCTCTTGCCACGAGCGAATCAACCCAGGTACCCAACTGCGCAATCCGGCACTGACGAAAGCGTTCCAAGTAAATTGCCCATAAGTCGGTAGCCAACGGACAAAAGCGCTCATGCCCACTACATCCAAACTCCAAGTGATCAGATCTGGATTTTTGAATGCGGCGCGTAGAGCCAGTTTGTTAAATTCGAGCCAGCCAAGGCGATCTTTAATAAAGGTGTCAACGATGTCGGCGCGGCTGTCGGCCAGAATACCGAAGAATGTATTGAGCATGGCATTCACCCGTTCAGGGGGCAAGATTCGGCCTGTGGGCACCATCATCGCCCGCGAAAATAGCCATGTCACTGCTACATTGCTTTGCGATGCCCGTACCCGGTCGAGATCTGTAGCTTTGAGTAGATCGTGCTTCAAAGCAGTATGAAGCAACTCGCACAGACGGGGCAGATTGCGAACGAGAGAGCCAAACCCTGTAAAGACCAGGGGAGACTGCAACGACGCTGCGTCGCCGATGGACAAGATCCGATCAAAGGCAACGAGGCGAGAGACTGCTGAACCTGCTGGGATATAGCCAAAGGTGGCTTTCTTGAATTCCAGCTTTTCGAGGTCGCAGCGCTTGTACTCAGGCAGGATCGCAAAAAAGTCTTCGTAGAGGTCGAGCAAACTGCCAGGATTGTCGGGATGAACGGCGTGGTAGTAAAACAGATAAAACGTCAGCTCGTCCCCTTTTCCGGGAAAAAGTTCCCAGATCAGTTGTCGTCCCCGCGAAATATCGCCGTGGGAGTAGAGGACATCGCCGAGATTGTGATCCCACACTCCAGGTTCAAAACCTCGTAGCACTGCGCCGACCGTGGGGCAGACAGAATCGAAGGTCTTCTTCCCACTCATCTGAAGGGCGAGGGGCGATGCGGAACCCATGGCGTCAATGCAAAGTCGTCCACCGAGGCGAATCGGTTGGCCTGTGTTGATCTGATGGGTCTCGACACTCAAGCCTTGATCCCAGAGGTAGAGTCGGTCAAATTCGGTAAATTCAAAAATCTCGCCGCCCCGTGCGCGGATTTGTTCGCCACATTTTTTGAGGAGGACTTCCGCGTCGATGGCAATATTGAGCACCGTCGGCGAGTGCAACAGTTTGCCCTTGGCCCGCACAGGGGTATTGCCATCAAAGAATTTGTTAAATCCGTCTGTATACTCCCTGAGGATCATCCCTTCGATTTCGGCGCGACTGAACAGGCCAAGGGCGACGAGGCTCTCCAACTCACTGCGGGAGATGTTCCATTCCCGGTTCATGCCAGCAAAAGGTCCACGTTCGACGATGGCGACCCGATACCCCAGACGGGCCATGGCGGCGGCATGAATGGCACCGAGGGCCGCACCGCAGTAGATTAGATCAAAAGTTTGTTCTGGTAGCTGATCAGGCTTTTGGGTGAAAATTACAGGTTCGGGGGGACGGGCGTTGACCACGCCTTCGCGCCAGGTTTTCTCCCACCAGTAGACACGCTTGAGGGCGTACTCGCCATCGGCCATCTTGGTCTGAAAGTAGTGGACGGTGAGGGGATAGTAGGGCCGAAGGGCATCGAAGATCGACTGGTGTGCCAGATCAATGTCAGGCAGGGCTGGGTAGAGAGGCGGAAAGGTTTTGTGAATGTTGGTCTTTAAGTCTGCAAGCCACGCAGTCTCCTGGGGATGCCGTCCCCCCTGCCAACGAAACACTTTGAGGTAGGTGGTGCGCTGCAGTTCCCAGACAAAACAGACCCATTCGTAAGCTTGCGCATCCTGCTGGGCAACGAGCCGAAAGCCGTCTTGGGTATTGGTCTTACTGCCAACCAGCGGAAAGAATTTCTCTCTAAGCCAGTTAGCGACCTCATTGGTCGGAGCTGGAATCTCCAGGTACAGTAGTTGTTCCATCATCAAGGCCGCACTAATACCCAGGGTAATCCTGATTTTTCAGGACTGTTGCCACTGGTCGGGGGTAAAGGTTTTGAGGGAGAGGGCGTGAATGGCTCCCCCCATTTTTTCGGCAAGAGCCGCGTAGACCAGGCGGTGTTGCTTGATCAACGGCAAGCCTACAAATTGTTCAGAAACGATGGTGACTACGAAATGTCCACCACCACCCTGCGCCCCTGCATGGCCTGCGTGGAGCGCGCTTTCATCCTCAACTTCAATAAAAGAAGCCTGAAGCTGAACGCGAAGGGTTTCTTCAATGTTTTCGGCTAGCACGATCAACCTCCCTTAAAAAATATGCCGCTGCAACCAATAGGCGATAGCAGTAAAGGCAAAGACCACCAACATCCCAACCGAAAGGCCGTACCAGAACTGCAAAGGTCGATCCAAGAGAATCGATTCTTCCGGCCCAAACCAGCCCTGCTCGACCGCTTGGCGCATGACAAGCCCACTGAGCCAACATAGTCCCAAAAGCAGCAGTCCACCAAAGACGACGGTTCCTGAATCTTGTTGGTAAAAACTCCACCAAGCGACGAGGAGCCAGTCTGTATCGGAGGTGTGCTGTCTCCAAACGCGAATACCAAGCAAGATGCCTGACAGCAGCATTCCGCTGCCGTAAAGCCATCGACTCAGCATCCCCCGCCTCCCCCTGTATAGATCGCCTGCCAACTTTTGCCGCTGCGCTTCAACACCTGGAACTGGTAATTCTCGTTGCGCAGCACCTCTAGAATTAATTCTGGCGTGCCATCGCGGTCTAAGTCTAGGGCATCTCTAAATTGCATTCCTTCAAAATCTTCTCCATAAACGCTCTTGAAGCGCTTGCGTACCACTAAGCTTGGCTGCCAGCCTTGGGGTTCTTTTTCAAGAATCATGAACACGGTGGCACCGGGAGTATTGACAGAGTCCGCCAATAAACTAACTGTGCCCACGAGACCCACCGTCCCTCCCCCAAGGTCAACCCGCGCCGCATCGGTGAGCAAGGCTTTTTGGAGTTCTGCCTCAGAAAGACCCAAGGCTTTGAGTTGCCCGCGTCCGAAGTCCTGCAACTGATTGCGGTCTGCATCACTCAGGGGTTTGAGGGCGACAGGCCCATCCATCAGTAGGGCAGAACTGGCCAAAAAATAGATCGTCTTTTGGGGGTGGCTGCTGGTCGCGATCAAAGGGATTGTGGTCTGCAACTCAGCCCGGTTTTGCACCTCAGAACAGCCGAAGCTTGCCAGACCATTGGACTGCACGCGGCCCACAAGTTGTCCCTGTTGATAGAGCGGATAGAGGCGATTGTTGAGATAAGTCTGGGCAAAGGCCGGATTGGCTTGCGGTGAATTGAACTGCCCCTTTGCGATCTCGACGACGGGTTCAAAGCTCACCTGACCATGCTCTTGATCGAAAGTCACCAAAAAAAGCACCGTATCGATGTAGCCCTGGGCTGCACAAGTCGTCAGCAGGAGACTACAAAAAACGAGTGCTCCCCGCAGGGCGCGATGCAGATGCAGAGGCGGCAAGTGAGGCAATGCTGGTGAAATTTCGTACCGCTTAAGAGCAGTCCAAGTGAGCATAGAGTAGAAGAGATTGAGATTCTAGATTAGCGTACTAGGGAGCCTCCGATATGATAGGTAAGGTTTACTGAACGGAGCAAGATTGCGATGGCACTGAAAGTCGGAGATAAAGCACCGGATTTCTCGGTTAAAGACACCCACGGCAACCCAGTTTCCTTGGCATCTCTAGCAGGCAAAAAATTTGTCCTGTACTTCTACCCCAAAGATGACACCCCAGGCTGTACGAAAGAAGCCTGCTCCTTTCGGGACAACTGGGCGAGCTACCAGGCCCAAGGGATTGGTGTGTTTGGTGTGAGCATGGACGACGAAGCGTCCCACCAGGCGTTCACGAGCAAGTACTCTTTGCCTTTTCCTCTACTCGCTGATGTGAATGGCCAATTGGTCAAGGGCTTTGATGTCGATGGTGGTGGCTACGCCAAGCGCGTTACCTACGTGATCGATGAGGCAGGTACCGTTGCCCAGGTCTATACAACCGTCAACACGGCTTCTCATGCCGGTGACATCCTCGCTGGGTTAGGTGTCTAGTGGCTGACCAACCTCTCAATATCGGCGATGCGGCTCCGGACTTTGACCTCCAGGACACGAACGGCAACGCAGTCTCCCTGGCCTCTTTGGCAGGTAAACCCTTCGTGTTGTTCTTCTATCCACGGGACAACACACCGGGATGTACCACGGAAGCCTGTAGTTTCCGGGACGATTACAGCCGATTTGTCGAGGCTGGGTTCGCTGTTTTTGGAGCGAGTACCGACAATATTCGCTCCCACCAAAAATTTACTGAGAAGTTTTCCCTGCCTTTTCCACTCTTGGCTGATGTCGAGGGCACCCTCGCCAAAGCTTTTGGGATCTGGGGAGAGAAAAAATTCATGGGTCGAACCTCAATGGGTGTCAAACGCAGCACTTTTGTCGTCGATGGTGACGCTAAAATCAGTCACGTTTTTACGAAAGTAAAACCTGATACCCACGTTGCGGAAGTGCGCAAAGCACTTGGACTTCTCTAATCAACCATGAGTGACTTCGAAGATATTCCGATTCTCCAACGCGCTGCTACTCCCCAGCCTCTCCCCTCGGTGCCAATCAGTCCAAAATTCCCCCTCGCTTTGGCGATGGGGGTGGGAATTTTGCTGTTGGGTGGAGGATTCGGAGCCACGAAGCTTCTCGGTGGTGCGGTGCCTCCCGTGCAAACTGCCGCTCTCTTGCCGACCGCTTCTACACCCACAGACGATACGTTGCTGGGGCATCGCCGCTATAAAGAAGTCAACCGCAGCAAGCTTGTTTCTGTCCAAGGTTTTCAAGGGAGTGCCCCAGTCGCTATTCATCGTGGTGCCCTCGACCAGTACCGTGCCCTGATCAAAGCAGCACGGCGCGACGGTGTTGTTTTGGTACCAATCTCCGGTTTTCGCAGCGAGCGCTACCAGCAAGAACTCTACGACCGCCAACTCGGTAAATTAGGTTCTGCCGAATCCGCAACCACAATCAATGCACCTCCCGGTTACTCGGAACACCACACGGGCTACGCCATCGATTTTGGCGACGGTACCAAACTGGAAACCAACACCAAACTCAGTTTCGAGCAGACCCCCGCTTTTACTTGGCTCAAAGCCTACGGTGCCAAGTATGGATTTCAAATGTCTTTTGCCAAGGACAACCCTGATCGAGTCAGCTACGAGCCTTGGCATTGGCGCTTCGTTGGCACCAGAGATGCTCTAGAGACCTTCTATCAGCACTAAGACGTTGCTTCCTCTGAGATCGTAAAGCAGAAGTTATTGCAGTCTTTAAATGTTCTTCAGAAAGTATCCTCCAAATATAAACATTTGTCCATGTATTGGAGCCTGGCTTGCATTCTGGGGATCTTTGCTGCTTACCTGTAACTGATGGTTAGGCAAAAAATATGTTTCAGAAAATTCTGGTTTCGATAGACACCTCTGCAAGTAGCGAAAAAGCATTTGAGGAAGCCCTTATACTCGCAAAGGCGACAGGAGGTAGTTTGATGCTCGTCCATGTCCTCTCCACCGATGAAGAAGACGCACCGAAGTTACCTTTCTCGCAAATTCTCGACTTCTCGCAGATTCTCGATGACCGACCCCTCAAAGTGTATTTAGAGCAGTGGGATGTTTACGAGAAGAAGGGCTTAGCTCTCTTGAAGTCTCGAACGGATGCAGCCATCGAAGCGGGAGTTGTCGTCGAGTTCTCTCAACCAACGGGCAATGCTGGCCGTAAGATCTGTGAGCTAGCGCGCTCTTGGGGAGCGGATCTAATCGCCACTGGTCGTCGTCGCAATTCCACCTTCAAAGAAATGGTTCTTGGCAGTACGAGTAATTATGTAATGCATCATGCACCTTGCGCTGTGCTCATTGCGAGTTCTGTACCAAAAGCAGAGTAGCTGCGTGAAAATACTGATTTTTCAAGGTTTGGACTGAACGAAAATTATGCCGCGTGTCTGGTATCATTCTGTTGCATATTTGTAGAAAATTAGGATACGCAATGCATTTTTCTTCTCAATTTGCAAAAGCATCTCCGAAGCCCCTGGCTAATCGGGGGTGGATGCTCGCTCTCAGTTGCTTGATGCTCGGTGCTGGTGCGGCTCAAGCCAAACCAGATCTGTCGCCACCTGGCCCTGCTTTGCAAGAGCTAAAGCCCACAGTTATTCGCTCAGTCAAAAATGATGTTTCCCCAGCCCTGCGCACACTTAAAATTAACACTCCAGTCTCTGGAGACAGAGAAATTCCAAACAGAAAGCTCGTCGATTTTGATGAGGAAACACTGCGCAAGATCAAGACAATCAGACCGGATGCCAAGCAAGTTGGCGATTCGGTGGTTCAAGTTGCACCAGGTGTAGCGAATATTCCTACTCCAATTTTAACTTTCGATGGTGTCAACAACCGCAACGGTGTTTTGCCTCCCGATACCAGTATGGATGTCGGACCTAACAATATTGTTCAATGGGTCAATCTTTCCTACTCTGTCTTTAGTAAAGCCGGTGCTACCCTCGCTGGTCCATTTAATGGCAATGCACTTTGGGCAGGTTTCGGTGGTCTTTGCGAGACGACCAACAATGGTGATGTGATTGTTCTTTACGATCCGATTGCGAACCGTTGGATGTTCAGTCAATGGGCGTTCACCAGTTCAACTTCTGGCCCTTATCGCCAATGTTTTGCGATTTCGACAACTCCCGATCCAACTGGCACTTACTATCGTTACGAATTTATTGTGAGTAACAATAAATTCAACGACTATTCCAAATTGTCCGTCTGGCCTGGGTCATACTTTATGACCTCTAACCAGTTTCTAAACGGGCAAAGCTTCGCTGGTGCTGGGATCTGGGCTTTTGAGCGGGATAAGATGCTGCTTGGACAACCAGCCCGACTGATTTACTTCGATTTGGAATCCGCTAACCCCAACTTCGGTGGCGTTCTACCTTCAGATGTGGATGGCGCAGTGCCACCAACTGGTACCCCTGGTTACTTTGCTGAGGTCGATGACTCTAGCTTTGGTTTCCCGACAGATCAACTGGCGCTTTGGGAATTCAAGGTCGATTGGACGACTCCAGCCAATTCAACGTTTGGTCTGGCCGGTCAACCCAATCTGGTCTTTAAGCCACCGACACTCGCCGCCTTTACCCCGATCAACTGCGTCACTGTTGGATCGCGTGCTTGCATTCCACAGGGGGGGACGTTCCGCCGGATTGATGCCATTGGGGATCGCCTGATGTATCGCCTCGCTTACCGAAATATGGGGACGTATCAGTCTCTGGTTCTCAACCATTCGGTCAATCCAGGTGTTTCAGGTAGCTTTGCTGCACCACGTTGGTACGAGTTGCGCAATACAGGCGGTGGCTACACCATCTTTCAGCAAGGCACCTACGCTCCTGATTCGACCTCTCGCTGGATGGGTAGTATCGCTTCTGACGGGTCGGGCAATATTGCCCTTGGCTACAGCGCCTCAAGTTCTTCAATCAATCCGCAAATTCGCTATGCGGGTCGATTGACGACCGATGCCCTCGGCACGTTTGGTCAAGGTGAAGCGACCCTCTTCGCTGGGTCTGGCTCACAGACAAGTAGCTCGAACCGCTGGGGCGATTACTCCACCATGGTTGTAGACCCTGTAGACAACTGCACGTTCTACTACACCACTGAGTACTATCAGTCAACGAGTGCTTCTTCTTGGCGCACCCGCATCGGTTCCTTCAAGTATCCAAGTTGCAGTTCTGCACCCCAAGTATTTACAGGGCCGACGACCGCCTCGATTGGCAAGACAGTGACGCTCACGGGAGCCAACTTCGACCCCAATCCTGGAAAAACTACAGTTCGCTTTAGCACTGCTGGTGGTGAAATGGATGGACGGGTGATCGATATCACGCCGACGACGATCAATGTCGTGGTTCCAGATGCTGCCACAACGGGTTCGATTCGGGTGATCACCCAGAACGGGCGCACAGAAGCACCGAGCCGACTGAGCGTCATTGCTCAGTAGCTTGAGATCTAAAAGAGGGGGGGTAGGTCTTGTACCTGCCCCTCTTTTTAAAGCAAAATTAGCCCCTGTCGCACCCCTAAAGTTACGGCTTCGGTGCGATTGGAAACCCCGAGCTTGCTAAAGATCGAACCAATGTGAAATTTGACCGTATGCTCAGAAATGCCAAGGCGAGAAGCAATTGTTTTATTGCCCGTGCCTTCAGCCAGCATTCTGAGCACTTCAACTTCACGAGGGGTTAGGGTTTGAGTCGGTATAGAGCGCGTTGATGGCACGTTCTGAAAGAATCTTTCACTGAAATCCGAGTGGAGCACGATTAGCCCTGCCGCCACTGCTTCCACCGCTGCGACGATCTCACTGGCTGAGGAATCTAAAGGAAGAATTGCTTTGACCCCTGCGCGTAGCACTTCCGGTGCCCAGTGATCGCTGAGCAAGATGAGGGACGATCCATTCCACGCATCGAGCATTTCATCCTCCTGGCCATCTTGAGCGACAAGCACCACATCAGGTTTCAAAATGTTGATTGCCTGGGTGAGATCTCTCGTACTACTCACAAGTTGCAAGTGAGGACTCGTCTGGATCAGCGCTTCTAGCCCTGCCTGCAAGATGGCTGAAGTAGCAGCGACAAGCACCTGGATCACGCCACTGCCTGCCCGAGTGCAAGTCTTTTCAGAAATTGGAGAACGGCTTCAACGGGAACGGCAAGGCCAAGACCACCGACGATCGCTGTATTGATGCCGATCACATGGCCTTGGGCATCGACAAGGGGGCCACCAGAGTTCCCAGGGGCGAGTCGAATATCCGCCTGCAGCCAAGCTTCAGTGGTGCGATGGAGAATACCGAGGCTGAGAGCATTGGTCGCACCGAGGGGATGTCCGAAGGCCATCACCAGAGAACCGGGTTTGAGGGGCGTGCTTGTCCCCGATTGGGCCGTATCGAGATGGGAAGCCTCAATGCGCACGGCTGCTAGATCTTGTTGCTTGTCCCGAGCAATCAATGTCCCTTTCAGCCTCTTCCCATTGGCCAGAATGATCTCTGGATAAGGACTACGAACGACGTGGGCGTTGGAGACGATCAGACCGTCGCCACTCCAGATCACCCCTGATCCAACTCCAGCACGACCAGAATGGATCTGTACAGTCACCTGCTTGAGCGCCTCTGCCGCTGCGATTAAGGCTGTATTCATCGCTCCCTCCGAGGCCGTTCGCCGATCGTGATCGTCAAGATCGCTGCCGTTCCGCCTCGGACAATAGCGACAGGGATAGGCATGCCAATGCGCTCTGGGGTCAGCAATGCCAAAACATCTTCGGTATCGCCGACGGTTTCGCTGTCGAAAGCGACGACAATATCGCCGATCATTGCTCCGGAGCGGGCTGCGGGCCCATCGTTTTCAAGGCTTACCAGGATCACTCCTCCATCACTATTTAAGTTGAGGGACTGCTTGAGGCTCTCAGGTAAGCGCACAGGCTGCATGCCGACCCCCAAGTAACCACGGGCAATCCGCCCTTTCTGCACCAGTTGATCCACAACACGGTTTACTGTCGCCACAGGTAGAGCAATGGCTGTACTTCGGGAGAGTCCAGCTGTCACCATGCCCAGCACTTGGCCTTCGGCACTGACCAAGGCACCCCCCGAAAAGCCGCTATAGAGGTTGAGATCCAGCCGAATCAGTTGATCGACTTGTCCACCACGCCACGTCCGCCACGATCCAGCCAGGGCACTGATGACACCCATGCTGACTGCCGAGTTGCCATTGTCTGTACTGGCAACGGCGAGGGCGAGACTACCAACGCGCAAACTTTGAGAATCGCCAATATCGGCTACAGGCAACTCGTTGGGGATACGCAGTACAGCCAAGTCTGTACTTGGATCCCGACCAACCAGGGTCGCTCCACGGGTACTTCCTCCTGGTAGGGTCACAGAGATCTCTTCATCGCGCTTGAGTCCGTGATCGGCTGTGACGACGATTCCGGGTCGCCAATGAATGCCGCTGGAAGGGAAACGTTGGCGGGCATTGACCGCAACAATCGCTTTGCCAGATTGCTCTACGGCTTCGGTGATCCGATTGGAGAAATCGATTAAGGGTGAGGTCATACCTAAAACTCCTGTCTGTAGACCCAAGATCGCCCACTGCCCCTCTAAGCACATCAGGGAATCGGGTAGGTCTGGCCTAGAAGTTTGGTTAGGTTCATAAATTTGGAAACAAGGGCGCAGCACGGTTTGCCCTGCAAGAATTTCTGGTACTGAAGGCGATTTCAGGCTCCTCTGCCTTGCCTCACCCCCAATTTTAGGGAAGCTCTAGTCAGAATCGCAAACATCGGTGAAGATAGCTTTGAGCGAACCCCTGGGAGCGTCAAGTGTCTATATTCATGCGAAAGAAAAAAAGGCCGTTTGGTCAGTTAGCACTGATCGGCTTGCCTGTCTTGGCGATTGGCGGTGGACTCTGGTATTTCTTATCCCAAAAACCTGCTCCGGCTCCCGTTGCTCCGACTCCTGTGGTAGTCACCCCTCCACCGGCTAAACCGATTGTCAAAGCTGTGCCCGTCGCTGCGAAACCGGCTGCACCTGTCAACACTTCAAGCCTGCCTTTGCGCTATCAAGGCAAGACCTTTAAGGGTGCCACAGAAGTCTTCACCCAGAAGGTTGTTGCCCTCACCTTCGACGATGGTCCTTGGCCTGTGAGCACCCTCGCCATCCTCGATATTCTCCAAAAAGAAAATATCAAAGCGACGTTTTTCTGTCTAGGTCGTTCGATCCACAACCACCCTGAACTATTGCTATCCGTTGCCCAAGCTGGCCATGTTCTCGGCAATCACAGTTGGAATCATCCTTACGCTCGCATGAGTCCAAAAGTTGCCCAAGCGGAGATCGATAACACAACCAATCTGATGATTCAGACAGTTGGCGTGAAACCCGAACTGTTTCGACCACCTGGAGGCAAACTCAGCAACGGCTTGGCTGCTTATGCGGCCTCCCGCAAGTACAGCATTGTCCTTTGGAATGATGTCTCTGGTGACGATCAGCGCAAAACGACTCCAGAGATGGAGGTCAAAAACGTCTTAACCCACGTTCGACCGGGTGCTGTTGTGCTTATGCACGACGGTGGTGGTAAGCACCCAACCGTGCAGGCTCTTCCTAAAATCATCGCAGGATTGAAACAGCAAGGCTATAGCTTTGTGACTGTTCCAGAACTATTGCAGATGGAAGATGAGCAACTCACCAAAGCAGCGATTCCGCGCTCGCCCTCAAAGGTTTATACCAATCAGTTGCCGACTGCGACCCCGGCTCCGACTCCAGCCCCCGCTGTCTCAACGCCTAGCCCTTAAAAGCAAAAAGCTAGGTCGGAACCATTTCGAGACATCAGATGAATGCCCTAGCAAGGCATTCATCCTGGCAACTTTTGAAAGTGATCGAGTTCAAGGTCGTAGTACTTGCTAGTGCGCTCAATGAAGGTCATGCCTAAGCGTTCGGTGACTCGCCGCGAGGCGTGGTTGAGAGGATCGACGACAGCGTGCAAAATTGGTTTTTTCAACACAGTAAAACCGTGGGTAAGTAGGGCTTTACCAACTTCGGTGGCGTAACCTTTTCCCCAACAGTCTCGCCGTAAATGCCAGCCGACTTGCCAATCATCACTGAGTTCGCCACCAGTGAGTGGGATCTGATTCAAGATAGCAGTGCCAACAACTCGATTGCTTTCTTTGGAAACCATAGGCCACCCCCCAGAGCCATTGTTGCGAAGCGCATAGCGTTCTACCAGAGCATTCAACTCTTCGCGCTGTTTCTCTAAGCTTTCGATCACTTTCCCGGAGCGAATAAAGTGAATCACCTCAGGATCGCTGTTCATCGCAAAGTAGGACTCTAGGTCAGCTTCTACATCGATGTGGCGAACGATCAGACGCTCAGTTTCAAAAACAACGATCATCTTCTTTCTCCGAGGATTCTGAAAACCTATCAACCAGCTTCCCGTGGACTTTTGCGCTGAATGCCTGCGTAGGTTCCGAAGCAAACATCCCAGAGAGGATTTGTCACTCCGTAGTTACAGTTGGCATCTTGAAAGTGATGAACACGGTGATATTTCTGTTGCCATTTCAGCCAGGGAGTCGTGGCTTTGCGGTTGTGGCTAGCATAGTGAACCCATTCGTAGTAGCCATAGAGGCAGGTCATACCAGCGATGAGAGAAGCACCAATTTGCACACCTAAAACATGAATAATTCCAGAGCCAACTAAAACAAAAAGTGGGACACTTATGGCTAAAGAAATAAACTGAATCGAAAGATCTTTTGCATCGTCGTGATGATTTTCGTGTAGCTCATAAATCAGCTTTTCAAACTTTCCACGGGAGCCAGGATAGTGAAGCACATAGCGATGGATCAGGTATTCAACGATTGAGGAAATTGACCAGCTTCCGAGAAAAGTTGCAATCACTTTCAGGAAAGAGCTTTCAGGTGTGCTGAGTGCCCAAAAAAGTAAACCAATCGTTGCAATGCTGGAAAGAAAGAATGGAGCCAGGGTTTTGAAACGGGTATTCCAGGAAAGCAGACCCAAAATGTAACTGGTCAAACCGAGACCAGCAACGACTCCGAAAGCTTTTAGGATGATCGCCAACAAAGTCTTCTCTCCCTAAGCTTGAAACGATTTCGGCACTTTAACGACCTGAGACGACCTCTTCGCCTTCAAAGATCCGCACCGCCGCGAATGCAACAGCGATTCCGACAGCCAGAGTAACACCAGAAGCCACCAGAACACTGACAAACTGAAGACTTTCGCCTTTTAGGAGCTGGTTCATAAACAATTGTTGGGAGTAAATCGGGATCAATGCCGACCACCACGTTGACTGTTGGGGCAAGAAAGCGACAAGCAAACTCGGCATGGTCGGAATCAAGAAGATCGGGGTCAAGTAGCTCTGGGCTTCTTTGAAACTGCGGGTAAACGAGGCGATCAAGGTGAGGGTAGCCCCAGCCAGCAGAATAATCGGCAGGGTAATCAAGAACAAGCCAACGAACGTCGAAGGGGCGAGACTGAGTTTCAATCCGAGGTCGTCTACAGGTAGGAAGTTGATCGTCAAGGCCAAGCCTGTCAAGGTTTCAAGCACGACGACTGAAGTGAATACGAGGGTCGTCGCTAGTTTTCCAGCCAGTAGTTCCCAGCGCTGAATGGGATTGATCACAAGCGGTTCGAGGGATCCCCGTTCGCGCTCTCCAGTAGTTGTGTCGATGGCCACGTAGAAACCACCAATAAAAGCAGCCAACACAATATAAAGAGGCATCAAACCGAGAATGAAGCCTGCTTTGCCCTGAGCACTGGCCACATCGACATTTTCGATGGCGAGGGCTTGGACGATGGCTGGATTGATTCCCCTCGCCAGCAGACGCAAACTGCCAATTTGACGGCTGTAGGCGTTGAGCAGACTGCGGATCCGGCTGACAGTGCCAAAGGCTGCTTGCTGGCTAGTATTTTGGATAATCTCGACAGGGGCAGGTTGGGCTGCACGGAGCGCTTTCGCAAAATCGACAGGAATGCGGATCACAGCATCGTAACGACCTGAGCGCACCGCATTTTCTGGATTTTCGTTTACGCTCAGAATCTCAATTCCCGGTTGGGCATCCAAAAAAGCGACCAATTGCGGGGCATTTTCTTTGCCGACAATCGGCAAAATAAGCGGCTTATCTCCTTCCCCCGCGACACTGCGGTTCAGCAAAAACAGCACCAAAGCCAAGGTGAGCGGCCCAGTGAGTGGGGTGAGCAAAGCCGCCAGCAGAGTACGGCGATCCCGAAGGTTGTCTTGAACTTCTTTGGCGAAGACAACGGCGATCCGCGCTAGGGAACCTGTGCTTTTCATAGACTCAGACCCTCCTCTGAGCCAATTGCTGCGACGAAAGCATCTTCAAGGTTGCTTTGCCCGGTAGCTTCGCGGAGGGCATCGGGGGTGCCCGATGCTGCGACTTGGCCACGGGCGATGACAACGATGTGGTCGCAGAGGGCAGAGATCTCTTGCATCACATGGCTTGAAAATAAGATGCACTTGCCTTCATCTCGGATCCTGCGGATCACGGTGCGCAGAGCACGGGTACTCATCACATCCAAGCCATTCGTGGGTTCGTCGAGCAGAACATTTTGTGGTCCGTGAACGAGGGCACGGGCAATGGCAACTTTCAATCTTTGCCCCTGGGAGAAGCCCTCCGTGCGCCGATCTGCAAAATCCTGCATCTCCAAAAGTTTGGCCAAGTCAGCAATCACAGATTCGAGGGCGAGTCCTCGCATGCCGTGGAGCCGCCCGTAGTACCGAATATTTTCGCGGGCTGTGAGTCGTGGGTATAGACCTCGACTGTCAGGTAAGACCCCGATCCGAGATTGGACTTTCTGAGCTTCACGGCAAATATCGAAACCGTCGATGATCGCTGTGCCGCTGTCAGGCTTGAAAACCGTATAAAGCATTCGCAGTAGCGTCGTTTTGCCAGCACCATTTGGCCCTAGCAAACCCGTGATTTGCCCATCTCTTGCCTCAAAGCTCACCCCTTGAACAGCAGGGACATTTTTAAAGGATTTGCGGAGCGCCTGAGCCTCGATCATCGTCGCCTATTCGGATCGTCACTCCCGCGATTGTACCCAGCAGATCGTTCAAGCCTGTCAGAAACCTAGAAATATAT